>DVGZ01000023.1 GCA_018712435.1 Candidatus Caccousia avicola
GCGGGTTGTTTGTATTTTTGGGCAGAGAGCCTCTTGAAGCATCGTGCTTTGATGATGCGCGCAATGTATATCCGAGCATTATCAGCACCTGCCTTTTCAGAGCTATGCAGGGGCTTCGTAGGGGTATTCAAACTGCATACCCCAATGAGACGAGATTTGTCAAGGTGATTTTCTGCATTAAACTCAAAATTCAGAATACAGAGAGCAAGAAAAGTATTTTACAGCAAAAGCATCCCAAACAGTTCGTCTGGGATGCTTTTTGTATGTCCGGTGACATTCAGATCAGTAGCCTACAGAGTCGAGTTCGTATGCCATCATACTTCAAGTTCTTTGCTGGGCAATGGCTTGAGGGGTATTTCTCAAATTTCCGAACTTAGAATCATATCCACTATTGGAGTAATGATTTGCGCAGCCTTAGAAGAGCCGTTACCAGTTGTATCCCTAAAGGGATAGCAAAAAGTTTGAAACTGCAGCACACTTACAGGCTATCATTCGCTTTACATAGGACAATGATATAAACATAAGAATCACAGGATGGACATGAACCACTCAACGGTCTTGGGATCGTAGTGGGAGAAGAACAGGCTCTCGCCGCCGTCCAGTGCTTCGATGGCAGCCATATCTTCAGCCGTCAGGGTGAAGTCAAAGAGGTCGAAGTTCTGCTGCATCCGCTCCTTGTGGGTGGACTTGGGGATGATGACCACGTCACTTTGCATCAGGAAACGAAGGGCGGTCTGTGCGGCGGTCTTGCCGTACTTCTTGCCGATCTCCGTCAGGACGGGGTTGGTGAACATATCCTTGCGACCCTCGGCGAAGGGACCCCATGACTCGATCTGACAATCATACTTTTTCAGATACTCTTTTGCCAACTTCTGCTGCTGGAACACATGGGTTTCGATCTGGTTGACGGCAGGCTTGACCTCGGAGAAATGCTGAATGTCCAGATACCGGTCGGGGCCGAAGTTGGACACGCCGATGGCGCGGATTTTTCCGGCCTTATAAAATTCCTCCATCGCCCGGTAGGTGCCATAATAGTCGCCAAAGGGCTGGTGGATGAGCAGCAGGTCGAGATAATCGGTACGCAGCTTTTCCATGGATGCCTCAATGGACGCTTTGGCCTTCTCATAGCCGGCGTTGGTGATCCATACCTTGGTGGTCAGGAAGAACTCCTCCCGGGGCAGACCACTCTCGGCAATCGCCGCACCTACGCCCTCCTCGTTGCCGTAGGCCTGCGCCGTGTCGATGCTGCGGTAGCCCACATCAATGGCATCCAGCACGCAGCGCTGGGTGTCCTCCGGCGGAGTCTGATACACGCCGTAGCCCAGCTTCGGCATCTTGATGCCGTTGTTCAAAGTAATGTATTCCATAATTGTACCTCCAATTTCCTGAAAAGCAGGATTTTTTCTGTTTCCTACTTTACAACACTTTTCCGATATTGTACACTATTGATATCGCAATCTGCTTTTCATAATATGAAAAGCATTTCGAGAGGTGAGACTATGATTGATCTGAATGAGTTAAGCCAGCTTGTGGCTTTTGCCGATTTAGGGACACTAAGTCGTGTGGCGGAGGAATTCCACATCTCCACGCCGTCCATCACCCGCTCCATGCAGCATCTGGAGGAGGCTTTTGGCGTACCGCTCTTCCTTCGTGGGAAGAACAAAATCGAACTGAACGAAACCGGAAAAATGGCCGTGGCAGCTGCCCGAACGCTCTTACAGGAGGCAGAGACCACCGTCCGTCAGGTGCAGGAATTTGACGCACGGCAGCACACGATTATCATCAAGTCCTGTGCGCCTGCGCCTCTGTGGGAATTGCAAAAGGATGTGAACACGCAACAGCCGGAAATGATGGTTTCCTCTGCGATCTGCCAGAATAGAGAGGTGCTTACGGCGTGGCAGGATGGCACCTGCGATATGGCCATTCTGCCATTTCCCATTGAAGGCGCCCAGCCGTTTCTGAAAGAGAATCTATTTGTCTGCGTGCCGCCGGACCATGAGCTTGCAAAATACGAAGCGCTGACCTTTGCGGACATCAACGGCTTCAACTTCCTGCTGCGGACAGATCTGGGCTTCTGGGACACCCTCTGCCGGGAGAAGATGCCTGCCTCCAAATTTTTGGTACAGCCGGATGCTATGGTGTTTGAAGAATTGGTGAACGCCTCGTCGCTGCCCTGTTTTACCACGGATTATGTTCGGCTTCGAGACTATCCGAATCGAGTCAATATTCCGCTTTCTGATGGGGAAGCCCATGTAACGTTCTATCTGGCAAAAAGGAGAATACGATGAACAAACAGGAAAATCCCATGGTCATTCAAGTTCGGAATGCCCATGTACACAACCTAAAACATATTGATGTGGATATTCCGCTGAATAAGATCGTAGGCATTGCAGGGGTGTCCGGTTCCGGCAAATCGTCCCTTGCCCTTGGCGTGCTGTATGCGGAAGGCTCCCGACGGTACTTGGATGCACTTTCCACCTATACCCGGCGCAGAATGACGCAGGCACCACGGGCGCAGGTGGATGAGGTGCTGCACATTCCTGCGGCGCTGGCACTGCACCAGCGTCCGGGCGTTCCGGGTATCCGAAGCACCTTCGGCACCGGGTCGGAGCTGCTGAACAGTCTGCGGCTGATGTTCTCGCGCCTTGCAAGCCACCGCTGCCCCAGCGGGCACTATCTGCCGCCGACCCTTGCTGTGGCAGCGGGGCAGGAGCTTGTCTGCCCGGAATGCGGTGTGCATTTCTATGCGCCCTCTGCAGAGGAGTTGGCCTTCAACTCGCAGGGGGCCTGCCCGACCTGCGGCGGAACAGGGCTTGTGCGCACGGTGGACGAATCGACGCTGATCTCGGATGACTCCCTGACCATTGACGAGGGCGCTGTTCTGCCCTGGAAAACTCTGATGTGGTCGCTGATGACGGACGTCTGCCGGGAAATGGGCGTCCGTACGGATGTGCCGTTCCGTGACTTGACTGACCGGGAAAAGGAAATCGTCTATCACGGTCCCGCGGAGAAAAAGCATATTTTCTACAAGGCTAAGGGGACCAATCAGTCCTGCGAACTGGACTTCACCTATTTCAACGCGGTCTACACCGTGGAAAACGCCCTGTCCAAGGTCAAGGACGAGACGGGCATGAAACGGGTGGAACGCTTTTTGAAGGAGAGCGTCTGCCCGGACTGCGGCGGAAGCAGGCTGTCCCAGCGGGCGAGACAACCAAAGCTCTGCGGCATCACGCTGGCGGAGGCGTGCGAAATGACGCTGTCCCAGCTGGTGAAATGGGTCGATCATGTCCCCGACACGCTGCCGGAGGAAATGCGCCCCATGGCGGAGAGCATCTGCGAATCCTTCTGGACGGTGGCAAAGCGGCTGATGGACTTAGGACTGGACTACCTGTCGCTGGACCGGGCGTCTGCCACCCTTTCTACCGGCGAGCGCCAACGGATGCAGCTGGCTCGTGCCGTTCGCAACCGTACCACAGGCGTTTTGTATGTGCTGGATGAGCCGTCCATCGGTCTACACCCGTCCAATATCGTGGGCCTGACCGATGTGATGCACGATCTGATTGCCGACGGCAATTCGGTCATATTGGTAGATCACGACACGCAGATCCTGTACGAAGCGGATTGGGTGGTGGAGATGGGGCCGGAGGCCGGAGCAGACGGCGGGCAAATCATCGCACAGGGTACTATCCCGCAGATCGCAGCCGACTCCCATTCCAAAATCGGCCCGTTTCTGAGGGGGAAAACACCGCCCCTTCGGAAGAAAGCATCGGCGCAGGAAATGTTCAAGTTTGGGACGATCCACCTTTCCACGGATGCCATCCACACCGTGAAGCCCTTGGAAACGGATATTCCCAAGGGGCGGCTGACGGTGGTGACCGGCGTATCCGGTTCCGGCAAGACCACGCTGATTCTGGAAAGCCTGATTCCCGCGCTGGAAACCCTGACAAACGGAACGGCGCAGCCGGCTCATGTGAAGGAAATCTGCGCGGACGGCATCCGGCAGGTCAAGCTGATCGACGCCGCACCCATCGGCATCAATGTCCGCTCTACCGTGGCCACCTATGCCAATGTTCACGACGAGCTGCGCAAGGCCTATGCAAGACTGCCGGAGGCCAAAGCGCTGGACTATAAGGCAGGAGATTTCTCCTACAACACCGGAAAGCTCCGCTGCCCGACCTGCGACGGGACAGGCTCTATCAGTCTGGATGTGCAGTTTCTGCCGGATGTGGAAATTCCCTGTCCGGATTGCCGGGGCAGCCGGTATCGCCGGGAAGCGAAGCAGGTCAAGCGGAAAAATCAGGCCGGAGAAGCGTATTCCCTGCCGGAGGTCATGGATATGGACGTTAAGCAGGCGCTCTCCGCCTGTGGGGATATGAAAACTGTTTCTGCCCGTTTGCAAGTTTTGCAGGATTTAGGGCTTGGCTACCTGACCCTTGGAGAAGCCACGCCCAGTTTATCCGGTGGCGAAGCCCAGCGGCTGAAGCTGGCATCCGAGATGGGGCGGCAGCAGGACACCTCGGTATTTATCTTTGACGAGCCGACCATCGGTCTGCACCCGTTGGATGTGCAGACGCTTTTGCGGGTCTTTGACCGACTGGTAGAAAGCGGTGCAACCGTTATTGTCATCGAGCATGATCTGGATGTAATTCGCAATGCGGACTATATAATCGACATGGGTCCCGGCGGCGGAGAGCAGGGCGGGCGCATTGTCGCCGCCGGTACGCCGGAGGGAATTGCGCAGAATGCGGAAAGCGTCACCGGAAGGTATCTGTAATTTGTTGGCTATCATAAGTATCTGTGATTTGTTGGCTATCATCCTGAATAGGATAACCCCTCTGCCGACACCCTGACTGAGTGTCGGCAGAGGGGTTATCCGTGTCTGGAGCGTTATTACAGTGTGTACCGCAGCCAGACCGCGCCATCTTTATAGGGCTGCACACTTGTAAGCTTTAGGTTGACAGGCTCTGTGTCCATGGGCAGACCGTCAAAGGTGGAGGTCATGCCTTTTCGACCATCAATTCCGGGGCCGAGCAGAATGCTGACCTCATCCAGCAGTCCCGCATGGAGGAAGGCTGCATTGATCGTGCCGCCGCCAACGATCGCCATGCGTTCCACGCCAAACTCAGAGTACAGGATTTCAGCAGCTCTGCGCAGGTCGATTCGCATTTTGCCGCAGACGATCCACGAAATATGAAGCGAATCGAGATAGGCAAGATACTCCGTTGTGACGGCTTCCGATGCAATGACAACCAACGGCGTTCCGCTGTTGCTGTCGTCACGCCAAAGGAGCGTTCCCTTTGTATCCACAACGACTTGATAGCCCGCTGCATCCCGCTTCTTTGAGAAGCCCTCTTTTCCGAACGCTGCTGCCGCATTTGTGGGTTCAAATACTCCGGAGTCTGACAGTTCAAGCTGTGCAGTCACTCTGCCGCTCAGCGTTGTGGGAACCTTCAAAGCATTCAGCGTTTCGTAATATTCATTGGAACCGACAATTTTTACCGTCATGCCGCAGTCGATCCTTCCGTCTATCGACATCATCATGTGGCAGATCATATATGGTTTTTTCATGTGATACTCCTTCTTTTACTTGAGATTTTCCTGAAAAAATGTATTCAGTTTTTCAAATGGAATGAGGCTCATCTGGTCATAGAGATCGGTATGGCTGGCACCGGGGATGATGCGCAGCTCCTTATTGTCGCCGTTGAGCTTTTTATAGACACTCTCGCTGAAATAACGGGAGTGTGCCTTCTCGCCATGCACCAGCAGAACGGCGGAACGAATCTCCGAGGCGTACTGCAAAATCGGCAGATTCATAAAGGGCAGCGAGGAGGTTACATTCCATCCGCCGTTGGAGTTCAGGCTGCGGGGATGATAGCCGCGCTGCGTTTTGTAATAGGCATAGTAGTCCTTCACAAACTGCGGCGCATCGTCCGGCAGCGGATCGACCACGCCTCCGGCAAGGGCATAACTGTCGCTTTTGTAGTCCTCGGTCCGCTGGGCGTTCATAGCCCGCTTCTTTTCAAAACGCGTCTGCTCAGAATCTTCTGCATCAAAATAGCCGTTGGCAGTGACACGGGTCATATCGTACATGGTCATGGCAGCGGTCGCCTTGATGCGGGTGTCCTGCACGGCGGCGTTGACAGCCATACCGCCCCAGCCGCAGATGCCGATGATGCCGACACGCTCCGGGTCTACATTCTCCTGCACGGACAAAAAATCCACGGCAGCGCAGAAATCCTCGGTGTTGATATCGGGTGAGGCCACATACCGGGGCTGTCCGCCGCTCTCGCCGGTATAGGACGGATCGAAGGCAATGGTGAGATAGCCATACTCCGCCATCTTCTGCGCGTACAGCCCGGAGGACTGCTCCTTCACTGCACCGAATGGGCCGCTGACGGCAATGGCGGGCAGCTCGCCCACTGCATTCTTTGGCGTGTACAGATCCGCCGCCAGCGTGATGCCGTAGCGATTGTGAAAGGTCACTTTTTTGTGGTCAACCTTGTCACTTTTGGGGAACACCTTGTCCCATTCCTGTGTTAAATTCAGTTTTTCATCTGTCATTTTCGTTGCGCTCCTTATTTGTAGTTGCTTTGATATAATCTGCATCGCTTACGGCTTCCAGCCACTCGTTGGATGTTTCCTCTCCCGGTACCTCTACGGCGAGATGGGAGAACCAGCTGTCCGGCGCTGCGCCGTGCCAATGCTTGACACCGGCCGGAATGTTTACCTCATCGCCCGGCAGCATCTCCACAGCGGCCTTGCCCCATTCCTGATAAAAGCCGCGTCCGGCAACGCAGATCAGGAGCTGCCCGCCGCCGGTTTTCGCGTGATGGATGTGCCAGTTATTCCGACAACCCGGCTCAAAGGTCACGTTGAAAACACCTACCTGCTCCTTGGAGACAGGTGTCAGATAGCTTTTCCCGCTGAAATACTGTGCAAAGCCCTCGTTGGGCGCACCGATGGGAAAGACCATGGATGCAGCGTGCTCTGCCATAGCATTCTCGCCGGTGTCCTCGCCCCACACTTCCTTTGCCATACGGAACGCCGCCCACGCCTTGGGCCATCCGGCATAGAAGGCGGCGTGGGTCAGAATCTCAGCAATTTCTTCCCTTGTAATGCCGTTTTTCTTTGCACTTTCCAGATGATACCGGAAGGATGAATCGGTGAGTCCCTGTGCCATGAGCGCCGTCACCGTCACAAGAGAGCGGTCACGCAGGGAAAGCTGATCCTCCCGGCTCCATACCTCGCCGAACAGCACATCGTCGTTCAGCTCTGCAAATTTTGGCGCGAAATCGCCCAAGGCATCCCTACCGGCTGTTTGTTTGATTGCCATTTTTACTTTACCTCCATTTATTTCGGCGCACGCTCTTGTGCTGCGCTTTCTTTTCTGGTAAAATAATGATAGCACCTAAACCTAACTTTAGGTCAAGAGGTTTGAAGAATATATTTGTGAATTTTTTGTGGAGGTTTTTATGTACTCGATTGGACAGGTTTCGGAGATGTTCGGCTTGCCGATCTCCACGCTTCGTTATTATGATAAGCAAGGTCTTTTCCCCGGAATAGAGCGCAGGTCCGGCATACGAAAATTCGGTGAAAACGAGCTTGAAGCCCTGCGGGTGATCGAATGTCTCAAAATGTCGGGGCTTGAGATCAAGGACATCAAGCAGTTTATGGACTGGTGCGTGGAGGGTGCGCCTACATACCCTTTGCGCCGGGAATTGCTGGAAAAGCAGAAGGAGACCGTCGAGGCGGAAATTGCACACATGAATAAAGTTCTGGATATGCTCCGATTCAAATGCTGGTATTACGATCAGGCGATTCAGGACGGCAGCGAGGATCGGATCAAGAGCCTGCTTCCAGACCATCTGCCGGATGATATTCAGCCCCTCTATGACCATGCACATCAATAAAAAGAACGTCTCAGCCAATGTTCAGACAGACATCGACTGAGACGCTTGTTATAAAAGATCACTCGAATTTCCGATCATACAGCAGAGCTGCAATCAGCACGACGAAGCACGATCCGGCGTTATGCACCAGCGCTCCGGTAGTGGGATTCAGCAATCCGAGGACGGAGAGCGTGACTGCAAGAAAGTTGATGCACATGGAAAGCGTAATGCTGAGCTTGATGGTTTTCACCGTTGCATTGGAAAGCCGTTTCAGATACGGGATTTTGGAAATATCATCGCTCATCAGTGCAATGTCAGCCGCTTCCACAGCAATATCGCTGCCCATACTGCCCATGGCAACACCAACGCTTGCCGTTTTCAGTGCGGGTGCATCATTGACGCCGTCCCCGATCATGCACACATTTCTGCCCCGCTGCTGCAATGCAGCGATATTGCCGACTTTATCCTCCGGCAGCAGATCGGCGTAGACTTCACGGATACCGACCTGCGTCGCAAAATAGTCGGCGTTCTTTTGGTTGTCGCCGGTCAGCAGCACTGTGTTTGTCTGCATGGCGGTCAGCCTCTGCACCATTGCCGCAGCTTCCGGACGCAGAACATCCGACAGCGCAATCACACCGACGCATTGACCGTTCACCGCAACGAGAATGGATGCCTTGCCTTGCAGCCGGAGCTTTTCCAGTGTACCGGCAGCGTTTGCTGTCACGGAAACGCCGCACTCGTGCAGATACTTTTCGTTGCCGCAAAGGAGCTGACAGCCGTTCGCCTCGGCAGAAATGCCTTTGCCGGAGGTCATTCGGAACGCCGCAGATTCACTAAGAGGTAAATCACGCTTTTTCGCATACGCCACGATTGCTTTCCCTAACGGATGTTCACTTTTTGCCTCGGCAGAAGCCGCAAGATACAGAAGCTTTTCTTCGGCCAAATCAGAAGCAAAGGACAGAACATCACTGACTTCCAGCTTTCCATAGGTCAGCGTCCCGGTTTTATCAAAGGCGATGGTATCGACCTTGCCCATCTTCTCCAACGCTTCGCCGGATTTGATAATTACACCGTGTTTGGTAGCCTGCCCGATGGCAGCCATAATCGCCGTGGGTGTTGCCAGCACCAACGCACAGGGGCAGAATACCACAAGCACCGTTACCGCACGAACAATATTCTGCGTTGCAACACCGGCAATGGCCGCAACCAGCATCGCCACAGGAACAAGCCAGCTTGCAACCCGGTCGGCAATTCGCGCCATGGGAGCTTTTTTGTCCTCCGCTTCCTGCACCATGCGAATGAGCTTTTGCAAGGAGCTGTCCTCGCCAACCTTTGTTGCACGGATGTCGATTGCGCCGAAACGATTGATGGTCCCGCAGAACACCGTGTCTCCGGCTGCCTTATCTACCGGCAGAGATTCACCGGTCATAATCGACTGGTCAACGGAAGTTTCGCCGTTTACGATGACACCATCCACCGGAACGGTTTCTCCGGGCAGGATTCGGAGCATATCGCCCTTGATAATCTTCTCGGCAGGAATCAATTCTTCCTTTCCGTTCCGAATGCGCCGTCCCTGCGTCGGAGCGAGACTGATGAGCTTTTTCAGTCCCTTCTTTGCCCGGTTCGTGGTGGCATCCTCCAAAAGCGCACCGATTGCCATGATGAAAGCGACTTCACCGGCGGCGAATAGGTCGCCAATGGCAATGGCAGCAAACATGGCAATGGTAATCAGAAGAGCAGATGAGATTTTGCTGATTCCGGGATTATAAATGATCCGCCACACCGCAAGATACAAAAGCGGAATCCCGGAAATCACAACCGTCCCCCACGCCGGGTCAACCGGGAGATTGACG
>DVGZ01000024.1 GCA_018712435.1 Candidatus Caccousia avicola
GAGCGCATCCAAAGCAAAACAGGAGTGCCGCCGCTCTCGCTGCGCCACTCCTGCTAAAATTGAATCTTCCTACTCAGGGACTCTTTTTGTGCTGTCCGCACAATCTAGGGCGGTTCATTCACTGTGCTTTCGGGGAACCCCTTTTTTGCTGCTGTGAACAATAACAACGCTTTCGATCAGCCGGGCTTGTAGCCGTTTTTGATCAGCAGGTTCTGGATCTTCTCGTGGGGATCGATCAGGGCGCTCATGGAAACGTCGTGGTTGAGAGCGGCGATGAGGTAGGCAATGTACTTGCTGCAATCCACCTCATAGAACCACTCGCGGCTGCGCAGAGCGTCGGTGCGGTAGGTGAGGTTGGAGCCGAGCACGCCGCTGATGATGCCCTTGCTGTAGGCTTCGTCGAACAGGTCCAGGCCGTTGGTGAAGATCGGATAGGTGGCGTAGCAGAAGATACGGCGGGCATTCTGCTTCTTCAGCTCATAGGCGATGTCGAGCATGGACTCGCCGGAGGAAATGATGTCGTCCGCGATAAACACGTCCTTGCCCTCCACGGAATCGCCCAGATATTCATGCGCGACGATCGGGTTGCGGCCGTTTACCACGCGGGAGTAGTCGCGGCGCTTGTAGAACATGCCGAGGTTGACCCCGAGCACGGAAGCATAGTACATGTTGCGGTTCAGCGCGCCCTCGTCCGGGCTGACGATCATGAAGTTGTCCCAGTCCAGTTTGAGGTTCGGCACCTGGTTGATCAGCGCTTTGAGCACCTGGTAGGTGGGCATGACGTTGTCAAAGCCCATGAGGGGGGCGGCGTTCTGCACGCGGGGATCGTGCGCGTCGAAGCTGATGACGTTCGCCACGCCCATGGCCTGGAGCTCCTGTAAGGCAAACGCGCAGTCAAGGCTTTCACGGTAGTTGCGGCGGTGCTGGCGGCCGCCGAAGAGAATGGGCATAATCACGCTCAGGCGGTGGGCCTTGCCGCTGGCCGCCTGAATGAGACGCTTGAGATCCTGGAAATGGTCGTCCGGGCTCATGCTGTTCTGCTGGCCGAACATGTTGTACTTGCAGCTGTAGTTTCCCACGTCGACGAGCAGGTACAGGTCCATGCCGCGCACCGTGTCGCGGATCAGGCCCTTGCCGTCGCCGGAGGAAAAGCGGGGGCACTCGCTTTCAATGATAAAGGTTTCCTTGGCTTCGGGGCTTCCCTGTGCCATCTGCACCAGGTAGCTGTCCACCTTTTCGCCCATTTCCCGCGCACCCTCCGTTACAATCAGGCCGAGAGACGCCGTGCGGGTTCCCATGTGAAAGATCGCCTTCGCGTCCATATGCTCCACCGATACCACTCCTTTTTTATGATTCCGTGTGTGATGTACCCATTTTACACGATCTTTACCTGATATTACAATCGCCCGCGCCAAAAATCTGCGATATACTGAAAAAATCCCCGTTTTTCTGTCTGTAATTCGACACAAAGCCCGCAGAGGCTGGCGTTTTGCGGAAATTTGGCGTAAAAAAGGAAAAAACCGGCCGGTTCAGCGGGTTTGTCCCGCCGGACCGGCCGGCTGTTTTACTGTTTACTGAATGCCGAGCAGGGGTTTGGTTTGAGCGCGCAGGCGGCTGATCACGTCGCGGCTTTCCGCGTCCGTTTTGCCCTTGCCGGAGAGATAGACCTTGATCTTCGGCTCGGTGCCGGAGGGGCGCACAATCAGCTTGCTGCCGTTGTCCAGACGGTACTCCAGCACGTTCGACTTCGGCAGGGAGATGGGGCTTTCCTTGCCGCCGTCGCAGCGGACGGAAGCCTTGTAGTCGCTCCAGCCTGTCACACGCCAGCCCGCGATCTCCTCGGGAGCGTTCGCGCGCAGCGAATCCATGATGGAGGCCATGGCCTTCATGCCGTCCTCGCCCTCAAAGGCGAAGTTCTCGACCTCGTTGCGGTAATAGCCGCACTGCTCATAGAGCGCGTCCATCGCGTCCGCGAGCGTCATGCCCTTCTGCTTGTAATACCAGGCCATCTGGCAGATCAGCATGCTGGCGTCCACCGCGTCCTTGTCGCGCACATAGCCGCCGGAGAGATAGCCGTAGCTCTCCTCAAAGCCGAGCAGGAAGCGATCCTCCTCGCCCTTTTCCTCCAGCAGAGCGATCTGGTCGCCGATGTATTTGAAGCCCGTGAGGATGCGCACGCATTCAATGCCGTAGTGCTCCGCCACGGGGGTAGCCATATCCGTGCTCACGATGGTCGTGACGGCGATCGGGTTCTTCGGCATGTCGCCGCGCTCCTTGCGGCGGCGGGCGATGAAGTCAAGCAGCAGCACGCCCACCTCGTTGCCGGTCATCAGACGGTATTCGCCGTTCTGCTTCACGGCAATGCCGCAGCGGTCGGCGTCCGGGTCGGTGGCGAGCAGCAGATCCGGGTGCACCTTCTCGCACAGCTCCAGGCCCTTTTGCAGCGCCTCGCGGATCTCCGGGTTCGGGAACGGGCAGGTGGTGAAGTTGCCGTCCGGATGCTCCTGCTCCGGCACGATGGAAACCTCGTCCACGCCGATCATGTCGAGGATGCGCGTCACCGGGATCAGGCCCGTGCCGTTGAGCGGCGTATACACGACCTTCAGGCCCTTGCACGGCTCGTCGATCATGCTCTGGCCCTTCACGGCCATCAGGAATTCATCCATCACCTTGTCCGGGATCCAGGAAATGAGGCCCTTCTTCATGCCCTCGTCGAAGGACATGTGCTTTACGCCCTCAAAAATATCGGTGGCGGCAATCTCCGCGGAGACGTCGTTCGCCATCTCGGCGGTAATCTGGCAGCCGTCGCTGCCGTAGGCCTTGTAGCCGTTGTATTTGGCAGGGTTGTGGCTGGCGGTGATGCACACGCCCGCGTCGCATTTCAGGTAACGCACCGCGAAGGAGAGCGTCGGGGTGGGGGTCAGGCGGGGGTACAGGTGGGCATGGATGCCGTTGGCGGCAAACACCGCCGCCGTCTCACGCGCGAACAGCTCGGACTTGATGCGGCTGTCGTAGGCAATCGCGACGCTCGCGCCCGTTTTCTGCTTGTTAAGGTAGTTGGCGATGCCCTGTGTCGCCTTGCGTACCGTATAGATATTCATCCGGTTTGTGCCGGCGCCGATCACGCCGCGCAGGCCGGCTGTTCCAAAGGCCAGATCCTGGTAAAAGCGGTCGTTGATCTCCTCCTCGTTTCCGCGTACAGATTCAAGCTCTTTCGTAAGCTCCTGATCCTCCAGGGACTGAGAAAGCCATCTCTCGTATTCCGTCATCCTCTATCACATGCCTTTCCATTCCATAATGAACGGCTTTGTCCAAGAACAAAACCTTTCTGTTATTAGCTTATCATTCCGGTGAAAACATGTCAATGGGGAAAGGCTGTCACAGCCGCACAAGATTTGTCACAATCCCCGCCGGAGTCAGATCGACGATCCCGTAGGAGCCTTCCGAGCCGTGCAGGCTGCCGGGGTTCATCAGATACAGCCCGTCCTCGTAGTCCGTCAGCGCCTGGTGGGTGTGGCCAAAGAGGACGATATCCGCCTTTCGCTCCCGTGCCGCGCACACGATTTGATACAGGCCGTATTTTACATTATAAGCATGACCATGCGTATAAAAGATTTTCTTTCCCTCCAGCGTGATTTCCCCGATGGTGGGCAGAGTGGAGCCCCAGTCGCAGTTGCCGCGCACCTGCAAAAACATTTTTTCCGGGAAGTTTGCCTTCATCATGGCGGCTTCCTCCTCGCCGTCTCCCAGGTGAATGACCACCTCGGCCTTCGGCTGGCGCAGGATCGCGGTACGCAGGGCGTATTCGTCGCGGTGTGTGTCGGATGTGACGAGAATTCTCATCGGATATTCCCTCCAGGCATGAATCAAATAGGGGACGCATACAGATAACACAAGGGGTTTTCCCCTGAAAACGAGACAAAAGGCGTGATGACGATGAAAGAGATCCATTCCGACGCGGACCGCCAGGCCCTGCTCCGGCAGCTCATGGGCCAGCTTTCCCCGGAGGACGAAAAATCCCTTCAAAAGATCCTGGCGGACAAGGACGCGCAGAAAAAGCTGCTCAGCACGCCGCAGGCGCGCGAGCTCATGAAGCAGCTGTTCGGAAAATAAGGAGGTCTTGCCATGGAGGATCTGAGCGGGAAAATCAATGAGCTGCTGGGAAATCCGGCAGCGATGGCACAGCTTCAGAGCCTTGCCGCCTCGCTCGGACTTGGCGGAGGAGACGGCGAGCATGGCTCCGGCAGCTCCTCCGGGGGGCATTCCGGCGGAAACGCCGGTCCGGCCTCCTCCGGCGGCGGGGAGGGCGGTCTGCTGGCCGCTCTCTCCGGGCTTCTGGGGCAGGGAAAGGAAGAATCGCATCCCGCTGTGGCGGAGGGCGGCGATCTGACGCAGGCGATTCTGCGCATGGCGCCCCTGCTCGGCAGTTTGCGGGAGGAAACGGACGGCACCCGGCTTCTGCACGCGCTGCGGCCCCTGCTCTCGCCCTCGCGGCGGCAGAGGCTGGATCAGGCCGTGCGGCTGATGCAGCTCATGCGCGTGCTGCCGCTGCTCAAAAGCAGCGGGCTGTTCTGAAAAGGGGGGATCGGAATTGCCGCAGGACAATGAAATGCAGCGTTTGCAGCAGGAGGCGGTGCGCCGCGTGCGGGAGATGCAGTCCCGGGCGCAGATCGCCGCCCAGCCGCAGGCGCAGCGATCGGACGGCCACAACGGCGGCCCGAACGCGGGAAGCGGAGACAGGCAGGGAAACGGCGGGCAGCATTCCCAAAACGGGCAGGAAATGCGCCCCTCCCCCGGCCCGCAGCATCCGTCCCAGCCGGAAGGCCATTCGCCGGAGCTTCTGCGCCTGCTTTTTCAGCAGGAGGATCGCACGCTGATCCTGCTCCTTCTCCTGCTTCTGGTGGAGGAAAATCAGGATCCGTCCCTCCTTCTCGCGCTTTTATATCTGGCGATGTCGCCGGAATAGAGCGTCAGCCCGGCTCGCGGACGGCGTAGACGTATTCCTCGCCCGTATCCGGGTCGGTTTTCATCACATACTCCATGTACTTCGATGGGCTCGGCGCGGTGCTCTCCGTGCCGGAGGACGTCTCCTGCGTGCGCCACGGGTCCGTGGGCAGGACATAGCCGACGGTGAGGACGGTGGTATCGCCCTCGCGGCGGCTGCTCTCCGTGTACGGCGTCATTGCGCTGTCGGAGCTGAACACGGAGACGTGATAGGTGTTGGTTGTGCTGTCGTAGGTATAGAAGGTTTCCTCCGCCGGGCTGGAGGGGCTCAGGGAGCAGTCGGGTCCGAACAGCTCCTCGGCGGCGGAGGCCACCACGCCCAGCGGAATGATGGCAAGGCCGTTGTCGTCATAGCCCGTCCACTCGGAGCGCTTTTCGAGAATGGATTTCCATAGAGCCGCGTTCTGCACAAAGGTGGGATCGGCGGTTTCCGGGGAATCAAACGGTTCCGGATCCTGCATCACGATGCAGGCCAGCTTCTCGTCGTAGGCGCGCAGGGCGGAATCGTCCGTGGCCTGCTCGTAAATGCGCGTGCCGATCATCCCCGCCAGGGAGACAACGCCCACCAGCGCCAGCAGGAGCACCAGCGAACCGAGCACCACGCCATAGCGGTGCTTTCCGCGCGCTCTTTCGCTTCTCGCGGTTGATGCGGCTGCCTGGACCGCCGGAACGGCGTGCGCGGAGTTCCAGGAAGAATCGTCCGGCTCTTGCGTGTCCACCGTTTCCGTGGATTCCTCTTTCGTGAAATCTTCCCTTTCCTCCGCCTGGTCCGCCTTCCGTTTGGGGGCGGGCTTTTCCTTTTTCTTGGCAAATTCTCTGTCGTCGGGGAGATCCTCTCCCTCGGGCAGGAAATCATTCAGCTCGGACTCCGTCCCCTCCTGCACCGGAGCGGACGCGCCCTGCCGGTAATCCGCCGAGAACGACGGAGCGTTTCTGTTTGGTTTGCGTTTCTTTTTCGCCATAGCCGGGTTCCCCTTCCGTGAGGTCAGCGGATCTGTCCGTCTCCCTCAATGATAAATTTCGTGGACGTCAGCTCGTTGACGCCCATCGGGCCGCGCGCGTGCAGCTTCTGCGTGGAGATACCGATCTCCGCGCCAAGGCCGAATTCGCCGCCGTCCGTAAAGCGCGTGGAGCAGTTGACATAAACTGCCGCCGCGTCGATTTGTTCCGTAAAGCGTTTTGCGTTTGCGTAGTTCTGTGTGATGATGCACTCGCTGTGCCCGCTCGAATGGGCGGCGATGTGCGACACGGCTTCGTCGAAGTCCCGCACGACGCGCACACCCATCACCAAATCGAGGTATTCCGTGTCCCAGTCCTCGCCGCACGCGGGGACGGCGGCAATGCCGTTTTCCTGCAAAATGGCCAGAGATTGCGGGCAGGCGCGCAGCTGTACGCCGCGATCGGCGAGGGCCTTTCCCACGAGAGGCAGAAGCGCCGGAGCGGCCTTCTCGTGCACCAGCAGCTTCTCCAGCGCGTTGCACACGGAGGGGCGCTGCGTCTTGCCGTTGACGGCGATATCGACGGCCATCTGCGGGTCGGCGCTCTCGTCGAGATACAGGTGGCAGTTGCCCACTCCTGTTTCGATAACAGGAACGCGGGAATTTTCCACGACGGAGCGGATCAGCCCGGCCCCGCCGCGCGGGATGAGCACGTCAAGATAGCCGGTCAGACTCATCAGCTCCCGGGAGGATTCGCGGGAGGTATCGCGGACAAGCTGGAGAGAGCCTTCCGGGAGACCAACCTTGTGCGCGGCTTCGGCCATGCAGTCCAGGATCGCGCAGTTGCTGCGGATGGCCTCCTTGCCGCCGCGCAGAATGACGGCATTTCCGGCTTTCAGGCAGAGGGCGGCCGCGTCGGCGGTGACGTTCGGCCTGGCCTCGTAGATCATTCCCACCACGCCCAGCGGGACACGCACGCGGCGGATGAACATGCCGTTCGGGCGTACGCCGCCGCTCACCACGCTGCCGATGGGATCGGCCTGCGCGGCGACCTGCCGCACACCGGAGGCCATGGAGGCGATCCGCGCTTCGTTGAGCGAAAGGCGGTCCAGCAGCGATTCGGACATCCCGTTTGCGCGGGCGGCTTCCACGTCCTCGCGGTTGGCGGCGAGGATGGCGGGCGCGCAGTCCTCGAGAGCCTGAGCCATGGCAAGCAGGGCCTTGTCCTTCAGCGGCCCGGCGCAGGCCAGAAAACGGGCGGCGGCTTTCGCCTTCGCCCCCATGCTTTGCAGTTCTGTCATGATAAAAACCTCCTTTACACGGCAGGCTGAGCCTGCACGCAGCGGCCCGCGCGGCAGCTGTGTGAAAAATGAAAGCCCGGCGACGCGGGACGGTCTGGACATGCTCCCGGTCTCCCGGAAACACGGCGCAGCCGCATGAAATTTTCGGTCAAGCCTTTTATAAAAGGCTTGCGGGGTTTTAGGGGCAGAGCCCCTAAACCGTAACCTTTTCCTTCCCAAAATGCAGGAGGGGAAGGAAAAACAGTCCGGGGGACTGTTTTTTCGTAGGGGGACCCACATGAGGGGTCCCCCTCGCACCGCCATGGGCGGGGCGCATTCTCTCTTCCCCCATCATAGCAAAGGGCGTGCGCAAACTTTATCGGATCCCGCCAAAGACGGTGCCGATCTGCTCGCCGTCAAACAGGCGGTACAGCGTCTCAGGATTGGCCCCGCTCATGACGCAGCAGGGGATCCCGTTCTCGTTGACGAGCTTCGCGGCGCGCACCTTGGTGGCCATGCCGCCGGTGCCGCGGTTCGTTCCCGCGCCGCCCGCCAGCGCTTCCACTTCCTCCGTCACCTCGCGCAGATACGGGATGCGCTTTGCGTCCGGATCCGTGCGAGGGTTCGCGGTGTAGAGTCCGTCAATATCCGTAAGCAGGATCAGCAGATCCGCGCGCGTCAGCTTCGCCACAATCGCGGACAGCGTGTCGTTGTCGCCGATGTGGCTGCCGACCAGCTCGTCGACCGCGACGGTGTCGTTTTCGTTGACGATCGGGAGAATGCCCATGTTCAGCAGCTCCTCAAACGTGTTTTCCACGTTGCGGCGGCTGCGGTCGTCGTCGATGACGTCGCCGGTGAGCAGCACCTGCGCCACCGTGCGGCTGTACTCCCCGAAAAACTTATCATAAATAAACATCAGCTCGCACTGGCCCACCGCCGCGAGCGCCTGCTTTTTCTCCGTCTCCGCCGGGCGGTCGTGCAGGCCCAGCTTGCCCATACCCACGCCGATCGCGCCGGACGTGACCAGGATGATCTCCCGTCCGCCGTTCTGCAAATCGCTCAGGACGCGGCACAGCGATTCCACGCGCCGCAGGTTCAGTTTTCCGTTTTCATACGTCAGCGTGGAGGTGCCCACCTTCACGACGACGCGCTTTGCCTGTGTGATGACCGACATATTCCGTCCCCTTCCCCCGGGCGCGGGCCCGGCTAAAAGCAGAAGGGGCCGCCGCAAGCGAGACGCTTCCGGCAGCCCCAGTGAATGGCTTTTTTATTCCTCGCGGCTGCGCGGCTTGTTCGTGTTGGCGAAGAAGCCGTTGCTCGCGCGCGGGCGATCCTCGCGGCGCGGGCCGTGGTCACGGCGGGAACGGCGCGGAGCGTCGGAGATTTCGTTCTCCGGCACAAGGCCCTCCACCTCGATCAGCGCGTCGCGGCGGGAGAGGTTCAGACGGCCCTTGTCGTCGATCTCCAGCACCTTGACCATCACCTCGTCGCCGACGTTCACCACGTCCGTCACCTTCTCGGTGCGCTTGACGTCAAGCCGCGAGATGTGCACCAGGCCCTCCTTGCCGGGGGCGATTTCCACGAACGCGCCGAAATCCATCAGGCGCGTGACCTTGCCCTTGTAGATGGCGCCCGGCTCCGGATCGTTCACAATCGTGTCGACGATCGACAGCGCGCGGCGGCAGTTGTCCGCGTCCAGACCGGAGATAAAGACGTGTCCGTCCTCCTCCACGTCGACCTTCACGCCGCACTCGGCGCAGATCTTCTGGATGACCTTGCCGCCCGTGCCGATGACCTCGCGGATCTTGTCCACCGGAATCACGGTGCTCATCATCTTCGGCGCATACGGAGACAGCTCCTTGCGCGGCTCCGGAATGGTTTTGAGGATGATTTCGTCAATGATATAGTTGCGCGCCTTGTGCGTCTTTTCGAGAGCTTCCTTGACCATCTCCGGGAGCAGACCGTCGATCTTCAGGTCCATCTGGATGGCCGTAATGCCTTCCTTCGTGCCGGCAATCTTGAAGTCCATGTCGCCGAAGAAGTCCTCGAGACCCTGGATGTCGACCATCGTCATCCAGCGGCTGCCCTCGGTGATCAGGCCGCAGGAAATGCCCGCGACGGGAGCCTTGATCGGCACGCCCGCGTCCATGAGCGCCAGCGTGGAGCCGCAGACGGAAGCCTGCGAGGTGGAACCGTTGGAGCTGAGCACCTCGGAAACAAGGCGGTACGCATACGGGAATTCCTCCACCGGCGGGATGACCGGCAGCAGCGCGCGCTCCGCGAGGGCGCCGTGGCCGATCTCGCGGCGGCCGGGGCCGCGGCTGGGCTTCGTCTCGCCCACGGAGTAGGACGGGAAGTTGTACTGGTGCATGTAGCGCTTGAACTCCTCCTCGTCGATGCCGTCGAGCATCTGCTGATCGCTGACGGGGCCGAGGGTGGCCACGGTGAGCACCTGCGTCTGACCGCGGGTGAACATGCCGGAGCCGTGCGTGCGCGGCAGCAGGCCGACTTCCGCGTTCAGCGGGCGCATGTCGTCCATGCCGCGTCCGTCGACGCGCTTTTGCTCGTCGAGCAGCCAGCGGCGCACCACATATTTCTGCGTTTTATACAGGCACTCGTCGATCTGCGCCTCCTGCTCGGGATAGAGCGGATCAAAGTGCTCGTGAACCTTCTCGTAAACAGGCTTCAAGCGGGCGTCGCGGACGTTCTTGTCGTCCGTGTCGAGCGCGGCCTGGATGTCCGCGAGGGCGAACTCGCGCACAGCCTCCTGCATCTCGTCGCTGGCGTGCACAGCCGGATAGGAGAACTTCGGCTTGCCGATCTGCGCCTGGATATCCTTGATGAACGCGATGATCTTCTGGTTGGCCTCGTGGCCCGCGAGGATGCCGTTATACATCACCTCGTCGGAAACGATGTTCGCGCCAGCCTCGATCATCGGGATGCGCGTCTCGGTGGAAGCCACGGTGACAGCCATCTGGCTCACGGCGCGCTGGGCGGCGGTGGGGTTGATGACATACTCGCCGTCAACCAGGCCCACGGAAACGCCGGAGATCGGGCCGTTCCACGGAATATCGGAGATGGAGAGCGCGATACTCGTGCCGACCATGCCCGCGATCTCGGGAGCGCAGTCGTGATCCACGCTCATCACGGTGCACACGACGGACACGTCGTTGCGCATATCCTTCGGGAAGAGCGGGCGGATCGGGCGGTCAATCACGCGGCTGGTGAGGATGGCCTTGTCCGTCGGACGGCCCTCACGCTTCAAAAAGGAGCCGGGGATCTTGCCTACGGAATACAGCTTCTCCTCGAAATCGACGGAGAGAGGGAAGAAGTCGACGCCCTCGCGGGGTTTCGCGGAGGCGGTGACGGCCACATGCACGACCGTGTCGCCGTAGCGCACGAGGCAGGCTCCGTTGGCAAGGCCCGCCATCTTTCCGGTTTCAATCACCAGCGGACGGCCGGCGAAGTCAGTTTCAAACGTGCGGAAATTTTCAAACACTGGGGAAATCCTCCTTTTCATCGTCATGTCGCGGGACGGTTTCCCAGCCTTAGCAATAAAATCCGCGCCCCCCGCCGGGAGGCGTGCATTTCACTGCTAAAACGGGACCCTTCCCCCTTGCGCGGCGTTCGGGAAGGCGGGCACGCGCGCCCGCCGCGTTCTCCCTAATGCCACAAAGGCAGGCGGAAACAAGTCCCGCCTGCCTGAAATATGCTCTTTTTTACTTGCGGATGCCCAGACGCTCGATCAGGGAACGATAGCGCTCGATGTCGACGCGCATCAGATAGTTCAGCAGATTTCTTCTCTGGCCGACCATCTTCAGCAGGCCGCGGCGGCTGTGGTGATCCTTCTGATGGGTCTTGAGGTGATCCGTCAGGTCATTGATGCGCTTCGTCAGAACGGCAACCTGAACCTCCGGGGAGCCGGTGTCGCCCTCATGGGTCGCATACTCCTTGATAATCGCTGTCTTTTCTTCCTTCAGCATGGAAAATTCCACCTTTCTGTTTTTGATTCTCCAGCGTCGCAGGCCAGGGCCGGTGAACGTCCCCGTGCGGGGCTTGCCCCCTGATCCGCGGAGCGGAAAAGCTGCGTGAAAAAATCACTGGTATAGTATAGCACAAATCTCACAGCTTGTAAATGATTTTCTTCGCCGTTTCGCGGTCCCGCAGGATCTGCTCGCGCAGCTCGCTCAGGCCCGGAAAGCGGCGTTCCTCGCGCACAAAGCCGTGCAGCTCGGTGCGCACTGTCTCGCCGTACAGCTCGCGGCCGTGGTAGTCGGGCATCCAGGTTTCGCACAGCGGACCGTCCGAGCCCACCGTCGGCTTGACCCCGACGTTCGCCACCCCGTAATATTTTTCCCCGCCCACGTCGACCAGGGCGGCGTATACGCCGAAGCGCGGCAGGATAAAGCCGGGCGGGATCGGCTGGTTCACCGTCGGGAAGCCGAGCGTGCGCCCAAGCTGCCGCCCGTGCACCACCGGGAAATCGTAGGAGAAGGGCCGCCCGAGCAGGCGGTTTGCCTCCTCGATCTCGCCCTGCGCGATGAGCGAGCGAATCCGCGTGCTGCTCACCGGCTTCCCGGCCAGCAGCACCGGCTCCTGCACTGTGACGGAGAAGCCCAGCTCCTCCCCGAGCCGCACCAGATCCTGCACGGAACCCGCGCCATTTTTTCCAAAATGGAAGTTAAAGCCGCAGCATACGCGCTTGGCGCGGCATACGCCCACCAGCACCTCGCGGACAAAACGCTCCGCCTCCATCTCCCGGATCAGCGAGAACGGAATCGACCAGCACAGCTTTACGCCGAGTTCCCCCAAAAGCTCCAGCTTGCGTTTCTGCGGCAGGAGCACCGGCGCGCCCTTGCCGCCCTCGCGGAGAATGTCCGTCTGAAAGGTAAAGACCGCCGGGGTTTCGGGCCCGCCCATCGCGGCGGTGATGACGCGCCGGTGGCCCATGTGCAGGCCGTCGAACACGCCGAGGGCGACGGCGGTATCCTCCCCGGACGGGTGCAGATCCTGATACAGCTTCATGCTTGCATCTCCTTTCTTCCCGGACTCGGCTCACAGAACAGGCGCAGCACGCGCAGCTCCCCTTCCGCCGTCTCCGCCAGCCCGAGGAACTGGCCGTCCGGCCCGAGGACGCGCAGCCGCTCTCCGTCCGCGAGAGGATTTCCCCGCAGGGAGGTGCGCGCTTTTTCCAGCGCGCCGCCGTTCGCAAAGCGCGCCGCCTGCGCCGTGCTCACCGTCACCGCCGGGTATACGGCGAACAATCCCTCCACGGGACGCACCAGAGCGGACAGATCCTCCGTTTCCGCCAGGCGGCGGGCTTCGTCCAGCGGCACGGCTTCCGCGAGCGAAAAGCCGCACGCGCGCGTGCGCCGCAGAGCCGTCATCGTGCCGAGCGTCCCGGCCGCCGCCGCCAGATCCTCAATCAGCGCGCGGATATACGTCCCCTTTGAGCAGGAGACAAGAAGCTCCCCGGCCTGCTGTTCCTCGTCGAAGCGCAGAAGCTCCAGCCGTCCGATGGTGACGGGCCGCGCCTCGCGCTCGACCTCAATCCCCTTGCGGGCCAGCTCATAGAGCCGTTTGCCGTCCTTCTTGATTGCCGAGTACATGGGCGGGACCTGCAAAATCTCCCCGCGAAAGCGCGGCAGAACGGCGAACAGCTGCTCACGGGAAACGCGCGCGTCCGTATGATCGATCGTTTCGCCGGTGATATCGCCCGTGTCGGTGCGCGTGCCGAGCGCGAAGGACGCGCGGTATTCCTTCTCCGTGTCCGGCAGCAGCGATTCCGCCCGCGTCGCGCGGCCCAGCAGCAGCGGCAGCACGCCGGTGGCCATCGGGTCGAGCGTGCCGGTGTGGCCGATCTTTTTCTGCCCGAACAGCCGCCGCGCCACGGCCACCGCGTCAAAGGAGGTGAAGCCCTCCGGCTTGTCCAGAATAAAAATTCCCGTCATGCGCACTCCTCCTTCGTTTTGGCTTGCGGGGCCGGTTCGGCGCCGCATGGGTGTTGCTTCGATCCGGCCTGTGCAAACGGGGGCGGCGGGCTGTCCCGCCGCCCCCGTTTGTGGCCTGCGCGTGATCGTTATGATTCGGTGTCGTCCTTTTCCAGATCGTGCAGGATCCGGCTGATGTTCGCGCTGTATTCAATGGAATCCGTCGCCTTGAAGATCAGCTCCGGCACATGGCGCAGCTGGAGCCTGCGGCCCAGCTCACGCCGCAGGAAGCCGGAAGCCGAGCGAAGGCCCTGCACGGCCGTTTTCGCCCGATCCAGCCCCTCCATGGCGCTGACGTATACGGTGCAGTAGGACAGGTCGTTTGTGACCTCCACGCGCACAATGCTCAAAAGCATGTTCTGCGTGCGCGGATCCTTGAGCTCGCGCAGGAGCGCGGAGAGCTCGCGGCGAATATCCTCCGTCGTTCTTCCCAGCTTGTGGCCCGGCATAGCGGGACCCCCTTTCCCGGGGCGTCAGGACTCGCGGTATTCCTCCATGACGAAGGCCTCGAGAATGTCGCCCTCCTTGATATCGTTGAAGCGTTCCAGGCCGATGCCGCAGTCGTAGCCGTCCGCGACTTCCTTCACATCGTCCTTGAAGCGGCGCAGGGACGCGATTTTGTCCTCCGTGATGACGATGCCGTCGCGCACCACGCGGATCTGCGCGGCGCGGGTGATCTTGCCGGAGATGACGTGCGAACCGGCGATCGTGCCGACGTTGCTGATCTTGTAGACCTCACGGACCTCGGCGCGGCCCAGGGCGACCTCGCGGAACTTCGGCGCGAGCATGCCCTTCATCGCGGACTCAATCTCCTCGATGCAGTCGTAAATGATGCGGTACAGACGCATGTCGACGCTGTCGCGCTTGGCGTTGGCCTCGGCCACCGGATCGGGACGCACGTTGAAGCCGACGATGATGGCGTTCGAAGCGTTGGCGAGCATGACGTCGGACTCGTTGATCGCGCCCACGCCGCCGTGGATGACCACCACGCGGACCTCCTCGTTCGAGAGCTTCTCGAGCGACTGGCGCACGGCCTCGACGGAGCCCTGCACGTCGGCCTTGACGATGATCTTGAGCTCCTTCATCTCGCCCTGCTGCATCTGATCGAAGAGGTTGTCGAGCGTGACCTTCGTGCGGGAGTTGAACATTTCCTCCTTCTGCTCGTTGCGGCGCTGCTCAACCAGCTCGCGCGCCAGACGCTCGTCGGAAACGGCGTTGAAGATATCGCCGCCCACCGGCACGTCGTCCAGACCCGTGACCTCGACCGGCACGCTCGGGCCCGCCTCATGGATGCGGCGGCCGCGCTCGTCGGTCATGGCGCGCACACGGCCCACCGTCATGCCGGCCACGACGATGTCGCCCGTGTGCAGGGTGCCGTTCTGCACCAGCACGGTGGCCACCGGGCCGCGGCCCTTGTCCAGACGAGCTTCGATGACCGTGCCCTTCGCGGCGCGGTCCGGGTTCGCCTTGAGCTCCTTCATGTCCGCCACCAGCGTGACCATCTCCAGCAGATCGTCGATGCCGTCGCCCGTGAGCGCGGAGACAGGGATGCACGGCGTGTCGCCGCCCCACTCCTCCGGCACCAGTTCATGCTCGGTCAGCTGCTGGAGCACATGATCCGGGTTCGCGCCCGGCTTATCCATCTTGTTGATCGCAACGATGATGCTGACGTTCGCGGCCTTCGCATGGTTGATGGCTTCGATCGTCTGCGGCATGATGCCGTCGTCCGCCGCCACCACGAGGATCGCGATATCCGTCACCTGCGCGCCGCGGGCACGCATCGTGGTGAACGCGGCGTGGCCGGGGGTGTCGAGGAAGGTGATGGTGCGGTCGCCCAGCTGCACGCGGTACGCGCCGATGTGCTGGGTGATGCCGCCCGCCTCGGTGGCCGTGACGTGCGCGTTGCGGATCTTGTCGAGCAGGGAGGTTTTGCCGTGGTCGACGTGGCCCATGACGACCACAACCGGCGCGCGCGGCACGAGGTTCTCGTCGTCATCCTCGCTGTCGTCGATGATGCGCTCCTC
>DVGZ01000025.1 GCA_018712435.1 Candidatus Caccousia avicola
TATGGAATTATCGGTGAATTTTCGAGCTGAAAAAGCCCGGAAACAGTTGATGCCGTAGGCTTCTGGCCTACGGCATCTATACTGTTTTGCTTTTATGGTGGACCTGGAGGGATTCGAACCCTTGACCTCTCGGATGCGAACCGAACGCTCTCCCAGCTGAGCTACAGGCCCATAAAGCGCCGCTTTTCTCAGCGGCGAGTTATATTATAGCACGGTCAGAAAGGAAATGCAAGACATTTTTCGGGAAAATCTTCAAAACAGACGAGCGCTGTATACAGGAAACGCGAGTATCAGGAACCGTGATGCAAAACCGTCACCTGCAATCCCGCCAGGACTTGGAGGACAGCTTCATTCAGGGCGGGATCGTTCGACGCCGTACAGGCGGCATCCACCACGATCTCCGCTTCGGGCTGAGCGGTACGGGCCAGAACAGCATTCGATACCACGCAGATATTGCTCACCAGTCCGCAAAGCTCAATGGAAGAATACGGCGTTTGACGCAGAAACTCAAAAAGCTCAGCGCTGCCGAATACGGGCTTTTCAAACTTCCGGCAGCCCTTCAGCAGTTCAGCGGTTTTCCCATACAGCTGCCAGCCCTGCGTGTTGCGCAGGCAATGCGGAATCGGAAGCTTTCTCCCCTCCTGCGTCTCAGAGTAATCCTCTCCATGGGTATCCAGCGTACATACCACGTCGTCCCCGGCTTTTTGATACGCCTGGATCTTCTCGCAAATCGCTTCTTCCAGCGCCTGCGCTCCGGCAAAACCCAAGGAACCGTTTACAAAATCATTCTGGTAATCCACCACGATCAAAAGCTTGTTCATCTGCTGTTTCCTTCCTTTCTTCACATGGCATGTCCGGCAAAAGAAAAGCGGGCGTTTTCGACTGTCCTCATTGTACAGCGAAACGCCCGCTCATGCAAGCGGAAAACAAAAAACTGCTCAGGGCCGCAGCCGGAAGGCTGCCGGAACCGTGAGGGAACGGGGTTCGATCTCGCGCTCGAGGAACTCCGCGCCGACACTGAGGGACGACAGAATAAAGAACATCAGCATCCCGGTCTGAGGCCAGAAAATCGTCACATCCGTTACCCCATGAACCAGCATGGAGGACAGCGCGGCGACCATCAATACATTAGAAGCATTGCCGATCCGGTTACGGAAACGCAGAAGGAGCAGCTTTCCCTGCTGAAACGCGTAATACCCGATGACCAGCAAACCGGCGAGCCCAAAATTCAACACCAGATCGATCAACAGATTATGGCTGTGATACGTCAGATATCCGCTGTATTGAATCGCGGCCTTGTGATAGGCTACCGCTCCCTGTCCGAACAGCGGATGATCCGCAATCGCCCGAAGCGCCGTTTCCCAAATTGAAAAACGCTGATCCCACGCCACATCCACGGACTCCACACGCGGGAAAAGAAATGGGAAGCATGTGATCAGGACCAGAACGCCCGCCGCGCCGACACAGAACAGAAACGCGAGACGGCGGCGGTGCTGTAAGGCCAGAAAAACCAGAATTCCCACACAGGCCGCTGCCGCGGACGACATGCTGCCCGTCAGATACAGGCCGCCGAGATTCAGGCAGGCCGCCGCGAGATACCATTTCCGCGCGGACCGGTTCGTCACACAGCGATACAGACAAATCAGCAGCATTATTTCCACCACCGCGCCATAATAGTTGGCGTTGGTAAAGGTGGAGACAGGCCGGTAATCCGGCGCGGACGGATAGGCGGCCAGCTTCTGTACCAGGGCCAGCGCAAAGCATCCCACACTGCACTGGCAGCACAGATCCAACACCCGGGCAAACAGACGGCGCGTCATGACGCTGCGCACATACAGGCCGCAGATGACGACCGCATACAGCGCAAAGGATGCCAAAAGCCCCAGAATGTTATCGTACATAGCTGACACAAAAAAGGGAACCAACAGAAAGCCCAGCAGCAATCTTGCATACGGGGAAGCCAGAGCACGCCTGCGCCGCTCATAGCTCATCATAGTCGCCACAGCGATTGCCGCGCAGGCAGCCACCGCCGTGTATACCGAAAGAAAAACGGAAACCGTCAGGCAAAGGACGACAAAATAATCCACGTCCTCCCTGGTCCGCAGGCGGCGCCTGCAAAAAGCCTGGATATGTTCCGCCATCGAATTTCACTCCTTTTAGAAGGGAACTGTCCCCCTCCTCAATATGAACTTCGTCACCTGCCTTCCTCTGAACGATATTGTCAGAACATTTATTTTCTAATTATAGTGAGATCTTATGGGCGGGACAAGATTCATTTTGAGGGAATCGCGCGGGCTCTCCGGCTTGTCTTTTGTGTAAATCAACAATAACTATGAATCAAATTTGAACTTTTTAACAACAGATTGTCAAAGTTGATAAATATTTGTAATTTTATAGTATGATTAAGGAAAGAAGGAAAAACAGGAATCCAAGAGGGAGAGGGCCTATGACACAGCCTTTGGAAAACAGCACAAACCGGCCAAACCGCTTTTCCCCCGACGCCGCTTTTGGCCTGACAACGGAGCAGGTGCGGGAGCGCGCCGCGCAGGGATTGGCAAACGGAGAACCGGAAACCCGGACCAAAAGCGTCCGGCAGATTCTGCGTGAAAATCTTCTGACGCCGTTTAATCTTTTGAACCTGATTCTGGGCGCGCTGGTGTTTCTGGCAGGCTCCTATAAAAACATGCTTTTTCTCGGCGTCGCCTTCTTTAATACGCTGATCGGTGTTTTTCAGGAGATCCAGGCCAAGCGGACGATTGACAAGCTTTCTCTGATTGCCGCTCCCAAGGCCCGCGTCCTGCGCGACGGAACCATTTCCCAGATCCCGGTCAACGAGCTGGTGCTGGACGACGTATGTCTTCTGGAAGCGGGAAACCAGGTGTGCGCCGACTGCGTGGTCATGCAGGGCGGCTGTGAGGTCAACGAATCGCTGATCACCGGCGAGAGCGATCCGATCAGCAAGGCGGAGGGAGAGCTTCTGCTCTCCGGAAGCTTCCTCGTCAGCGGATCCGTGCGCGCCCGGGTGGAGCATGTGGGGGAGGAAAACTACGCCGCCGCCATCGTCAAAACCGTCAAGCGGCCCAAACGCGCCGTTTCGGAGATCATGACGAGCATCAACCGTATCATCCGCTTTATCGGCTTCGCCATCCTTCCCATCGGCATTCTGATGTTCTGCAAGCAGGTCTTTTTCTCGCATCAGGACTTCCGGCACGGCGTTGTCGTGACGGTGGGTTCTCTGGTCGGCATGGTGCCGGAGGGGCTGGTGCTGCTGACCAGCGTGGTGCTGGCGGTGAGCGTGCTCCGGCTTGCCCGGCGGCGGGCGCTGGTGCAGGATCTGTATTCCATTGAGACGCTGGCTCGCGTTGACGTTCTCTGTCTGGACAAAACGGGAACCATCACCGAAGGAAGCATGCAGCTGGACGAGCTTGTCCCGCTGGACGGCGCGGATCCGGCGGAGCTGCGCGCCGTAATTGCCGCCATGACAGCCGCAAACGGCGACGCAAACCCCACCTTCACCGCCCTGCGCGAGGGCTGCGGCGCTCCGGTGGACTGGAAACCGGAACAGGTGGTACCCTTCTCCTCCGCGCGCAAATGGAGCGGCGTTTCCTTTCACGGACACGGAAGCTACATTCTGGGCGCGGGAGAATTTATCCTGCGGGATCGTTTTTCCGAAATCCGGGAAACGGTCGAAGCTTACGCACAGAAGGGGAGCCGTGTGCTGCTGCTCGCCCACTCCCCCCATCCCTTCGGGGACAAAACGCTGCCGGACGCGCCTGAGCCGCTGGCTCTCGTGCTGCTCAGCGACAAAATCCGCGCGAGCGCCCCGGAAACGCTTCGGTATTTCTCCGAGCAGGGCGTGACGCTCAAAGTCATCTCCGGCGACGACGCGGCAACGGCGGCCAGCATCGCCGGGAAAGCCGGTCTGCCGTGCGCGGATCGCTTTCTTGACGCTTCCGCCCTGTCCCCGGAGCAGCTGCGGGAGGCGGCGGAGGACTACACCGTGTTTGGCCGCGTCACCCCGGATCAGAAACGGATTCTGGTCAAGGCGTTACAGGATCGCGGGCATACCGTCGCCATGACAGGAGACGGCGCCAACGATGTGATGGCCCTGCGGGAAAGCGATTGCAGCGTCGCGATGGCGGCGGGCAGCGAAGCGGCCCGATCCGTTGCCAACCTGGTACTGCTGGATTCCGATTTTGCCAGCATGCCGCACGTTGTGCGGGAGGGACGGCGCGCGATCAACAATTTGCAGCGCTCCGCCGCGCTCTTTCTGGTCAAATCCATATTCTCCGGCGTGATTGCGGTCTGCTTCCTGTTCCTGTCCGCCGCCTACCCGTTTGAGCCAATCCAGTTCACGCTGATCAACGCCGTCACCATCGGAATTCCCTCGTTTCTGCTCGCGCTGGAGCCGAACAAGGAGCGCATCCGGGGGCATTTCATCTCGAACGTTCTGCGGCAGGCGCTTCCCGGCGCTGCTGCCATGATTCTCGGCCTGCTCCTGCTCCTGCCCGTTTCTGCTTTTCTGGATCTCGATGCTGTACAGCTCTCCACGATGGCGGTATGCCAGACCGCCTTTGCGGGCTTCTTAACGCTCGTGAAGATCAGCCGTCCGCTGAACATCCCGCGCGCTGTACTGTGCGCTGCGATGGTCACGGTTTTCTGTGCGGCTATTGTGCTGTTCCGCGATCTGTTCTCCCTCACCGTCTTTACCGTCCCCATGGCTGTGGCTCTGGTTCCGCTGCTGGCGGCGGCCGCCGCTGTGTTTATCGGCATGCACCATCTGATTGCGGCGGCCTCGCGCGGAAAAGCGGGAGATTTCTTCCGCAGGCTGCGCACTCGTTTTTCCGAAGAGGATCAGACCCCCCGCAGATAAGAGGCGTCGGCGTAGCCCAAATAATCCTGATAGCCGACGACACGCCAGTTCTTCCATACGCCGTAGATCGTCACGGTGGAGCCGCGCGGGATCTGCGTGACAACCGGTGCGTGAAGATTGGGACGCACGCGCAGATTCAGCGGGCTTTCCTTGGTGCAGACCATGGCGCTGCGCGGTTCCATGGTGTCCGAAATATAGGGAAGGCCGAAATAGATGGTCAGCCCTTCTGTTAGATTCGCGGCAATCTCGTTGATATGCGTGCGGATCCAGTTGGCTCCCGCTTCGTTGTCATGATACTCCACCTCCACCAGAACGGCGGGAGCGTTCGTCTTGGTCACCTCCACCAGCTTCGTGGTGGGACGCGCCTGGACGCGGTTGGGATCATAGGCGATCTTGCGGTAATTCTCCGCGAGAATCTTAGCCGCCTTCTTCCCCCACACGCTGTAGGTGTAGTAATACATATCGGCGCCGTTGAGCTGACCGCTCATGGATTCGCCCGCCGCGTTGGAATGCAGGGCAAGGTGCAGGTCATAGTTTCCGCTGTTTGACTGCCGGATCACGTCCGCCAGGCTGTCCCCGATTTTGCTCCGGGTAAAGCGAATGGCGTTCGCGCGAAGCATGGGCTCCATCGCGTCCGCCACCTCGTTCATATACTGCTGTTCGTTTCCCCCGCCCACATACTCGTTGAAGGGCTGGAGAGAAGGGCTCAGAAAAATAATCGGCATGACACGGATCTCCTCCCGGTTGAATTCGGGAGTCCGTCTATTCGGGCAGGAAGGAGAAAAACTCCTCGCTGGAACAATCCGGCGGACGAAGCTGCCGGCCGATCCCGAACAGAGACTGCGGCTCCCGTGTAATCCAGCTTATGCGGCTGTCACACGTCATGGTGCATCGGAAGCCAAGATTTTTCACGATCTCCTCCTCGCCCTCGCCGATCGCTCCAAAGGGATAGACAAAGCAGTCTGCCGCTTTTCCGAGATGCAGACGCATTTTTTCCTGCATCTGTCCGAGATCGGCGGTGAGCAGAGCCGCATAATCTTCATCCGATTCGCCGGACTTGCGGCTGCTGCCGATCCGTTCGCCCTTTCCCTCGTGCAGACTGTAGGTATGGTTTTGGAATTCCACCAGACCGCTGTCGCGCATTTCCCGGATCCGCGTCCACGTCAGATGCGTATAGGGCGCGCGCTCCTCCCCGGACTCGCTGTATGCGTCCGACCAGCAGCCGATGGGCGAAATGATGATTTTCATACCGTATTTCTGCGCGAGCGGATAGGCGTAGACGTAATTATTGTAGTAGCCGTCGTCGAAGGTGAGCAGGATCGGTTTTTCCGGCAGCTCCGCCTTCCCGTCCACATACGCCAGCAGATCCGCGATGTGCACAGGTGTATAGCCCTTTTCCTGCAAATAGGCAAGGTCGCTTTCCAGCAGTGCGGGATCGATGACATAAGTCCCTTGCAGCGCGGGATCCCGCAGAAGGCCGTGGTACATGACGGCGGGAAGCGGGATCCCCTGCGAGGGCGCGGCAGAGGCCGGACGCACCGCGAAAGCGGAGCGGATCAGCACTCCGGCGGCACACCCAAGCGCCAGCGCCGCCGCCGCGGCGAGAATCCAGCCTTTCACACGCAGTGAAGCAAACATCTCCATCCCCCCTGCCCTATGCTTATGCGGCAGAGGGGCGGATATGCGTATCGCACAGCTTTACCGCAGCGTGCCAAGCTTTTCCAGCATGGAAAGCAGTCTTTTCACATCCGGAAGGCTCATCAGGAAAAGATCCATAAAATCCCGTATCCTGGTATCGTTGAAGTAGGCCGGGACGCTGATGATCGCTTCCTCGATCTCTTCCCCGAGAAAGCGTCTGGCATCGTCCGCAAGCTTCTTGAGCACCAGGGCGGAAAGCTCATGCGGAAGGAAGGAGCGGCCGCCGAGAGAATACGTTTTCTCCGTCCCCATCCAGGTTTTGAAGGAAGCCGCCGTGCGATCGGGATGCGAAATCAGTCGTTCCTTTGCCGCTGCTCCAACCAGAACCGTTCCGTCCTCCAGCACGCTGACACAGCTCGGGGTTATCGGGCTCCCGAGCTCATTTTCGATCAACTCCGCCTTTCCCTCGCGATAGACGCAGGCCAGAGAGTTTGTTGTTCCCAAATCAATGCCAATCACCGCCATGGTGTTTCCCTCTTTTCCGCTGTTTTCAGGCTGCGCCGCCATTCTGCGGCAATCGGCTTTATTGTAGCACGGAACAAAACGCACTGCAATCAGCGGCTGGAACGCAAAAAGAGCGGGAACCGTGTGAAACGGCACCCGCTCTGAGAATGGATCTGTGCTGGAAATTGCCTTGGTGCAAGACATCCGGAAAAAATCGCTGCGCTCTTTTTCCTGGCTTTTCTTGGCTTCGCATGATTCTGGAAGGGGGTTTGGGTCTCGCCTGCCGGCTCGGTCGGCGCTAATTCGTGCGCCACTGGCGCACCGCGCCCCCCTTCACCCCCGCAAAGTCTCCGCTCCCGCTCCGGTCGGCGCCTTGTTTGTGTGCCACCGGCACACAGCGCCCTTTTGAAAAAGGCCCCAGCGAAAACTTCATGTTTTAGCTTAAATGCGGGCCACGCCGGACTCCCTTGCCGCCTGCGCGACAGCGGCGGCGACAGCCGCGGAAACCTTGCGGTCAAGCGCACTCGGCAGAAGATTGGTCACGGAAAGCTCGCCCTCCGGGATGTAGGACGCGATCGCCTGCGCGGCGGCTACCAGCATCTGGTTGTTGATATCGCTTGCGCGCACGTCGAGCGCCCCGCGGAAAATGCCGGGAAACGCCAGCACATTGTTGATCTGGTTCGGATAATCGCTGCGGCCCGTGCCCACAACAGCCGCGCCCGCGTCGAGCGCTTCCTGCGGGAGAATCTCGGGAACCGGATTCGCCATGGCAAACACCATCGCTTTCGGCGCCATGGAACGCACCATATCCTGCGTCACGATGCCCGGCGCGGAAACACCGACAAACAGATCGGCCCCGGCCATCGCGTCGGCCAGCGTGCCAGTGACGCGGCGGGGATTCGTGCGTTTGGCCATCGCGGCGTGCGCCTCGCTGAGCGACGGATCGCCCTCCACAAGAATACCGCTGCGGTCGCACAGGATCAGCTCGCCCACGCCGAGCGCGAGCAGGAAGTCCGCGATCGCCGTTCCGGCCGCGCCCACGCCGTTGACCACGCCGCGCACCTCGGAGGGCTTGCGGCCCGTCAGGCGGCAGGCGTTGAGAAAGGCCGCCGCCACCACGACGGCGGTACCATGCTGATCGTCATGGAACACCGGAATGTCGCACACTTCCTTCAAACGGCGCTCAATTTCAAAGCAGCGCGGCGCGGCGATATCCTCCAGATTGATTCCGCCGAAGCTTCCGGCAATCAGGCTCACCGTGCGGACAATCTCGTCCACGTCCTTCGAGCGCACGCAGATCGGGATCGCGTCCACGTCCGCAAAGGACTTGAACAGCGCGCATTTGCCCTCCATCACCGGCATACCGGCTTCCGGGCCGATATCGCCCAGACCGAGCACGGCGGTGCCGTCCGTCACCACGGCCACGGTATTTCCGCGCCGCGTGAGGGTGAAGCTTTTCTCCGGGTGCTTCTGAATTTCAAGACAGGGCGCGGCCACGCCCGGCGTATAGGCCAGCGAGAGATCGTCGCGCGTTTGCAGCGGAGCGCGGCAGACCATTTCCACCTTGCCCTGCCACTGCTCGTGCAGCCGCAGGGATTCCTTCATATAATCCATCTGTATTTCCCTCTTCCGTTCGGATTCGACAGACATTGCCTGTACCGTCCTATTATAGATCAGAATCCGCCATTGGAAAAGAGCCGCCGGGGAATTTTTGCCTTACAGTTCTTCGAGAATCTCCCCCTGCACGGAGATCGTCGTCACATGCCAGGGAAGCTGCTTACCGCATTGCGCCAGCGCGCGCTGCACCGCCGTGGTAATGCCGCCGCAGCAGGGAACCTCCATGCGCACCACGGAGACGCTGCGAATGTCGTTGTTTTTAAGGATCTCCGTCAGCTTTTCGCTGTAATCCACACTGTCGAGCTTCGGGCAGCCCACCAGAACGACATGGCCCCGCACGAATTTCTGATGGAAGGAAGCGAACGCATACGCCGTGCAGTCCGCGGCGATCAGCAGCTTTGCCCCGTCAAAATACGGAGCCTTCACCGGGACCAGCTTGATCTGCACCGGCCACTGGCGAAGCTCGCTCGCGGCGGGCGCTTCCGCCGTGTGCGGCGCGGCGGGCACGGAGGGAGGCGTGAGCACACGGGACTGGCTTCCGGGACATCCGCACGGCAGAGGCGCCTGCTTCTTTGCAGCCTCCACCGCAGCGGCGTCGTAAGCGGCAGCCTCGCGCTCCTCAAAGGTGATGGCTCCCGTCGGGCAGGCGGGCAGACAGTCGCCCAGGCCGTCGCAGTAATCCTCCCGCAGCAGGACAGCTTTTCCGTTTCGCATTCCGATCGCGCCCTCGTGGCAGGCTTCGGCGCAAGCGCCGCACCCATTGCATTTTTCCGCGTTAATGTGTATAATTTTCCTTAACATGGTTTTTTCCGCCTTTCCGGTTCCTTGTGCTTTTCTCTGGGATCCGCCGGATTTCCGGCCTTTCCCTCGGTACGCTTTTATCATAGCAGGCGTGGGAACGGTTTGTCTGTTGTTTTAACAACAAAAGCAAAAAAATTTTTGGAAAAGGTGAAACCTCTGCAATAAAACGGGCTTTCCATGCAATTTATAAACGACAGGAGAAAAACAGAAATGTTTATGACAGTAAGCGATTCCACCGCGAAACGCGGTTCAGCCTGGAATGAACAGCATACCGAACAGCTGATTGTCTCAATTGCCGGCGGAGACACCTCAGCCCTGGAGGAGCTGTATCACCTCACACAGGCCCCGCTCTATGCGTATCTGCTTTCCCTGTTAAAGAACAGTGCCGATGCCGGAGACGCCCTGCAGGACACCTATCTTGACGTCTTTACCACGGCGGCGCGCTACCAGCCCCAGGGCCATTCGCGTGCCTGGCTCTACGCCATCGCCAAAAACAAAGCCATGATGACATTCCGGCGAAAAAAAATCCGGGGCGAAGTGCCCGAGGAGGAAGCCGGTCCCGAGCCATGGGAGGATCCGCATCTCGGACGGGAGGAGCGCATGGTGCTCTCCGCCGCGCTGAATATTCTCAGCGAGGAGGAGCGGCAGATCGTCACCCTTCACGCCGTCTCAGGCTTTCGTTTCCGCGAGGTCGCTTCGTTTCTGGAGCTTCCGATCAACACTGTTCTTTCCAAATATCACCGCGCCATGAAACGGCTGCGCAGACAGCTTTCAGAGGAGGAGGGCGTATGAACAACAAGGAAATTAAACGGTTGCTCAACAGCGCCGCACAAAGCGCCGCGCCGGATATTCTCGACTCTGTCCTCTCTGCCTGTGAGCAACAGAAAGGAAGGAATCTTGTGATGACGAACGCACCAGTCAGCGAATCTCCCCGCAAGCGCAGAGGGATCCGCGGCCTTGCCATCGGGCTGGCCGTTCTCTGCCTCGTCCTCGTTGGAGGTATCGGAGGCTTTTTCGGATACCAGAATTATTATGCCGTCGACTCGATCGTCGCGTTTGACGTCAACCCCAGCATCCGGCTCGAAGTGAACAAGGAGGAAAAGGTCCTCTCCGCCGAGCCCCTGAACGCCGACGCTTCGAAAATCCTGTTTGACATGGATCTCAAAGGAACCGATCTGAATGTCGCGACGAACGCTATCATCGGTTCGATGCTCCGCAACGGGTATCTGAGCGATATCGCCAACTCGATCCTGATCACCGTGGAAAACGGCGACGATGAAAAGGCCGCCGCCCTCCAGGAACAGCTGGTCAGCGAGATCAACCAGATCCTGGGATCGAATAATATTGAAGGCTCCATCCTGAGCCAGACGCTTTCCACCAACAACAGCGATTTGCAGGAGAAGGCTTCCACCTACAACATCTCCATCGGCAAGGCTTCTCTCATTGAAGAAATCCTCGACACCAACTCGCAGTACACCTTTGATCAGCTCGCCGCCCTCTCCATCCAGGAGCTGAACATTCTCGCCGCCGCCAAAGAGGTGACCGGTGTTTCCAGCAGCGGCGCGGTCAGCACCAAGGGCTATATCAGCGAAACGGATGCCCGCGATACGGCTCTTGCCGACGCCGGCGTACAGGCTTCCTCCGTGACCGTGCAGAAGCTTGCGCTTGACTGGGACGACGGACGCGTAGTGTATGACGTTGAATTCTACGATCGCGAAAAAACGTATGAATATGAGATCGACGCGACCTCCGGCGAAATTCTGACCCGCAAAACCGAAGTCAGCCCGCTGGCTTCCGGCGATGTCATTGGCCTGGAAGCGGCGCAGAACGCGGCGGTCAGCGACGCGGGCGTAAGCTCTCCCACCTTCACCAAGGGAACGCTGGATCGCGACGACGGACGCAGCATCTACGAAATTGAATTCATCAGCGGCAATACAAAGTATGAATATGACATTGACGCTCTTTCCGGCTCCGTGCTTTCCAGAAAGATGGAGAACGTCTCCACCTCCACGGGCGGCGGAGTAAGCGGTGTGATCGGTGAGGATGCCGCCCGTCAGGCCGCTTTGTCCGACGCGGGTCTCTCCGCTTCCGATGTTACCTTCGGCAAGGTGGAGCTGGACCGCGATGACGGGCGCTGGCAGTACGAGATCGAGTTCTTCACCTCGTCCGGAAAGTATGAGTACGACATCGACGCGCAGAATGGCTCCATTCTTTCCAAGGAGGTCGAAGCGTCTCAGACGGCAACCACTCCGCCCACCTCCTCCAAGCCGTCCACAACGACGTCGGGCGGCTCCTCTTCCAATTCCTCCACGTCGTCCTCCTCTTCCACCTCCAGCACTCCGCCCTCCACCACGTCAACGCCGAACACCGGCTCCGCGCAGATCAGCGAGCAGGCGGCCAAGGACGCGGCGGCACGCGACGCCGGACTCTCTGCTTCCTCCGTGTCCTTTACCAAGGTGCAGCTGGAGAAAGACGATGGGCGCTGGGAGTATGAGATCGAATTCTACGCGAACAACACAGAGTATGATTATACCGTCGACGCCTCCAACGGCTCCATCCTCAAACGCGAAAGCGAGCAGAAGCCTTCCACGGCGGGCGGCGGAACCACGACAGGCGGTGGAACCACCACCATTTCCGTCGACCAGGCGAAGGCGCTGGCTCAGGCCAAGGCTCCCAACGCCACTCTGGTGGAAATCTCCTACGACTATGACGATGGAATTCCCACATACGAGGGCGAGATGCGCGAAGGCCGCACGGAATACGAGTTTGAAATTGACGCGAGAAACGGCAATTTCATCAAATGGGAAAGCGAATCCGACTAAAGCCCAGCACTCCGAAAAAATCCGGAGCTTTTCCGGCACGCTGACCGACACATAAAAAAGCTGCTGAGAACTTCCAACAGGGAAGATTCTCAGCAGCTTTTCTTGAGCTGTTACCCCCGCACCTTCTGGATCAGCGCCTTGGCTTCGTCCTTTTTCAATACCTTGCCATAGGCCACAACCTTACTGCTCCATGTGCAGCTTTTCGATGATGGTGCCGCCCACTACCGCGATCACCAGTCCGACCAGCACATAAATCACTGCAACCTTCGCTCCAAAAATGCTCATCAGCAGCACCAGGCTGCCCAAATCCACCATGGGAGAGGAAATCAGGAAAGAGAAGGTCACGCCCAAAGGGAGTCCCGCGCTGGTGAAGCCGATAAACAGCGGGATGGAGGAACAGGAGCAAAACGGCGTCACGGTACCCAACAGAGCGGAAACCACATTGGCGCCGATCCCATGGAAACGGCCCAGAATTTTTTTGCTGCGCTCCGGGGGAAAATAGCTTTGAATATAAGAGATGACAAAAATCAGGAAGCACAGGAGAACGGTAATTTTGATGACATCATAGAGAAAAAACTGAACGCTGCCCCCAAGCCTCCCGTTTATGTCCAGCCCCAACAGAGACAGGACATTGCCAATCCACTCATGCAGCCATTGCATGCCTAGAATCTGATCTTGGAAAAATTGCCACACACCCATGCCAAAAACCTCACTTCTCATAAAAAGACAACATATCAAAAATTTTTGATGTTTCGGTCCAAGAAAAACGCCTCCTGTATCAGGATGGCGTTTCTCTGCCGCAGGAAGGGCAAGGAGTCTCTTGCCCGGTATGAGGAGTGAGAATGACCCGCAGCCGTTCCAGCGCCCACGCGCCGCCAGACATGCTCAAACGGTAATACGTCCATTTTCCTTCCTGCCGGCTGGTGACAAGGCCCGAGTCACACAGGATTTTCATGTGGTAGGACAACCCGGATTGCGTCAAATCCATCGGCTCCTGCAACACGCAGGCGCATTTCTCACCGCTGCGCAATTGCTCCAGAATGGCAAGTCGCTTCGGGTCGCACAGTGCTTTGAACACTCTGGCGTCCTCTTCGTGTGCTCCCATCTGCTCACCTCATATCAAAAAAATTTGATATGATTAGTATATGCAGAAGACTTTTGTTTGTCAAGAGCCGCGCCAAATTTTTCTTTGCATGAAGATGGGCCTGTTGCAAAATAGGCCAAAGAAAAAAAGACAGGCAGGGCAGCCCGAATGAACAGCACCCCATTTGTTAGACAGTATGGTATACTGAATAACAAGTGGGGTGCTTTGCTATGCCAAAAGGAATACCAAACAAATGCCTTGTTTCTTAAATTTTATTAAGGCAATACCGCACAGAAAAGTAGGCGCGATACTGCCAGAAGTGATATAATAAAAACATGGATAAACAGATGACAATGTCTGCGCTTAGTGATGAGTTGGCGCAGGTACGGACAAAGAAGAAAGAATTTCTAGCC
>DVGZ01000026.1 GCA_018712435.1 Candidatus Caccousia avicola
AGAGTGTTAACTTTATTGCTCAGGTGGAAGGAACCGGAACGGTTCGTGGAATTTCATTGGAGACGTTATTTAAAATTGCACAGGTTTTAAATGTTGCACCTTCCAAGCTTCTGGAAGATGATTGACTGCAATGAATGTCTGAACGATAAAATGGGAGTGCTGTCACCAAATTGAATTTGGTGCGGCACTCCCATTTGTTAGTTTTTTACTTGGACACATCAAGCGCCTGCTGAATGACATCCTGCATGACGCTTTTCGAGACAGCGCCGGGAATATAGCCCAGAACGCCGCCCTCCTTGTCAATCAAAAATGTGGTGGGGAAGGAATTGATATAGAAGTACTCGAATAACTCGCCGGTTTCGTCCATCAGAACGGGATAGGTATACCCGTTTTCCTGGAGGAAGGCTGCAATTTCTTCTGCTTTTTGGCTGTCCTGGCTGTAGGAAGCCTTGTCGGAAGCGGGATTGGCAACACCGAGAATCACAACCTCCTCTTCGTTCAAACCGTATTCCTGATACAGCGCTTCAATATCCGGCATTTCCTGTTTGCAGTAGCCGCACCAGGTCGTCCAGAAGTTGAGGAAAACCACTTTTCCCTTGTAGTCGCGCAGGTTGTGCGTGTTTCCATATTGATCCACAACGCTGACGTCGGGAACAGGCACAGTTTCGGTATTTTCTTCGTTCTGTGAACTGCTTTCTGAGGATGCGCTGCTTTCCGTTTGCGAAGCGGTTTCGTCCGTCGAGACTGTACTTTCTGTGCTCGAAACGGCGGAGGAAGTGGTGCTGGTACCGCCTCCGGCGGCTCCGCCGAAGCTGGACAGATAGCCGGTCAAGCTGTTCATCCAGCCGGTAATCATCATGATACCCATAAAGATCATGAGCACACCGCCGATTTTCGCGGTGTAAGCCACAGCTTTACGGTGCTTGCGGAAGAAATCCAGCAAGCTTCCCGTGAACAGGCCCACCGCAAGAAACGGGATAACAAAGCCCAGCGTATACACGCCGATCAGCAGAAATCCAGCGGCGGAGGAAGTGGCCGAAGAAGCCATGATCAGCACAGAAGCCAAAGCTGGCCCCACGCAGGGAGTCCAGGCGAAGCTAAACGTAAAGCCGAGCAAAAGGGCGGTGAGGGGATTCATCGCCAGCTTGCTGAGGTTAAACGGAAGCCGCTGCTCCTGGCTGAGCGTTTTGGACTGAAACACGCCGAGCTGGAGCAGGCCGAACAAAATTACAATCACGCCGCCGATGATGGCGAACAGCCGCTGATTTCCGCTGAAAAAGCGGCCGACAGCGGTGAAGCCGAGTCCAAGAAGGAAAAAAGTGAAGCTGATTCCCAGCACAAAAAACAGCGTATTCAGAAAAACGGTTTTTCGCCGGTAACGCACAGTGCCTGTCTCGTCGACCGTGCGGGTACCTCCTGCCAGATAGCTGATATACAGCGGGACAAGCGGGAGGACACAGGGGGAAAAGAAGCTCAAAATGCCCTGTAAAAAAACGGTGAGTGCGGGAACGCCGACAGTAACGTCAAAACCCATAAGCGGTATTTCCTTTCCATCGTTTTTTGAAACGGAACCCTTCCGTTCCTTTTTTGTACGCTTTATCCTACCCTATTTTCACCCAAAAGTAAAGTGACCAGCTCACCAGGCTGAGCCTGGACGCAGATCGCGCAATCGGCCTTCGGCCTCCCGGCGTGGCGGAAAAAAGCGCGGTCTTTGCTTTCGGCTTCGCCCCGCAAAGCCCGCTTGCCCGGTGTCCCGCGCTGTTTCCATGGAGAGTATAGGGAGCTTGGCTATCGTTTTGGCTGAGCCTGGACACAAGTCGCGCAACCAGGCTGAGCCTGGACGCAGATCGCGCAATCGGCCTTCGGCCTCCCGGCATGGCGGAAAAAAGCGCAGTCTTTGCTTTCGGCTTCGCCCCGCAAAGCCCGCTTGCCCGGTGTCCCGCGCTGTTTCCACGGAGAGCATGGGACGCGTTGCAGAAATAGCCCCTTTCCGGCAGGAATGACCTGCGGAAAGGGGCTGTTTCTTATTTTTTATTTTGTATTGACCATCTCAGCGGGGAGGACGGTGTGGAGAGTGAGTTCACCGTTTTCAGCATCCACCACGATATGCGTGCGGGGCATCGGATCGTCGCGAATGATCAGCTTTGCGATCAGCGTTTCGACGTGGCTTTGCAGATACCGTTTGAGCGGACGCGCGCCGTATACGGGATCGAAGCCTTGCTCCACAATCAGATCCTTCGCGGCCTCGGTGAGTTCCACCGTCAGCTGCTTTTCTTCCAGACGGCGCTGCAAGTCGCGGATCATCAGGTCGACAATGGAGAAGATTTCCTCGCGGCGCAGCGGTTTGTAGAATACAATCTCGTCAAGACGGTTCAGGAACTCAGGACGGAACTGCTGTTTGAGCAGAGCCTGTACATGTTCCCGTGCCTCAGGATTGATTTCGCCGTTGTCGCCAATGCCGTCCAGAATAATCTGGGAGCCAAGGTTCGACGTGAGAATGATGATTGTATTCTTGAAGTCGACGGTGCGGCCCTGGCTGTCGGTGATGCGTCCGTCGTCCAGAACCTGAAGCAGGACGTTGAACACATCGGGATGCGCCTTTTCCACTTCGTCAAACAGAACCACACAGTACGGATGACGGCGCACAGCCTCGGTCAGCTGGCCGCCCTCCTCGTAGCCCACATATCCGGGAGGCGCTCCGATCAGGCGGGACACGGAGTATTTCTCCATGTACTCCGTCATGTCGATGCGCACCATGTTCTTTTCGTCGTCAAACAGCGCCTGTGCCAAAGCTTTGGCCAGCTCCGTCTTGCCAACGCCGGTAGGGCCAAGGAAAAGGAAGGAACCGATCGGGCGATCGGGATCCTGGATGCCCGCGCGCGAACGCAGGATGGCGTCCGCCACGCGATCTACCGCTTCATCCTGCCCGATCACGCGCTCATGCAGAATATCCGGCAGACGCAGCAGCTTTTCGCGCTCGCCCTCCATCAAACGGCTGACGGGGATTCCCGTCCAGCGGCCGATGATTCGGGCAATTTCTTCTTCCGTCACACGGTCACGCAGCAGGGAGCCGGACTTCTGGCCCTCCTCCGCGATCCGCTCCTCCTCCTGCAATTCTTTCGTCAAAGCAGGGAGCTTGCCGTATTTCAATTCGGCGGCCTTGTTCAGATCGTAGGTGCGCTCTGCTTTTTCGATTTCGGCATTTGTCGCCTCGATCTCACTGCGCAGCTTCTGCACCTTGCCGATCGCGTCCTTCTCGTTTTCCCATTTGGCCTTCATCTCGTTGAATTGCGAACGAAGCTCTGCCATTTCCTTCTGGATTTCGGCCAGATGCTCCTGAGAAAGGTGGTCCGTCTCTTTTTTCAGAGCGGCTTCCTCAATCTCATACTGCATAATCCGGCGGGAAATTTCATCCAGCTCGGTCGGCATGGAATCGATCTCGGTCCGCACCATGGCGCACGCTTCATCCACCAGGTCGATGGCTTTATCCGGCAGGAAACGGTCGGTAATATACCGGTTAGACAGGGTGGCCGCCGCGATCAATGCCTGATCCTGGATTTTGACGCCGTGAAAGACCTCATAGCGCTCTTTCAGGCCGCGCAGGATGGAAATGGTATCGGCTACAGTCGGCTCGTCCACCATGACAGGCTGGAAGCGGCGTTCCAGAGCAGCGTCCTTTTCGATATACTTGTGATACTCGTCAAGCGTGGTAGCGCCGATGCAGTGCAGCTCGCCGCGTGCCAGCATCGGTTTGAGGAGGTTGCCCGCGTCCATGCTGCCTTCGGTTTTGCCCGCGCCGACGATCGTGTGCAACTCGTCGATAAAGAGGATGATCTGTCCCTCGGACTTTTTTACCTCGTTGAGAACGGCTTTCAGACGCTCCTCGAATTCGCCGCGGAATTTTGCGCCCGCGATCAGAGCGCCCATATCAAGCGAAAACAGCTTGCGATTTTTGAGGTTGTTCGGCACGTCTCCGCGCACAATGCGAAGTGCGAGCCCCTCCGCGATAGCCGTTTTGCCGACGCCGGGTTCGCCGATCAGCACGGGGTTATTTTTCGTTTTGCGGGAAAGAATCCGAATGACGTTGCGGATCTCCGAGTCACGCCCAATCACCGGGTCGAGCTTCTGGTTGCGGGCAAGCTGCACCAGATCCTGCGCGTATTTCGTCAGTGCGTCATACGTCTCCTCCGGCGTGTCGCTCGTCACACGCGTGTTGCCGCGGACGGCGGAGAGAGCGGAGAGGAATTTGTTTTTGTCGATACCAAAGGTACGGAACACCTCGCGCAGCCCCTGGTTGGCATGTTCAAGCAGAGACAGGAAAATGTGCTCCACGCTGACATACTCGTCTTTCATCCGGTCGGCCTGCTGTTCGGCTTCGGAAAGGGCGCGGTCCACATCGCCGGACACATAGATTTTTCCCGGCTCACGGCCCGGACCGGTTACGCCGGGCATTTTGTCAATCCGGTTTTCCAGCTCACGCTGGAGAGCGGCGGGATCAACCTCCATTTTCTTCATCAGCTGAGGGATCAGGCCGTTTTCCTGTTCCAGCAGGGCGGCAAGCAGATGTTCCTGCTCGATCTGCATGCTGTTGTGCCGCAGCGCCAGGTTCTGCACCTCCTGGATGGCTTCCAGGGATTTCTGTGTAAACTTTTGAGCGTTCATCGAATCACTCCTTGCATAAAAAGTCGATATAATCGGGCTTTTGTCATCGTTTTTAGCACTCGTTATCTTTAAGTGCTAAAACTAGAATAGAGGATATTTATGTCGGAATTATGAACGCTGCGTGAATCGTGTGAAAACTTTCGAAAAAAGAAAGGCGTTGTCGTGATAAAAAAGAACCGGTCTCCTGTAAGCGTGAGCAGCTTTCAGAAAGACCGGTTGTTTTCGGATACAGAAAGAGATGTTTTCTTGTGTGCCTGTTATGGGCGGGACCGCAGATAACCGGTGGAGCGATCCACCAGATTGGTTGGGGTGCCGCCAAGCGCGAAAATCCGCACATTTTCCAGACAGATAGAGAAAATGCGCTGGCGGGTAATGGCGAAATGCCGTCCGCCTGAAATGTGCGGGGTAATGATGCAGTTTGGTTCCTTCCACAGCGGGTGGTCGGGCGGGAGCGGCTCCGGGGCCGTCACATCAAGCCCGGCTCCTCCCAGATGACCGGAACGCAGAGCGTCCAGCAGATCGTCCGTTACCACGGCGGAACCGCGTCCGGCGTTGAGCAGGATGCTGCCCGGCTTCATCAGGGAAAGACGGCGGGCGTCCATCAGACCGGCGGTTTGCGGCGTTTCCGGAAGGGAGAGGGCGACAACGTCGGCCAGAGGGAGAAGCTCGTCCAGCTGTTCAAAGCGATAAAGCTCTTTCACAAATTCGGGTTTTCTCCGCGCGGTGCGGCATACGCCGATCACTGTGCCGCCGAGCGCGTAAAAGCGCCGGGCATATTCGCCGCCGATGTCTCCCATGCCGACCGAGAGGGCTACCGAGCCCGCAACGCTGCGCACAGGCCCTTCATCCCGCCAAAGCCTCTGCTTCTGATTGTCATGGTAGGCCGGAAGCCGAAGAAACAAAGACATGGTGTAGGCGATCAGATACTCCGCGATCCCCGGTCCATAGCTGCCGGTGGCACACGCAAGCTGAGCGCCCGCCGGAAGCACACCGGGAGCGGCATATTGATTTGCACCGGAGCTTTCCAGCTGCAACAGGCGCAGACGGCCCGCGCGCCGCAGCAGAGCGGGGGGAGGATTTCCCACAATCATGTCGGCTTCCCCGATCCGGTTTTCCAGCTCCTCCGGAGAGGGAAAGGAAACACGGCAAAGCGGCGCCGCCGCGCAGAGTTTTTGCTTTTCTTCCTCTGAAAAAGGAGCGATGACGAAGATTTGTTCCATCGAATCCGCCTCCCCAATTAGCGTTGAAATCCTTTTCCGATAATCTCGCTGGTATTGGTGATGAGAATGAACGCGCCCGGCTCATTTTCACGGATAAACCGGCGCAGAGCCACGGCTTGATAGGGTTTGAGCACCGTGAGAACCACATAATTGTGGTTATGGCTGAACGCGCCGTGGGCTTCAAACACGGTAGCGCTGCGGTGCAGCGTCTCCGTGATAAAGGTGCAGATCCGGTCGGGACTGCTGCACACGACGTTGAAGGATTTGCACAGGTTGATGCTTTCGATCACATTGTCAACGACCAGAGACTTTGAGATCAGGCCGAGCAGAGAGAAGAGCGCTGTTTTCATATCAAATACAAAGAAGGCGGTCAGTGTGATCAAGAGATCGCTCAGCAGCAAAGCACGTCCGATATCGACGCTTGTGTATTTGCGCAGGATCATCGCCACAATGTCTGTGCCGCCGCTTGACGCTCCGATGTTGAACAGCACGGCGGAACCAAATCCCGGAAGAAGGACGGCGAAAATCAGTTCCAGCAAAGGCTCGTCCGTCAAGGGAGCGGACAGGGGCGCAATCTGGTCGAGCAGGGAAAGGGATACGGAAAGCAGCGTGCTGGAATAGACCGTCCGTATGCCGAATCCGCGTCCCAGGAAAAGGAAGCCCAGGATCAAAAGCAGGGCGTTGATGATAAAGTTGATTGCGGAGGGGGAGAGAGGGATGAAGGGGCTGAGCACAACGGAGAGACCGCTGACGCCGCCGAACGTGAAATTGTTTGGGAATTTGAAGTAGTAAATGCCGATTGCCATGCAAAGGGTGCTGATGGTGATCAGGAAATACTCAAACAAAACTTTTTTCCATGTGTTTTTCATTGCCGCACACTCCCAGCTCCCTGCGGCCTGCGGTCCGGTTCCGGCTGGCCCGTGCCGTTCCGCGGCCGAAAGGAATTTCTGCTTTCATTGTACCCAAAAAAACATGGAAAGGCAAGTGTGATTGCATTCCCCTGCGCTTTGTGATATAAAAAGAAAAAGAACAGCGTTCGGCGGAAGACGAGCGAAGGGGGAATGTTTCCCCGCGGAAAGGAACGGTTGGAAAGGCAATGAAAAAGATTTATTCCAAAAATGCCCAGTATCAAAAATTTGAAGTGCTTCAGACCAACCGCAACAAGCGGTATAAATATGGGGAATTTCTGGTGGAGGGTGTGCGGAATCTCAACGAAGCGGTGAGAAGCGGATGGGAAATTTCCTCGCTTCTCTACACCGACGAGGTTCCGCTTTCCCAGTGGGCCAGGGATTTTCTGGCGCAGGTCAAAACAGAGGAAAACTATGTGCTGACCCGGGAGCTGATGCAGGAGCTCAGCCGCAAGGAGGACACCTCCGAGCTGATGGCGGTGGTCAAGATGCGCGACGACAGCTTTGCATCTCTGCGGCTGCGCGAAAATCCTCTCCTGGTGGTGTTTGACCGTCCCTCCAACCGGGGAAATCTCGGCACGCTGATCCGCTCCTGCGACGCTTTGGGGGCGGATGCCCTGCTGGTGACGGGCCATGCCGTGGATCTGTACGATCCCGAAGTGATTACTTCGGGAATGGGTTCCTTTTTCCGTCTCCCGTCCATCCGGCTGACGGATAACGCACAGATGCAGGAGGTCATTGCCTCCCTGCGCGCGCGGTATCCCGGTTTTCATGTCATTGCCACCACGGCGCATAAGAAAACGCCGGTGTATGAGGAAAAACTGGACGGGCCCTGCATGATACTGGTGGGAAATGAGACGGAAGGACTCTGCAAAAGCTTTTATGAAATGGCGGATACGATGGTTTCGATTCCAATGGCTCCCAGCTCCTCCGCTTCTTCTTTCAATGTGGCCTGCGCGGCTACCGTGATTCTGTATGAGGTGATCCGGCAGAGAGGGCTGGCGGGGAATTCCGGCTGGTAAATTTTCGGGATGGGTAAACCTTTCGGGTTTAGCCTTGTTTTTGTTGGTTAAGACAGAATTTTTGGTCTTATTTTATAACTTGTATCAGAAAAATAGGGAGATTCTGTAAACTTTAGAATTCTACTTGCGGTTTTTCCTTGGAAATGTTATACTGAGATCAGTAATTTGTTTATCGTTAAACCTTCCTTTATTTTCAAACGAGGGATGGTGGAAGCCAAATGGTGACGCTAAAGGAGATTGCGCGGGAATGCAATGTTTCCGCGACAACGGTGTCCAACATTTTAAATGGAAAACCCAAGGTGAGCGAAGCGACCCGGCAAAAAGTCATGCAGGTGGTGAAAAAGCGCGGGTACCAGCCGAACTATGTCGCCCAGGGCCTGCGCAATCAGCGCACAAGGACGATCGCCGTGATTGCGGAGGATATCGGACAGTTCACCACGCCGGGGATTATTGAAAGTGTGATGGCCCGGTTTGAGTCGGAGGGGTATCACACCATTTTGTGGAACCTGCGTCTGTATGCCAGATGGAGCGCATCCTGGTATAACAATGAGCAGGCGTACCGCTCGATTTTGAACCCTGTTTTGCAGGAGCTGCGCTCCATCAAGGTGGAGGGTGTGATTTACGTCGCGGGTCACGCGCGCCTGATTCACTGCACCACACAGGATTATGAGGTGCCGATGATCATGGCCTACGCATATCCGGATTTGCCGGGGATCCCAAGCGTCACCATTGATGAGGAAAAGAGCGGATACGATATGGTGAAGTATCTGCTTTCCATGGGGCACCAGCGGATAGGCTTTATCGGTGGTCGTGCCAACAACATTCATACCCAGAAGCGTTTGTATGGAGCGCAGAGGGCGATGTTTGAAAGCCATGTTCCGTATAACCCGGAATGGGTACGGTATGGCGACTGGTTCCGTCATTCCGGCTACGAGGAAGCAGGCCCTTTGGTGCAGGCCGGTGTCACGGCGATTTTCTGCATGGCCGATCGCATGGCGGGCGGCGTTTATGATTATCTGGAGGAAAAAGGGCTGCGTGCGGGGGAGGATATCTCCGTCACCGGGTTTGACAATCAGGATTTGTCGGAATATTGCCGTCCGGCCCTCACCACGATGGATTTGCCGCTGACGGAGATAGGAAACCGTGCATCGCTTTTGCTGCTGGAACGGCTCAAGGAACGGGAAACCGGGACGGAGCCGCAGAAAGCGGCGGAAAATATCTCAATCCCGTGTACCTTGGTGGAAAGAAAGTCGGTAAAACGATTGACCATATAATTTTGTGAGTTGTAGCTTTTAACGGCCGCAGGCGATTTTCCTGCGGCTTTTTTATTTCTTTTTTCGCCTTTTTCTTTTGCTGGTTTTTCAAAGTAAATCAGAATAGTTAAACGTTGAACGGATTAAAAACAGAGAAAAAAGAGGTTTTTTATAGGAAAAATGCTAGGCTTAAAGTAAAAATCCAATAAAATATAATTATTTTTTAAAAAATTATTGACAAATTATAAAATGGGGATTATAATGCGATCAAAAGTTAGGTTTAACGATAAATAAAAACCTGACGCACCGGTTTTTCATAGCCTTATTCAGAAAGGGAGTCGTGAGATGAAAGCCATTCAGAAAAACAAAAAGAAATGGGATTCCTTCAAGCTGTTTCTTTACATCTTGCCTTTTCTCATTATGGAGGAAGCCCACAGGGACGGATCGTAGCACTCGTTGGTCAGCGGGTTGGTCGCGGCGCTGCCGACGATCCACTGGTTGATCTGGTTGTTGCCGTCGCTCCAGGAGCCTCCGCCGTACTCTTCGGGAACCTGGATGGTCGCGGTGAAGCGGTCCTGGCCTTCCTTGGTCAGCGTGTAGGTGCCGTCCTCGTTTACGGTGTAGATGAAGCCCTCCAGGCTGACATGCTGATAGTCAAGGCCTTCGGGAGAAGCAAGCCAATCGAGGAATTCCATGATTCTCAGCTTCTTCTCGTCGTCCACGGAGGAGCCGACGCCCCAGACGCGGCCATCGCCATAGTAGGAGTCAGCCTGCTGATAGTACTCAAGCTCTTCCACCGGGACATACATGTAGTTCTCGCGGCTCTCGCCGTGCGCCGGGGTGTTCCAGAAGCCGTTCTGCCAGTTGTACCAGAACAGGTATACTCTCTTCTGCTTCATCTTGCTGTCGCAGACCGTCGTCCAGTCCTGCGTGGCGGAGTCGGGATCCATCAGGCCCATCTGGTTGGCCTTGAAGAGGAACTGCAACGCCTTGTAGTAGCCGCCCTCGGTATCGGTGAGAGGTGTAATGGTGTTGTCGTAGCTGAGAAGAACGGAATCCTTCACCTGCTGGCCGAACCAATAGGTCAGCAGAGCCGCATTCTCGCTGTAATTGGTATCCCAGTCCTTCCACATGGAGATGGCGTAAGCCTTGTCGCCCGCCTCGTTGGTCGGATGAGCCTCCATCATATCGGAGAGCATGTTCAGCAGATCGTCGGTAGTCTTAAGCTCCGGGCAGCCCAGCTCGGAATAGTAATCCCACGGCACGCGCGGCGCGCTGAACGCGGTTTCCGCGACATAACCGGACGGACCGTTGTTGTTCATGTTGCAGGGAATCGCATAGATAGAGCCGCCTTCCACGCCGCTCATGCTCTGATTGAACTGATCGATCTGCTCCTGATATTCTTTGAGATTCTCATAGTTATAGATGACATCTGAGATGAACATGACGGCCACCACCAACGAGTGGATTGAGCAGTTTGGTGCGCAGAACGAGGTTGAGTACCTGGAAGGCACCGATCAGCTGAAGATGGTCGCCAACATCAACATCCCGCTCGCCAGCGATTCCACCGATATCGCCCTGATCCGCAGCCAGTGCGGCACGTTGGTCAAGGACACCTCCTGGCAGATGGTCTTTGCGAAGGACGAGGCGGAGTTCAATTCCCTGTGGGAGAATATGTGCACGCAGCTCGAAGGCCTTGGCTGGAGCACGCTGACCGAGTACGATACCGAGAAGTATCAGGCTATCGTTGACGCGAGAATCGCGGCTGCTGAATAAGGCAAACAGAATCCAAAAGACAAAGGCATGTCCTTTGCATGATAGGGGGCCGGCCATGTGCCGGTCCCCTTTTCTTTCAACCGGCCCCGCGGCGGAAGGATCGTCCTTCCAGGGGAGCGGGGCGCGTCATTTTGAAACAGGAGTGTATGTGAAAATGGGACTCAATGAAGTATACCGGCCTTATTTCCCGATCGGCGCGGCCGTACCGGCCAACGCGTTTGATCATCCCGCCGCTCTGCGGGCGATCGCATCCCAGTACGGATCCATGACCTGCGAGAACGACATGAAACCGGAAGCGCTGCTTGACAGGGAGGAGAACCAGAGAAATCCCGCCGCGCACGATCGCAGCCCGGCGGTGTGCTTTGACGGCGTGAGGAAATATCTTGACTTTGCGAAGGAGCACGGGATCGGCATGCGCGGTCACACGCTGGTGTGGCACAACCAGACGCCGCGGTGGTTTTTTGCCAAGGATTACCGGGCGGAGGAGGATGCTCCGCTGGCGGATCGGGAGACGATGCTGGCCCGTCTGGATTCCTATATCCAGAGTGTGATGACCTTTGCGCAGACAGAATATCCCGGCGTGATTTATGCCTGGGATGTTGTCAACGAAGCGATTGACGGCGGGGCCCTTCGCTCCTCCCTCTGGACGCAGACGGTGGGAGAGGATTTCGTTTTGCAGGCATTTCGCATGGCCGCGCGCTGGAAAGCTCCGGGCGTGAGCCTGTTCTACAACGACTACGATACCTTCCTTCCCGAAAAGAGGGAAGCCATCTGTGAAATCATCCTTGCCCCGCTGCTGGCGGAGGGCTTGATCGACGGCATGGGAATGCAGTCGCATGTGCAGCTGGAAACGCCGTCGCTGGAGGAGTATCGGGAAGCGGTGCGGCGCTATGGCGCACTGGGCCTTCAGGTTCAGATCACCGAGCTGGACGTCTTTTCCCCGGATACCTCCGAAGCCGCCATGCGCCGTCTGGCCGAGCGGTACCGCGATCTCTTCACCGTTCTGCTGGAAGCCAAGCGGGAAGGAGCCGCCAACGTGACGGGCGTGACCTTCTGGGGACTTCAGGATGAGGAGAGCTGGCTGACCGGCTTCCGCCGTCAGAGCTGCCGCCCGCTGCTCTTTGAGCGCGGCTACCGGCCGAAGGAAGCCTATCAGGCAGTGTGCAGCGTGCCGGGGCGTGTGGAGGGCGATCTGGAGGATCGTCTGCCCGGCGGACAGCGGTTTGCGTTCTGGGAGAAAGAGCAGACATATACCAAGGAATACCACGTCAATCCCGCACATCCCAATGCGTCTGACGAAAATGACGGCAGCGCCGATCATCCTCTGCGGACGATCCAGGCTGCGGCGGATCGTGTTGGCCCGGGAGAACGAGTCTGGATTCACGGCGGCGTATACCGCGAATGTGTTCGCCCCCGGCGCGGCGGCGAGGGACCGGACCGCATGGTCTGCTATGAAGCGTTTGGAGACGGGGACGCTGTGATCAAGGCTTCTGTAGAGGCAAAGGAATTCCGTCCGAGCGTGGGATGGGAACGGACGCCGCACGGCGCGCCGCCTGCCCCGGACAGCGTGCGGATTTGGGAGACCAGGCTGAACCCCGAGGAATTCAAGGGTTACAATCCCTTCTGCGCGGTCAATATCCTGCACGATCGCCTGTTCATTGAATACGACAAAACGGATATGACGCCGTATCTGAATCGTCGCGGCATGGTCTTCTGTGACGGCAAGCCTTTGCGTCAGGTGGCTCTTTACAACCAGATGACGCAAACCCCCGGTTCCTACTGGGTGGAAGCCAACGGGCAAACGGTGCATTTCCGTCTTGCGGACGACGGGGATCCGCAGTATCATGTGATTGAGCTGACCTGCCGGGAACAGTGCTTTGCGCCGGAAACGCCTTTCCTCTCCTACATCAAGGTGAAAGGGCTTGTCTGCGCCCATGCGGCCACCGGTGCGCCTGTGCCGCAGCGCGGCAGTATTTCCTGCTTCCGCGGCCATCACTGGGTGATCGAAAACTGTGTGATCGACTGGTCCAACGCGGTGGGAATCGACGTCGGCAACGAGTGCTGGCATCACACCATCGAGGAAAACCAGATCATCGGCCATACGGTTGTGCGCGGCTGTGAGATCCGGGACGCGGGCGTCTGCGGCATTGCCGGGTTATTTGCCACCCACATGCTGATTGAGGATAACCGCATTACGGGAACCGGCTGGCAGGGGATGGAGCTTTCCTGGGAAGCGGGCGGTATCAAAGTGCACAACAGTGTGAACAGCCTGATCCGTCGCAATGTCTTTGCGGAAACGTTCCGCGCCGATCATCTGTGGATGGATGTTGGCAACGAGAACAACCGCATTACCCGCAATCTGTTCCTGGATGGCCGCGAGCAGCGGGAAGCAATCTTCATTGAGTGCTCGCGCGACGGGATCAATCTCATTGACAACAATATTTTCTGGAATGTGGAGGGACGCTTCCGTCCGGAGGATGTCCCGAAGGAGCCGGGTTCGACCGGCTGGTACAAGATGGAGGAGCACGGCGTCGTGAACGGATATGCCGTCTACGGCGAGGGAACGGATCGGCTGCATGTGGAACACAATCTGATCGGCCGCTGCCGCAGCGCCGGTTACTACGTCAAACCCGTGGCGTTCCGGATTTCCGGTCCCGGAAGCCGGGGCGGCACCGGGCGCGAAGCGCGCATCCGCAACAATCTGTTCTATGACTGCGGAGAGGCCGCCATTAAGTTCCCGACCCGCGACAACGACGCGCAGGGCAACGCGTACATCCAGATGCCCGGAGGCTATCTGCGCGTTCTGTATCCCGCGCCGGAAACCTGCCTGCATCTCGACGCCTGGCAGGAGTTCTACGGCTTTGACCGCGAGGGCCAGGAGGGATGGTTCACGATCTGTGTGGATACCGAACGGCTGACGCTGGAGATGAAAAAGCCGGAGCAGCCCCCGCGCGTCGATCGGCTGCATCCTGATCGCATGCCGTATGTGACGGATCCGGAGCAGCTCCAAGCGGTGCAGTCGTCGCTGGAAACACCGGAGGATTTTTACGGCGCGGCGCTGGAGGATCGCCGGATGCCCGGCCCCTTCGCTTCTCTGAAGGCGGGCTGTGTCTATTCCATCGATCCCAGACGGAAAGAATGCAAGAAATGAAAAGGAGAGCGTGACATGGAAGAAATGTATCAAAGACCGCAAGGCTTTCTGATGGCTTATACGCGTACCCCGGAGCCGGGAGTGTATCCGTCCGGCCTGGCCGGATCCGTCCATTTTGCCGTGAGCCGGGACGGAAAAAGCTTCGAGGCGCTTCAGCACAATTACGGCGTTCTGTTTGCCCAGGCTGACGTGACGAAGGAGAATACCCTGAACACCAAGAGTCTGAAAAGCCCCTGCGTATTTCCGCTTGCGGACGGAGGATGGGGGATCGCCGCCGTCCGTGTGACGGAGGAGGGAAAGACGGATCCCGACAGCCGGGGAAAGCTCCTGGTGTGGAGAACCGCCGATTTCATGGAGTTTACTTTTCTCGGTCTCCTGCCGCTGTGTGGGGCGGGAAATCTGGAACATATCCGGATTCGCTACGACCGGAGTCTGGGGCAGTATGCCGCCGTCTGGACGGATGAGGCGGGCTGCTGGAAATCCCACAGCACGGATTTGCAGGGCTGGTGCTTTTCGGAGCCGGAACCGGCCGTGTGGGACGAAGAAGCGGTTACGTTCCCCTCTTTGCCGCATGGGGCTGTCCTGGGCGACGTTACCGTGATCCCCGGGGAGCTGTGTGACCGTCTGCGCGTGTATTGGGGACGTTTGTTCCATATGGACACCATTCTGCCGGAGGAGATGCGGGCCGCGTCCCCGGAGCAGGTGAAGGCGGTGCGCGCCGTGGCGGTGTATTCCGACGGTTCCACCGCTCCCAAGACGGTGGACTGGGACACGAGCGCGGTGGATTTCAGCCGTCCCGGTGTGTATGAGGTGAAGGGAACGCTGCGCGGCAATCCGTATCATTTTCCGCTGACGCAGGGAACCGGCGATCCGGTCATTGTGCCGTGGGAGGGGAAATATTACTATCTTTCCACCAGCGATACCACGGGCGACATTGGCCTGTATGTGCGCGAAGCCGATCGCCCCGAGGATTTGTTCCTTCCCGACACCAAGCTGCATTTGATTCTGGATCTGGACGAAGAAAAAGGCTTCTTGCAGACCTTCTGGGCCCCGGAATTCCATATCGTGGGCGGCGAGCCGTACATATTCTTTGCGGTGAGCGGGAAGGTGTGGGGACCCCAGTGCCATGTCATGCACCTCAAGCCCGGCGGGCATTTCACCGATCCCGACGCTTGGGAAACGCCGCGCCGTGTGCAGAAGCAGGACGGCAGCTTCCTGACGGAGGACGGCATCACGCTGGATATGACGTGCATCAAGGCGGGGGGACGCACCTACGCGGCGTGGTCGTACCGCTTTGGCATGGGAACGCCGCTGGACACCGGCTCCATGCTGTACATTGCTCCTCTCAACGAGGAAAAGCCCTGGCAGCTGGCGGGCGAACCGGCGCTGCTGTCCCGTCCTCTGCTGAGCTGGGAGAACCTGGAAACCACCATCAACAACGAAGGCCCCTATGTGTTCCAGACAAAGGATCGGGTGTATCTGGCTTACTCCGCGGGTTCCGCAAACAGCTATACCTATGCGGCGGGTCTGCTGACCGCCGATCCGAACAGCGATCTTGCGAACCCGGCCAACTGGAAAAAAGGGCTTACCCCGGTGCTCACCTATTATTCGGTGGACGGGGAATACGGTCCCGGGCATAACTCCTTCTTCGGCGATAAGGAGGGCAATCTGTGGATTGCGTATCACGGGGAGACGGATCCGACCAGCCGCGTGCGCTGCGCGGGCATCCGGCGCGTCCATTTCGATTTGCAGGGACGTCCCCGCTTTGATCTGTCTGCCGAGCGCGACGTAAACCCGGCCCTGAGCCATGTGACTATGCGTGTCAGGGTTGGCTGATAAAATAAAGAAAAGGAGGAAGCGGAATCATGCTCAGAATTGCCAAAACAGAAAACGGGCTGGTACGCGGAATGGCGGCGGCCGATCCCCGCATTACCGCCTTCCGGGGAGTTCCCTTTGCGGCTCCTCCGGTCGGGGACCTGCGCTGGCGCGCGCCGCAGCCCGCGGAAAATTGGGAGGGAGTGCGCGACTGCCTGGAATTCGCTCCCATTTCGATGCAGTATGTTCCCGGTGCGAATCCCGAGGATTTCTATGCGCGCGAATGGCATGTGGATCCCGAGATTCCGATGAGCGAGGACTGCCTGTATCTGAATATCTGGACCCCCGCCGTCACGGGAAACGAGAAGCTCCCGGTCTATGTCTGGTATTTCGGCGGCGCGTTCCAGTGCGGCTACACCGCGGAGATGGAATTTGACGGCGAGCGTCTGGCCCGGCGCGGCATTGTCGTGGTGACGGTGAACTACCGCGTCAACGTGTTCGGTTTTCTGGCGCATCCGGAGCTGACGGCGGAAAACCCGGACGCACCGGCCAATTTCGGTTGTCTGGATCAGCAGGCGGGCCTGCTCTGGGTGAAACGGAACATCGCGGCCTTTGGCGGCGATCCCGACCGGATCACCATTGGCGGACAGTCGGCGGGCGGCGCGAGCGTGATGGCGCAGCTGAACAACCCGGTGAGCGCCGCCTGTGTTTCGCATGCGGTGGTCGAGAGCGGCATTTTCTGCCTGCCTTATGAGAAGCCGCGCCTTTCCACGCTGGCGGAGCTGGAAAAGCAGGGAGAGGAGTTTTTCCGCTTCCTCGGGATTCATTCCCTCGCCGAGGCTCGCGCCCTTCCCGCCGTGTTCCTGCGCGATAAGATGGAGGAATTCGGCCTGTTCTGGAGTGTGGTGGCGGACGGAAAATTCCAGCAGCGCACCAGCTGGCAGACCGCTCTGCGCGGCGAGCTGCCGGATATCCCGATGCTGATAGGAGACACTGACAATGAGTTCTTTGCCGTCCCGCAAGCCAAGACGGAAGAGGAGCTGCGTGAGATGGCGCAAAAATACCTCGGTGGGGACGCGGATCAATTCCTCGCGCTGATTCACGCGGATCAGGGTTTGGAGAAAGCCGTGAAGAACGCCACCGTCGGCGAGATCGAGATGGCGATCCGCGCGCTGTGCCGCTGCCGGGAAAAAGCGGGAGCAAAGAGCCCCTGCTATATCTATACGTTCGGGCCGGAGATTCCGGGCTGGGATCATCCGGGCGCGTTCCATTCCAGCGATCTGTGGTTCTTCTTTGAGACGCTGGCCAAATGCTGGCGGCCCTTTACCGGCAAGCATTACGATCTGGCGCGTCAGATGTGCAACTATCTCGCGGCCTTCGTCAAGACCGGCGATCCGAACTGCCAGGACGCGGACGGAAGCGAGCAGGCGCGCTGGATTCCGTGGAGCGACGCGGCGCCGAGCCGCATGACCTTCCACGAAACGCCGGAGCAGAAGGCGTGTCCCGCCGGGGAAGTGATGGAATTCCTGGTCAGTCGTGAGATCTCGTAAAGGAGGGGCGGAGCATGGCGATCTTTGAGGGAAGCTATTTTTCCGACGCGCTGCGGCGCGGCGCATCATTCTCCGTTTATCTGCCGAACGATATCGGACCGGAGGGACACACCAAGTATTTTGACCGCCCCACGAAGGTTTTGTTTTTGCTGCACGGCTACACCGGAACCAGAGCGGACTGGATCAAGGATACCTCCATTCTTTCGTTGGCCGCCCGCTATAATCTGGCGCTGGTCTGCCCGTCCGGCGAAAACAGCTTTTACCTCGACGGGGAGGAGACGGGGCGGCAGTACCAGACATACGTCGGCCAGGAGCTGGTGGAGTATGTGCGAAAGACCTTCGGCCTTTCCAGCCGCCGGGAGGATACCTTCATCGGGGGAATTTCCATGGGCGGCTTCGGCGCGGTTCATACAGGGCTGGCATATCCGGAGACGTTTTCCAAAATCGTTTCCCTATCCGCCGCGCTGATCGTCCACAAGGTAGCCGCCATGAAGCCGGACGATCTCAATCTGGACGGCATCGCCAACTATGCGTATTACCGCCTGATGTTCGGGGAGCCGGAAAAACTCCTCGAAAGCCGGAACAACCCGGAGGTGCTGGTGCGGGAGCTGATGGAAAAGGGAAGCCCGCTTCCCGCGCTGTATCTCGCAATCGGCACGGAGGATTTTCTGTATGAGGACAATCAGATTTTCCGCCGGTTCCTGGAAGCGCAGAACTTCCCGTTCACCTATCGGGAGGGGCCGGGCGTGCATGACTACAATTTCTGGAATCCGCAGATCGATTCTTCCCTCCGTTGGCTGATGGACGAGGAAGATGGAAAGCAGGGAACCGATATAGGGGACATTTGAAACAGGGCGTTACCGGAATTTGATGAGGAGAAAGCAAGGAGGAGCATGATGACAGAGACACAATACAGCCTTTGCCCGGAGAAGGTGCAGAGCTTTGCGAACCACGCGGATTACTGCGTTGGCACAGGCCGCATGGGTCTTGCCCTGCACCGGGAATATTTGGAGCAGCTCAGGCTGGTGCAGAAGGAAATCGGATTTTCCTATATTCGCGGCCACGGCCTGTTCTGTGACGACATGGCCATTTACCAGGAATACAAAAACGAAAAGGGCGAAATCTGCCCGGAATACAATTTCACCTATCTGGATCGCGTGATGGACAGCTATCTTGAGGTGGGGATCCGCCCCTTCCTGGAGCTGGGCTTCATGCCGGAAAAGATGGCGTCGGGCGATCAGACGGTCTTTTATTGGAAAGGAAACGTCACGCCGCCCAAAACCTACGAAGCGTGGCGCGCGCTGGTGCAGGCTCTTCTGCGCCATCTGCTCGAGCGCTACGGGGAGGACGTTCTCTCCTGGCCGATTGAGGTCTGGAACGAGCCGAATCTTCCCGGCTTCTGGAAGGACGCGGATAAGCAGGAGTATTTCCGCCTGTTCGCGGAGACTCTCGCCGCCGTGAAAGAGGTGGATTCTCGTTTCCGCGTGGGCGGCCCCGCCATCTGCGGCGTGCAGGACGTCGAGTGGATGCAGGATTTCATGGAATACTGCCATCAGAACGCTCTCCCGCTCGATTTCGTGACCCGCCATTTCTACACGTTTGACACACCGGACGAGGACGGGCATTACAGCTACGGCGCGCTGCGCGATCCCGACGAAAGCCTGATGGAGCTGGATCGCTCCCGCGCGATCATCGACAGCTTTCCGGAATACCGGGGCCTGCCGATGCACATCACCGAGTTCAATACCTCCTACCGCCCGGACAGCCCCGTACACGACACGACCCGCAACGCGGCTTACGTCGCGCGGCTTCTGGCCAGGCTGGGAGAGGTAAACGATTCCTATTCCTACTGGACGTTTGGAGATGTGTTCGAGGAGATGGGGGTTCCCTTCACCCCGTTCCACGGCGGCTTCGGCCTGGTGGCGAACGGCGGGATTCCCAAGCCGACGTTCTGGACGTTCGCGTTCTTCAAGAAATTGCAGGGCGATTGCCTCCTGCGCTCGAAGGAAACGGTCGCGGTGCGCCGGAAGGATGGCTCCTTTGCCGGTGCGGCGTGGAATCTCGGCCAGGAGACAGGCGGGGAAACCATGCTGCGTTTTACCCTGCCCGCGCAGGGAGAATGGTGCCTGCTGACCCGCACGGTGGACGAGAACCACGCCAACCCGCTCAAGGTTTGGCACGACATGGGAGAGCCCGCTCAGCTTTCCGCGGAGCAGACCAAGCTTTTGCAGGAAAGCGCCGTCCCGCTGGTGCACACGGAACGTCTCTGCGCGGCGAATGGGGAGCTTTGCTTCTCCCTGATGCTCCAGAAGGATTCCGTCGTTTCGTTTGAGCTGGTTCCCGTCAGCGGGCGCAGCGATCGCGGCTATTCCTATGAGCGGGCCGTGCGGGGATAACAGAAAAGGAGAGGTGCTTTCATGAAAAAGCAGGCGTTCAACCCCTATCTGCCGTCCTGGGAATACATCCCCGACGGCGAGCCGTATGTGTTTGACGGCCGGGTGTATGTATACGGTTCCCACGACTTTTTCCGTGGAAACGCGTACTGTCTGGGAGACTATGTGTGCTGGTCCGCCCCGGAGACGGATTTGGGAAACTGGCGGTGCGAGGGGACGATCTATCGGAAAACGCAGGATCCCGCGAACCCGGACGGCAGCATGTGCCTGTATGCGCCGGACGTAACCCGTGGGCCGGATGGCCGGTATTACCTGTACTATGTGCTCGATAAGCTTCCTGTTGTCTCGGTGGCGGTCTGCGACCGGCCGTCGGGGCAGTATGAGTTTTACGGGTATGTGCATTATCCCGACGGGACGCGTCTGGGAGAGCGCGAGGGGGACGAGCCGCAGTTTGATCCCGGCGTGATGACGGAGGGAGAAAAAACCTATCTCTACACCGGTTTCTGCGCGGTGGGGGATGTATCCCGCACAGGACCGCACGGCGTGGTGCTTGGCCCCGACATGCTGACCATCGAGGAGGGACCGGTGCGGATCGCTCCCAGCCAGCCGTTCAGCGCGGGCAGTGGATTCGAGGGACATGAATTCTTCGAGGCTCCTTCCATTCGCAAGCGTGGGGATCTGTATTACTTCGTTTACTCCTCCGTTGTGATGTATGAGCTGTGCTATGCGGTCAGCCGTTCGCCCATGAGCGGGTTTACCTACGGCGGCGTCATTGTGGCCAACAACGATCTGCATATTGACAGCTATAAACCGGCGGAAAAACCCATGTTTTACGGCGGAAATAACCACGGAAGTATTGTGGAAATCGACGGAAAGTGGTATATTTTTTATCACCGGCATACGGATGGAACGAATTTCAGCCGCCAGGGCTGTGTGGAACCGATCGAGTTCCGGGAGGACGGATCCATTGTGCAGGCGGAAATGACCTCCTGCGGCGGCAACGGCGGCCCTCTGGAGGGGAAAGGGACGTATCCCGCTTACATTGCCTGCCAGCTTTTCACGGCGGGAGGGGAGGATCCGCTGACGACGGGAGCGCCCGGCGAATGGATGGACTGCCGCTTCCCGAAAATCACGCAGGATGGCCGCGATGGGGACGAGACTCCCGGCTATGTGGCAAATCTGCGCGCGGGGGCGAGTGCGGGCTTCCGGTATTTTGACTGCCGCGGCGTGCGCCGTGTGACCGTGCGGGTGCGCGGTTACTGCAAGGGCGCGTTCTGCGTGCGGACAGCCTGGAACGGCCCCGCGCTGGGCATGATCCCGGTGGACTTCTCCAATGTCTGGAAGGACTACACGGCGGAAATCGCGATCCCGGACGGCGTACAATCGCTCTATTTTACCTATGAAGGCCAGGGAGCGGCGAATCTCGCTTCCTTTACGCTGGAATAACAATCATAAGGCCGGTGACAGGAGGATAACAATGATGAAAAGGGAAACGGCTCGAAGACTGGCAAAAGAGCTGGTCGCAAAGATGACGATTGAAGAGAAAGCGTCTCAGCTTCGCTTTCAGGCCCCTGCCATTCCAAGGCTGAACGTCCCCGCCTATAACTGGTGGAACGAAGCGCTTCACGGCGTGGCGCGTGCGGGTACGGCCACCGTGTTCCCGCAGGCGATCGGAATGGCCGCCATGTTTGACGAGGACTTTTTGAAGCAGATTGCCGAAGTCATCGCCACGGAGGCGCGCGCGAAATACAATATGCAGTCGGAGCAGGAGGACCGCGATATCTACAAGGGATTGACGCTCTGGTCTCCGAACGTGAACATCTTCCGCGATCCCAGATGGGGACGCGGCCATGAGACGTACGGCGAGGATCCGTATCTAACCTCCCGTCTCGGCGTTGCTTTCATCAAGGGGCTGCAGGGAGACGGGGAATACCTCAAAACGGCGGCCTGCGCCAAGCACTTTGCCGTGCACTCCGGACCGGAGGGCAAGCGCCATGAGTTTGATGCCCGCGTCGGCCAGAAGGATCTCTGGGAGACGTATCTGCCCGCTTTTGAGGCGGCGGTGAAGGAGGGCGGCGTGGAAGCCGTGATGGGCGCGTACAACCGCACCAACGGCGAGCCGTGCTGCGGCAGCAAAACGCTGCTCAAAGACATCCTGCGCGACAAGTGGGGCTTTGAGGGACATGTGGTTTCCGACTGCTGGGCGATCTGCGATTTCCATCAAACACACCATGTGACCAGTACGCCCGCCGAGTCCGCGGCTCTGGCGTTGAAGAACGGCTGTGACGTGAACTGCGGCTCCATGTATGCGCATCTGCTTCAGGCGCTGCAGGAGGGCTTCATCACGGAGGAGCAGATCACCGAGGCGGCGGAGCGCCTGTTCACAACGCGGTACCTGCTCGGCATGTTTGACGATCAGTGCGAATACAACACGATCCCATATGAGGAGGCCGATTCTCCGGCTCACAACGAGGTGGCGCTGGAAGCGGCCCGCCGTTCGCTGGTGCTGCTCAAAAACGACGGCATTCTCCCGCTGTGCAAAGAGAAGCTGACCAAGGTGGCCGTCATCGGCCCGAACGCCGACAGCCGCCTGTCCCTGATTGGCAATTATTATGGAACGGCTTCCCAGCATGTGACCGTTCTGGAGGGCGTGCGTAAGGAGTTCGGCGACGGCGTGCGGATTCTTTACAGCGAGGGCAGCCATTTGTATAAGGACAAGGTGGAGGGCCTGGCTTTCGCGGATGACCGTCTGGCGGAGGCGAAGGCGTGCGCTGCCCACAGCGACGTGACCATTCTCTGCCTGGGACTGGATGAGACGCTGGAAGGCGAGCAGGGCGATACAGGAAATCTGAGTGCGTCCGGCGACAAGCTGGGGCTTGATCTTCCGCCGTGCCAGCAGAGACTGCTGGAGACCGTTGTTTCCGCCGGCAAGCCGGTGATTGTTGTGGTGCTGGCGGGCAGCGCGCTGGATCTGACCTACGCGCATGAGCACTGCGCTGCCGTGGTGCAGGCCTGGTATCCCGGCGCGCTGGGCGGTCTTGCGGTGGCGGAGCTGCTTCTCGGCAAGTTCAGCCCCTCCGGCCGTCTGCCTGTGACGTTCTACTCTCCGAAAAATCCGCTGCCTGACTTTGAGGATTACAGCATGAAGAACCGTACCTACCGGTATCTGCATGAGGAGCCGCTGTATCCCTTTGGTTACGGCCTGTCCTATACGAAGTTTGCCTATGAGAGCATTCAGATGCCGGAGAAAATCACGGCGGGCGAGAGCATGGATGTGACGGTTCGCCTGAAAAACGAGGGCGACCGCGAGGGCGCGGAGGTTGTGCAGCTCTATCTCTCCGGACGTCCGGGAGAAAACCAGCCGATCCGCAGCCTGTGCGGCTTTGCCCGCGTGGAGCTTGCCCCCGGCGAGGAGCGCGAAATCACCATCCATGTTCCCGATACCGCCATGCTGACGGTGGCGGAGGATGGTTCCCGCGCGGTGCTGCCCGGCCATTACTGCGTGACGGCGGGCGGATCGCAGCTGGACAGCCGCAGCCTGGAGCTGACAAAGCGCGACGGCGTGTGTGCCTTCTTTGACGTGCAGGCCTGAGAAGGGCTCAGCCTGGTGAATGGCGGCAACAGAATAGATACCGCCCTAATCGCGAGCGGTGAGGCAAAAGAAAAGGCCGGGCACAGGATGCGAAATGCGTCCAGGCTCAGCCTGGTGATAGACAGAAAGGAAAATAATCATGGCATTTTTAGAGGTCAATCCCGCCCGAAAGGGAGCGAAAATCAACCGTAACATTTACGGCCATTTTTCCGAGCATTTGGGCCGCTGCATCTATAACGGAATGTTTGTGGGCGAAAACAGTCCGATCCCGAACGTGAACGGAATGCGCACGGACGTTGTGGAAGCTCTCAAGCAGATCCGCGTGCCGGTTCTGCGCTGGCCCGGCGGCTGCTTTGCCGACGAGTACCACTGGAAGGACGGCATCGGCCCGAAGGAGGGCCGCAAGCGTATGGTGAACACCCACTGGGGCGGCGTGGTGGAGGACAACTCCTTCGGCACGCATGAGTTCATGGAGCTGTGCCGTCAGATCGGCTGCGAGCCGTATGTCAACGGCAACGTGGGCAGCGGCACGGTACAGGAGATGAGCGAGTGGGTCGAGTACATGACGTTTGACGGCGTGTCCCCGATGGCGGAGCTGAGAAAGCAGAACGGCCGCGAGGAGCCCTGGAAGCTGACGTATTTCGGCGTGGGCAACGAGAGCTGGGGCTGCGGCGGCAATATGCGCCCGGAGTATTACGCGGATCTGTTCCGCCGCTATGCGACGTATGTGCGCAACTACGGTGACAACAAGGTATTCAAGATTGCCTGCGGCCCGAACGTGGATGACTACGAGTGGACGGATAAGGTGATGGAGATTGCCGGAAAGTATGCCGACGCGATCAGCCTGCACTATTATACGCGTCCCCGTTCCCTGGCTTGGGACGATAAGGGACCGGCTACCGGCTTTGAGGAGAAGGAGTACTGGACCACGCTCCGCAACGCCCTGTGGATGAATGAGCTGGTGGAAAACCATCTGAGCATCATGCGCCGCCACGATCCCGAGGGACGCGTCGGCCTGATTGTGGACGAGTGGGGAACCTGGTACGACGTGGAGCCCGGCACCAATCCCGGCTTCCTGTACCAGCAGAACACCATGCGCGACGCGCTGGTGGCCGCTGTCACGCTCAATATCTTCAACCGCCATGCCGACGGCGTGATCATGGCCAACCTGGCGCAGATCGTCAATGTTCTCCAGTCCGTCATTCTCACGGAGGGCGAGAAGATGCTGCTCACGCCGACGTACCATGTGTTCGATCTGTACAAGGAGCATCAGGACGCGACGCTGCTTGACAGCTATGTGGAATCCCATCCGGTGGGAGACGATCAGGTGCAGATTGCGTCCCTGCATCAGTCCGCTTCCATGGACGCCGAAGGCCGCGTCCACATCACAGTGGCCAACCTTTCTCTGTCCGGGGAAGAGACGCTTACCGTGCGCGTGCCCGGTAAGGAAAACGCGAAAGCGTCCGTCCGGGTGCTGTCCGGTTCGATGGATGCCCATAACACCTTTGAAGCGCCGGAAATGGTCAAACCGGTTTCCGTGACCGATTTCCGCCAGGAGAACGGTGTGCTGACGGTTCGTGTTCCCGCTTGCAGCGTGACGGCTATTACACTGGAATAAGCTTTCCTGTCATACAAAAAGGATCGGCGAGGAGATTTTTATTCTCCGCGCCGATCCTTTTTATGTTGACGGAAACCGCATGCACGCGGCGTATCGTCTTTATTTTGCCTGCTGTAAGGCCGCGCCCACATCGGAGCGGAATGCGTCCCAGGCGTCCGGATGGTCGACAAAGTAGAGCGGACACTCCTTCCCGGTCACGTCGTAATGACGGATCAGGTGGGTTTCATCGAGATCCAGCGTTTCGCAGAGCCAGGCGCACAGCTTGACAAGGGATTGGTAGGATGCGTCGGTGAATTGCCCCGTTTCGTCCGGGTGGCAGACCTCAATGGAAATGGTGTCGCGGTTGCGCTCGTTGGTCGCGGCCGATTTCTCATCGAGCGGGACGCACTGGATGATTTCCCCGTCCAGCCCGATCAGAAAATGAGCGTTGACCTCCGTGGCGGGATCGTTGAAATAATTCCGGTTTCCCTCCGCGCTGGTACCGGGGTTTCCCACATAATGAACGGCGATGTCGTTGACATGCTCCAGCGCCTGGCCGCTGCGGCTTCCGCCGAGATCCAGAAGCTCCTGGTCAATCCATTCCGGGATTTCGATGGAGGAAAGGTCCTGTGATTTCGTTGTGGGCAGCATCGGAAGGCGGGGAGTTTCGGTGCCGCCGGAGGTTAGCCAGGGGATCACGAGGGAAAGCACCGCGACCAGAAACAGCAGCGTGATTCCCATACTGGCGAGAATGATCAAACGGTTTCGCCGTCTGCGCCGCCGCAGCTCCAGACGGCTTGGCCGTGGCTCCCATTCTTCCTGTGACAGATGACGATATGGAACTGACATGGTGAATTCCTCCCAGACGCCGCCCTGAGACTTGTTTGAGTCCTTGGACAAACGTTTCTCTTCTCTTACTATAGAACGGTTCTTCGGATGAAAAGGTTGCATTCTGTCGAAAAAAACGGATCGTCTTGTCTTTCGTTGACAAACCGCCGCCATACTCGTATAATCAAAACAGATTGATTATGGAGTGCGCCGGTCGGCGCGGAAAGGCGTGAAGGAAATGAGTGCAGGATGCAGCCACGATTGTGAGCATTGCAGCGAAAATTGCGGGGAGCGTAAAATGAACCCCGAGGACTTTTTGGAAAAGCCCCATGAGATGAGCAGCATCAAAAAGGTGATCGGTGTGGTCAGCGGCAAGGGCGGCGTCGGCAAGAGCCTGGTGACGTCCCTGATGGCGGTGGAGATGAACCGCCGCGGCGCGCATTCGGCCATTCTGGACGCGGATGTGACGGGCCCCTCCATCCCAAAGGCGTTCGGCCTGCACCAGCGGGCGATGGGCAGCGAGCTGGGACTTCTGCCGGTCAAGACGAAATCCGGGATCGACGTGATGTCCGTGAACCTGCTGCTGGACGACGAGTGCGCGCCGGTGGTATGGCGCGGCCCGATCATTGCCAATACGGTCAAGCAGTTCTGGACGGATGTCATCTGGAACGATGTGGATTACATGTTTGTGGACATGCCTCCCGGAACGGGCGACGTGCCGCTTACCGTGTTCCAAAGCATCCCGCTCGACGGTATTCTCATTGTGACCTCGCCGCAGGAGCTGGTTGCGATGATCGTTTCCAAGGCTGTGACCATGGCGCAGATGATGAACGTGCCGATCCTTGGCATTGTGGAAAATATGAGCTATGTCAAGTGCCCCGACTGCGGACGCGAGATCCGCGTGTTCGGCGAAAGCCATGTGGAGGAGATTGCCGCACGCTATGGCTTGAAGCTGCTCAGCCGTCTGCCGATGGATCCCGAGGTCGCGAAGAACTGCGATGCGGGTCTTGTGGAGCTTTGCCACACAGACGCTTTGAGCCAGGCCGCCGACGCTGTGGAGGCCCTGCCGGTCAAAGAGAAATAAAAATGCGCTGAAAGCCGCCGGATCCCGTCTGGGAAACCGGCGGCTTTTTTGTATGCTGCGCCATCTGAAAGGATGTGGTGTTGCCTTAGGGAAGGATACAGCGCCCCAAGCGGGAGCCCAGCCGGGAAAACAGTTCGTTTGTGATGGTTCCGCAGCGTCCGGCCAGCTCCTCCGCTGAGATGCGTTCTTCACCGTCACGCCCGATGAGCGTCACAATCTCGCCGCCGTGCGTTTCTCCCGCGTCCGTCGCGTCGATCAAAAGCTGGTCCATGCAGAGCCGCCCCACGACGGGGACGCGCTTTCCGTGCAGAAGAACCTCCCCGCCCCGCGCCGCCAGATTGCGCGGAAGGCCGTCCGCGTAGCCGATGGAGACGGTGGCCAAAACGGTGGGGCGCATGGCTTCGAACGCCAGGCCGTACCCGGCGCGTTCCCCTGTTTCCAGGCGGCGAACGGAGACAATCCGGGCGCGCAAAGAGAGCACGGGGCGAAGCCCGCAGCTTTCGTCCCGCTCCTCCTGCGTTTCCCATGCCCCGAACAGCGCCAGTCCCGCGCGCACATGAGAGCAGGGCTGAGGAGAAAAGCGAAGGATTCCCGCGCTGGCCAGCAGATGCGTGTCCCCCACGGGACAGCCGCAGGAACGCAGAATGGATACCAGCTGCAAGAAAGCGTTTGTCTGCATCTGTGCAAAGCTTTTTTCCTCCGGAGAGCGTCCGTTTGCGGTGCAAAGGTGGGAGAAAATGCCTGTAAAGCGCAGGTAGGGCAGGCGGTAAATGCGCCGGAACGCGGCAACCTCCTCCACGGGAATGCCAATCCGGTGCATTCCCGTGTCAACCGCCACATGAACGGCTACGCGCCTGCCCTGTGCGGCGAGCTGGCGGGCATAGGGTTCATCCATCACCGCCTGCGTCAGACGCCAACGGACGAGCAGATCCGCCTCCTCGGGCGGGGTGAAGCCGAGAATCAGGATGGTTCCCCGGACAGCGGCACGCCGCAGGGCGATGCCCTCCTCCAGCGTGGCGACGGCAAACGCTCGCACGCCGCAGCGGCGCAGAGTGCGGGCGCAGGGGATGGCTCCGTGTCCGTAAGCGTCCGCCTTGATCACTGCCATCAGAGAACTGTGTGCTCCCGCTTTTCGCTGGAGCAGGAAGGTGTTGGAGCGCAGAGCGCGCAGATCGATTTCACACCACGCGCGGCCGGTTTCCGAGGGGCGGCGGGGCAGGAAAAGAACGGCGCTCAGCGAGATCGCCGCACTGAGCAGCAGCACGGCAAGAAAATGTCCCAGACTGTTCCTCACCAGAACGGCTTCCAGACCCAGCACTTCCGCGGCTCCGCGCACCAGTACAATGCACCAGGGGTGCACCACATAAAACACGGCGGAGAAACGGCGGGCGTCCCGATTTTGTCCGCTGTTCCGGCTGAGAAGCAGCGAGAAAAGGAACAGGGAACAGAATGGCAAAAGCAGATACATGCTGTCATGGCGCTGCGCTTTGGCTGCATGCAGCAAAAAGGCTTCCGCGCTCATCGCCGCGAAGGAAAGCAGGAATCCCACGAGACAGAGACGAGGATTCCGGCGCTTTGCGTAGGCTCCCAGCAGCAGAAAAAGAGGAGCGAAAAAGACGCCATTTCGGGTGTAGGCGGAAACGGAAAACAGAATATCATAGCAGGCTTTCCCGAAGGGCAGGGAGGAGATAAGGCCATAATAGCTGTCTCCCCCCAGGCCGATCAGATAGAGGAGCCCCGCCGCCGTCAGTGCAAAGCGCGGGCCCCTGCGGCTCAGCAAAAAAGCCAGAAGGGAACCGAGCAGAACGGCGGGAAAGTACCAGAGATGATAAAAAGTGCCGTCAAACAGGATTCCCCGCACCATATTCTCCCAGCCGTTCAGATTGCGGGAATAGAGGTTCAGCGGCAGATAGAGCAGCATGGCAGCCAGATACAGCAGACCCGTTTTTTTGAGGAAATGCGGCAGGCTGCTCCATTCCGAGCGGGCAAGGAAATAGCCTGTCACCAGGAAAAAGAAGGGGACAGCCAGGCGGGCCAGTACGCGCGTGAGAAAGAAGTCGCCGTCCGCCGTGTACGTTGCCAGCGGGGAGGTATGAATCGCGGCCACCAGCACAGCGGCCACGATCCGGAACCGGTCCAGAGCGGGAGATTTTGATCTCATGCGATCTCCTCCCGCACAGTGACCAGAAAGCCGCCGTCATTGTCCCCGGAGATGGAGAAACGCACGGCAAGGGGGAGCGTGACACCCTGTGCGCCGCAGACAATCCGGAAAATGCGGACGAAGCCGCCGCGATACGGAAAACGCAGGCCGTTTTCCCGGCGCAGAAGCTCCAGATATTCCTCCAGACACAGACCGCGCTCCGTCATAATCTGTGCGTGCGGCGCGCCGACATAGCGGAAATGCCACGGTTCGCAGGCAATGCCGGTGACGCTCTCCTTTCCGGCCGGATAGCGTTCGATCCAGCCAAAGAGGGGAGCCAGGCGGCGAAATTCTCCGCATATTCCGTCGCGCGGAAAGTGGGGGCGGATGAAATCGATCGCCGGCGCGGCAGCCGCCAGATCAATCGCAAGCCCCGTCTCGTGCTCGCTGCATCCGGGCAGAGCGACATAGCTCCGCGTAAAGACTTCACCGTTTTCCCGCAGGGAGTCGTCCCAGATCTGCGTCTGCTCTTCGCGGCTCCTCCACCCGGAAACAGCGGTGATGCTCCCCATCGCTCCCGCCGCCCGCACACAGGCGGTCAGCATTCTGGCGGCGTGCCGCTCCAAAAGAACGTCCTCGCAGCCGGGCAGGGCGGGGACAAGGCGCGGCGCTGTGCCGGCGGGGAGAGGGTGGGACGCGTTGACAAGGATCAAAGGCCCGTGTGCGGAATCCTCCCGCGTATATACCTGCGCCCTCATGCTTCCACCCCCAGCTCGATCAGGCGGTTGACCAGGCGGTCAAAGGGAATGCCGATGGCTTTCATCATCGTCGGAAAACGGCTGTGGGAGGTAAATCCCGGAATCGTGTTGATCTCATTGAACAGGATGCGGCCATCCGGCGTCAGAAAGAGATCCACACGGGCGAAGCCGCGGCAGCCGAGCTCGCGGTAAACTTTTTTGGCCGCATGAGCTGCTTCCTCCTCCTTTTCGGGGGAGATACGGGCGGGACAGTGGATTTTGGAGGTTTTGAGCGTATACTTTTCCTCAAAATTGAAGAAGCCCTCCGAGAGTTCAATTTCATCCACGCGCCCGGTGACAAGCGTTTCGTTGCCGATGACGGCACAGCCGATTTCAAAGCCCGGCACGGCTTCTTCGAGCAGAATTTCCGAATCGTGGGAAAACGCTTCCTGTACAGCTTCGGCAAGCTGTTCCGGTTTTGTCACCAGGCTGACGCCAAAGGAAGAGCCGGAGCGGATTGGTTTGACAAACAGCGGCCAGCCGAGCGCGTGCGCGGCCCGCTCGATTTCCATGGGATCGCTGCCGCGCCGGAAAACCGTTCCTCTCGGCCCGGGTACTCCTGCAAGCGCGGCAAGCCGGTGCGCCTTGTCCTTGTCCATCCCAAGCGCGCTGGCCAGTGTGCCGCATCCCACAACGGGGATTCCGGACAGCTCCAGCAATCCCTGTATCGTCCCGTCCTCGCCGTTCTTTCCGTGGAGAACGGGAAAGCCCGCAGCGATAGGAATACGGCGCGTCTCCGGCCCCGGCAGCAGAAGCCCCGGACAGGTGCGGTCGGGAGAGAGCAGGCAGGGAACACAGGAGGGATCCCGCTCCCAGCTGCCGTCTGCCAGCCGATCCAAGTTGCCGGAAAACAGCCGCCATTCGCCTTTTTTGGTGATGCCGACGGCAAGCGGGAGATACCGCTCCCGGTCGATTGCGTTCAAAACAGCCTGCGCGGATTGCAGGGAAACCTCATGCTCAGTGGAACAGCCGCCGAAAAAAACGGCTATTGTTTTTGAATTCATTTTTTCTTCCTCCTTGGGAACAGCGCGCCCGAAAAGAAAGCCGCTGTTTTCTGTACCGGTTTTATGGTATCAGAAAGCAGCGGCTTGTTTTTTTCTCTTTTCTCAAGGAGATCTTATGATTTTCGTGACAAAATCCTACGAATTTCTTACAGGGGGATAGGTGGTGGAAGGCTGCGGAGTGGTTTGCGCCTGCGGCAGCGTGACGGTGAACAGAATGTGGTTGTCCGCGCTTGCCGCCCAGATGGCGCCGCCGTGCAGGCGGACAATTTCTTTCGCGATTGCCAGCCCAAGACCGGCTCCGCCGTTTGCGGTTGAGCGGGAGGAATCCAGGCGGAAGAATTGCTCGAAAATGCGGTCCAGCTTTTCTTTTGGGATGGTTCTTCCGCTGTTTTCAAAGCGCAGCGTGATCAACCCCTGGTTGACCTGGCCGCTGATGTGAATGACGGTATCGGGAAAGCTGTAGAAATTCGCGTTGCGCAGAAGATTGTCAAAGACGCGGGCCAGCTTGTCGGGATCGCATTCGCAAGGAAGCTGCGGGGGAAGATTGAGGGAGCAGCGCAGGCCTTTTTCCGCAAAGGCAGGCTCAAATTCGCTGCATGTTTGTTCCAGCATCCGGGTCAGATCAATGTTGGAGAGCTCCAGCGTCAGGTGGGTGAGATTGAAGCGGGTGATTTCAAAGAATTCGTTGATCAGCTCCTCCAGGCGCTCGGCCTTGTCCAGCGCGATGCCGGTATAGCGGGCGCGCAGTTCGGGAGAAATCTGCGGCTCATCGCGCAGAAGGGTCAGATAGCCGATCACACTGGTGAGCGGTGTTTTAAGATCGTGCGCGAGATAGACAATGAGATCATTTTTCCGCTGTTCCGCTTCCCGCGCCGCCGCCGCGCTGCGAAGGGATTCCTGCCGCACCGCGTTGAGCCGATCCGTCACGGGGGCGAGGAGATCCGGAAGCTCGATTGGCCGCTCCGGATTCTGCGCCAGCTGCTGGGACGCTCCCACCAGAGCGTCCATGTAGCGCAAAGGCTTGCGGATAAAATAGATTGTGATGACGAACAGGCCAAAGATCAGTGCCAATACAAACAATACCCCAAAATAATTCCTTGCCCAGTCAAGAAACGGGTAGATCGGTTCCGACCCATACCAGGTGCGGGAAGAGACAATCAGCACCGCAAGGAAGGTGACGAGAGGAAGTCCGGCACAGTAGGCCAGCAGGCTGAGAATATACTGGAAAAGAATCTGACGTGATAATGCGCTGTGCAGTTCTTTGGCATGGTTTGGATTATTCAATGGTGTAGCCCACCCCCCAGACAGTTTTGACAAATTTCGGCTTTCGGCTTGGCTCGTGCATCTTTTCCCGCAGGCGCGCAATGTGTGTCATGACCGTGTTGTTGCTGTCCATAAACTTTTCTCCCCACACGGCCTCAAACAATTCCTCGCTGGAAACGACAGAGCCGCGCCGCTCGCACAGGTACCACAGGATAGAGAATTCAATCGGCGTCAGACTCAGCTCTTCTCCGTACAGTGTGCATTTATGATTGCCTTTTGTGATGCAAAGGCCGCGAAAATCAAATTCCTCCAGCTGCTCCGGCGTCTTGTCCGATCCGTTGTTGTAGCGCGTGCAGCGGCGAAGCTGCGTTTTCACGCGGGCGACAAGCTCCAGCGGGTTGAAGGGCTTTGTGATATAATCGTCCGCCCCCAGCGTGAGCCCGGTGATTTTATCCATATCCTCCACCTTTGCCGTCAGCATCAGAATGGGGAAGTAATATTGCGTGCGGATTTCCTTGCAGAGGGTAAAGCCGTCGAGGTCGGGCAGCATGACGTCAAGAATCGCGAGATCCGGCGGCGCGCTATGGATTTGGGTGAGCGCATCCCGGCCGTTGCCGCACTTCAGCACCCGGTATCCTTCGTTTTTCAAATACACCTCGACCAGATCCGCAATGGATGCTTCATCGTCCACTACCAGAATGGTTTCGTTCATGGTCCAGCCTCCCGAAATTAAAATCACTCTTTTGATTGTAACACAGAATTTTCAGGATGCAAAAGGTTTTTCGTATAATAGAAAGCTTACTGTTTAGTTAAGATTCAAATGTTTTAGGCTTTGCAATAAAGGTCCGAAAAAAATCGCTGCGCTCTTTTTTCTAGCTTTTCTGTGGCTTCGCAAAGTTTTATGGGGCTCTGCCCCAAACCCCGCCGCCTTTTGAAAAAGGCGGGCGAAAACTTCACACTTGCATTTTTTAGCTTTATTAACAAATTGAGGCCCACGCAATGTGCGCGGGCCTCAATAGCAAAAGCAGATCGCTTATCTTGTCAGGAACCGGTATGTGGTGACGCTGTCAAAGGATTCTCCCGGCTTCAGGAAACGGAAGGGGAATTCCGGATGGTTCGGGGAATCCGGGAAGAACTGGGTTTCCAGGCAAAGCGCGCCGTGGTTGACGAACGAAACGCCGCCGTGTCCCTTGCCGCTCAGGCTGTTCGCCGTGTAGAGCTGCATGCCGGGCAGATCGGTGTAGACCTCCATTACGCGGCCGCTTTCCGGCTCATAGACTTCCGCCGCCTTGCGCAGGCCCTCGCCGTTGATCACGAAGTTGTGATCGTAGCCGCCGCACTTTTTCAGCATCGCGTCATCCGCGCCCATATCGCGTCCGATTGTCTTGGGCGTATTGAAATCATACGGCGTTCCCGCGACGGCGATATACTCGCCGGTCGGGATCAGATCCTCGCGCACCGCGGTAATCTTGTCCGCATGGATTTGCAGCTCATGGGAAAGAATAGGACGGGACGCATCGCCGGTCAGATTGAAGAACGCATGGTTCGTGAGATTGACGGGTGTTGTGGCGTCTGTCACGGCATGGTACGCAATGCGCAGAGCATTGTCCTTCGTCACGGTGTAGGTGACCTCCGCCGTCAGCGTACCGGGGAAGCCCTCCTCGCCGTCCACACTGGTGTAGGAGAAGGTGATGCTCGGGCCGTCCGGCGTATCTCCGGATTCCTTTACCGTCCAGACACGGTGGGCAAAGCCCGTCGGGCCGCCGTGCAGAGAATTTTCTCCGTCGTTTTTCGCCAGAGAATAGGTCTTTCCGTCGATGGAGAAGCTGGCTCCTCCGATGCGGTTGGCATACCGGCCCACGGCGGTACCCTGATAGTCGCGGTTTTCCACATATTCGGCAAGCGTGTCATAACCCAGAACCACGTTGACGCATTTGCCCTCCCGGTCAGGAGCGGACAGACGTACAATCCGGCAGCCCAGCGCGATGACCTCGGCGCTCAGGCCGTTTTCACCGGAGAGCACATACAGGTCTACCGGCGTTCCGTCAGGCATAGTTCCAAACAAAGATTTTGTGATGCTCATTTCACAGTTTCCTCCCCAGATCCAGAGATTATTCGCCCAGCAGCGCCGCGCCGATGATGCCGGCGTCGTTGCCGAGTTCCGCACGGCAGATTTGTGTCTGCTTGCTGCCGTTGGTATTGTAGGTTTCCTTTTTCACCAGCTCGCGCAGCGGAGCGAGAAGGTTCTCTCCCTCGTTGCTGATGCCGCCGCCGATGCAGAGGGTGTCCGGCTGGAATACGTTGATGCAGTTGGCAACGCCGCAGGCCAGATAGGAGATATACTTGTCCACAACCTCTTTGCCCAGCGGATCGCCCTTGCGCATGGCGTCAAACGCCGTGCGGCCGTCAACCGTATCGAAGCTGCCGCCCGTGATCTCCCAGATCGGGGTGTCCTTTTTGTCCGCGTGCGCGGCCATAGCCTCGCGGGTCATGCGGATCAGAGCGGTGGCGGAGGAATAAGCCTCCCAGCAGCCCTTGCGCCCGCAGGTGCAGCTTGCGCCGCCGCAGACAATGACGGAATGGCCAAGCTCGCCGCCCGCGAAGTTGGAGCCGGAATATACCTGGCCGTGAATGATGATACCGCCGCCCACGCCCGTGCCGAGCGTGATGGCGATCGCGTTGTCAGAGCCCTTGAGAGCGCCGGCCTTATATTCGCCGTAAGCGGCCGCGTTCGCGTCGTTTTCAATGATAACCGGACGGCCCAGCTTTTCCTGAAGCAGGTCGCGCAGGTGGAAATCATTCAGATAGAGATTGTTTGCGTATTCCACAACACCGGTGGAACGGTTGACGGTTCCCGGGCAGCCCACGCCGACCCACGGCACGTCGTCCATGGAGATACCGGCGTTTTCCACAGCTTCCCGCGCAGCGGCGGCCAGATCGTCGATCAGGCCCTCGTCGCAGGGAATTCTGGTTTTCCGTTTGGCGCGCGCGATAATCTGATAAGATTCATCCACCACGCCGACTGCGATATTGGTTCCGCCGAGGTCGATTCCAAGGTAATACATAAAAATCCTCCTCATGCTTTTTTCAAAATATTTGTGTGGAGAGCTTCTCTCTTTGTTTAGTATAGAGGATACGGGCAAAAATGTAAAGTCAGGAAAAAAAGATTTGTCCCATGCGGCCCCATATGCTATAATGGCGGTGAATCTTTCTGTCAAAATGCGGCGAAAGGCCGTTATGATTTCTGGAAGAGGGAGTTTGTGCCGAATGACCTTTGAAGAATTGCCGAAGGAGATGCAGAATCCCGAGACACGAGCCTGGCAGGAAAAGCTCCATGCCAGACGGGCGGCCCTTGCCGGGAAGCGCGTGTTTGACGTGGCTGCTTCTCTTCTGATTTTGCTTGTGACCTCCCCGTTTTTCCTGCTTCTGGCTCTTGCCATCAAGCTGGATTCCCGGGGTCCGGTGTTTTACCGTCAGGTGCGGGTAGGGCGCTACAATCAGGATTTCCGTATTTTTAAATTCCGCACGATGGTGCAGAACGCCGACAAAATCGGCCTGTCGCTGACGGTGGGAGACGATCCGCGCATTACCCGCGTGGGCCGCTTTATTCGCAAGTGCCGTTTGGATGAGTTTTCCCAGCTTCTCAACGTCCTGTCCGGCTCCATGAGCCTGGTCGGCCCGCGTCCGGAGGTGCGCCGCTATGTGGATGCGTATACGCCGGAATATATGGCCACGCTGCTGGTGCGTCCGGGAATCACCGCGCCGTCGAGCATTGCGTTCAAGGACGAGGACAAGCTTCTGGAAAACAGCAGCGATCCGGAAAAAACGTATATTGAAGAAGTGCTTCCGCCGAAAATGAAGCTGAATCTGGAATATCTGGAGCACATTTCGGTGTGGGGCGATATTAAAATCCTCTTTCAAACGGTCGCGGCCGTTCTTCGGTAAAAGGGAGGAAAGGCTTTGCTGAATGAATTTTCCCGTTCCCAGCTTCTGCTGGGGGCGGCTGCAATGGAACGTCTGGCGGGGGCGAAGGTGGCGGTGTTCGGCCTTGGCGGCGTGGGCGGCCATGCGGCGGACGCTCTGGCGCGCACGGGAATTGGTTCCTTTGTGCTGGTGGACGCGGATCGGGTCAGCCTGACAAATCTCAACCGCCAAATTATCGCGGATCACACGACCATCGGCCGGCTCAAAACGGAGGTGATGCGGGAGCACATCCTGCGGATCAACCCCCGCGCACAGGTGGAGGAGCATCCGATCTTCTTCCTGCCCGACACCCCGGCTGCATTCCTGTCCGGCTGCGATTATCTCGTCGACGCCATCGACACCGTCTCGGCCAAGCTTCGGCTGGCGGAGCTGGGGCAGGAATTATCCATTCCGGTAATCAGCGCCATGGGGGCGGGTAACAAGCTCGATCCCACGCGCTTTGAGGTGGCGGATATCTATGAAACCTCCGTGTGTCCCCTGTGCCGCGTGATGCGCCGGGAGCTGAAAAAGCGCGGAGTGGCCCATCTGAAAACCGTGTATTCCCGTGAGGAGCCCGCCCAGCGGGAGGAGGTTCCGGGAACGCAGGAGGACAGCTCGAAACGGGAAACGCCCGGAAGCCTGGCCTTTGTGCCGTCGGTAGCCGGGCTGATTCTGGCGTCGGAGGTGGTTCGCGATCTGACGCGCGGGCTTCTTCCCGGCGATCGTGGAAAGAAATGACGAAGGAAGGGAACGCTTTGGGCAACTGTCTGGTTTTGCTGACGAAAACATATCCATACGGAAAAGGGGAGGAGTTCATCGAGGACGAAATCCCCTGCCTTGCCAAGCATTTTGAGAAAATTATCATTTTGGCCACCAGCACGGAGGACGGCGCGGTGCAGACGCGCAGCACACCGGAAAACGTGACGGTTCACGCCATCACGGCGCGCACGGTGAAAAAATCGCTTGCCGGAAACGGCCTTTCTTTGTTTCCGTTTACCTCCTGCGGCGGTCTGGTGGACGACGCGGAGCACAATAAAATCCGCGGCAATCTCAAACGCCGGGCATATCTGTTGTATTTTATCGCCAAGGCGAAGGGCGTTTACCGGGAATGCGCCCGCCTTCTGCGCAAATACGATCTCACCGCCTTTGATGGTGTGACATTCTATAGCTTCTGGCTTTATGATGTGGCGCTCGCCGCGCTGTGGCTGAGCGAGGACTGCAAAAATCCCGTGAAAAAGACAATCAGCCGTGCGCACCGGTACGATCTGTATCCGGAGGCGGGTTCCGCTCATTATCTTCCTCTGCGCCGTTATCTGCTGGAGCATCTCGACGCGGTATATCCCTGCTCCCAGAACGGAACGGACTATCTTTCGGAGCACTATCCGCCGTATGCCCGCAAGGTGCACACCGCGTATCTCGGCACACAGGATTTTGGAATGGGGCCGGAGAACAAGGGCGATACCGTGGAGATCGTGAGCTGCTGCCACATTGCGCCTGTCAAGCGGGTGGAGCTGCTGGCACAGTCGCTCGCGCTTCTGTCCGAGGAGAAGAAAAAGCTTCACTGGACTCATTTCGGCGGCGGCGACAGTCTGGACGATCTCAAAGCCTATGCCGCGGAGCATTTGCAGTTTATGAAAACGGATTTCCCCGGCACCGTCAAAAATGAGGACCTGCTTGCGTATTACCGCACGCATCCGGTGGATTGGTTCGTGAACACCAGCAGCTCCGAGGGACTGCCGGTCAGTATTATGGAGGCCTGCTCCTTCGGAATCCCCATTGTCGCGACCGATGTGGGAGGGACCTCCGAGCTTGTACGGGAGGACGAAACGGGCCATCTGCTCAAAGCAGATTTTACGCCGGAGGAGTTGGCGGAACTGTTCCGGCAGTTGTTCCGGCAGAAAAAGGAAAAGCATGATATTTTGCGCCAGAATTGCCGCAGAGTGTGGCAGGAGGAGTTCTGCGCCGAGGTGAATTTCGACCGTTTCGCGGAAGCGATCCGCCCGCAGGCGGAATAAGCGGTGTGAGATAAAATTGATCTTCAGGAGGAACCATATGAATTTTTTGAAAAACCTGATCTGTGGGGCCTGCATCGGCATTGCGGAGGCAATCCCCGGCGTTTCAGGCGGTACGGTGGCGGTGCTGCTCAAGATTTACGATGATCTGATCGGCTCCATCAGCAAGCTGAAGCAGCAATTCAAAAAGAGTATTCTCTATTTGATTCCGATTGTGCTCGGTATGGGGCTCGGCTTGTTTGGATTCAGCCATGTCATCACATATCTTTTGGAACACTTCCCTATGGCGGTCAACTTCTTCTTTGTCGGCCTGATTATCGGGTTGGTACCGATGCTTCTGCGCCGTTCGCTGGACGGCGGCTTCCGCGTGAGTGTGTTCTGGCCTTTTGTGCTCATGCTTGGCATCATGGCGGCGCTGGCCTTTCTTCCGGGAGACGCGGGGGAGAGCGCGGGGCTTGTCACCGAGATGGATCTGCCCACCGGCATCCGGTTTTTCTTCTGCGGAATCATTGCGGCGGTCTGCATGATTCTGCCTGGTATCAGCGGTTCGATGATGATGGTTATTTTCGGCGTGTATGATTCCGTTATCACAGCGGTGAGCACGCTGAACATCCCGGTTTTGATTCCCGTGGGACTGGGAGCGGCTATCGGGATTCTGTTCGGCGCGAAGCTGGTGGATTACTTCCTGCGCCGTTTTCCGCAGGCCACTTATTTTGCGATTCTTGGGCTTGTGCTCGGCTCTCTGTTTTCCCTGTTCCAGAAAGCTGCCTTTGCGTTTCCCACGCCGGAGGGTTTTGCCGCTCTCGTCACACTGGCGGTTGGCGTGGTGATTTCTCTCTTTTTCACGAAAGAGTCCAAGGAAGAAAAGGCGCAGCTGAAGGCATAAAAACGGAGCCGCAGCGCGGCCCCACACAATCACATAGGTTTTCCTTGCAGAAACGGCGTAGCTTTGACTATGCCGTTTCTATATTTTTGAATGACTTCTCATTCCATCAGATACCCTTTTTCCACGCTCTCCCGAAGCATGGAATCGATCAGCGGCCAGACGGCGGGCATCGCGTCCTGCACCACGGAAAGCCGTTCCCGCACCTGGGCGCTGGTCACATGGCCTTCCTTCCAGGTGTGGCCTTCTGTCAGGCAATTGTTCAGAAAAGGCTGAATCCGATCGACCGCGCAGGCAAAACGGGCGTCGGGCGTTTCCTTGGCGTCAAATTCCTCCCAGAGCGCCCGCAGCTCCTGCTCCTGATCGGCGGGAAGGAGGGAAAAGAGCTTATCGGCAGCCTGCGCTTCCCGCTCATGCTGCGTCTTTTTTCCTTCGCTGTCATAGGCAAAGGTATCCCCGGCGTACAGCTCCACAAGATCGTGCACAAGCGCCATGCGGATCACGCGGTTTGGATCCACGTCCTTTCCCGCGTATTCCGAGAGAAGCATCGCCATCAGAGCGACGTGCCAGGAGTGCTCCGCATCCGTTTCCCGCCGGGAGCGATCCGTCAGCAGCGTGTGCCGGTAAATGCTTTTCATGCGGTCCACTTCCGTGAGAAAAGCCATCTGACGTGCAAGCCTTGTCTGTTCCACACAAAATCCCTGCTTTCGCTTTTGTCTCCATTTTACCATTTTCCGTTCTCTCCCGCAAGAAAGCCCGTTCAACTTGCCCCATATCCAAACGGGAACGCTCCATGCTATAATAGACGGGAATCATTTCATCCTGACAGATAAGAGAGGGTTTTTATATGATTACGGTTTCTGATTTGAGTCTGAGCTTCAGCGGCCAGGCTTTGTTTTCCCATGTGGATCTTTTGTTTACCGAAGGCAACTGCTACGGCGTGATCGGCGCGAACGGAGCGGGAAAATCGACGTTTCTCCGCATCCTGTCCGGTGAACTGGAGCCGTCGAGCGGTACGGTCAGCATCGATCCCAAGCTGCGTATGTCTGTACTTAAGCAGGACCACCATGCCTATGACGACTATACCGTTTTTGAAACCATTCTGATGGGAAACCCGCGTCTGTACGAGGTTCTCAAGGAGAAGGACGCGCTTTATGCCAAGGAGGACTTTTCCGACGAGGACGGCGATCGCGCCGCCGAGCTGGAAGCGGAGTTCGCGGAGCTCAACGGCTGGGAGGCCGAGACAGAGGCGGGCCGCCTTTTGCAGGGGCTTGGCATGGACAATATGACGCTGTATTCGGTCATGTCGTCCCTCACCGGCGCGGAGAAGGTGAAGGTGCTGCTGGCGCGCGCTTTGTTCGGCCAGCCTGATATCATTCTTCTCGACGAGCCGACGAACGATCTGGACGTGCGTTCCATCAGCTGGCTGGAGGATTGGCTTGCCGATTTCCCCGGTACGGTCATTGTGGTTTCCCATGACCGTCACTTCCTCAACAATGTCTGTACGCATATCGTCGATATCGATTACAATAAGATCAAGCTTTACGTCGGCAACTATGATTTCTGGTATGAGTCCAGCCAGCTGATCCAGAGGATGCTGCGCGACCAGAACCGCAAGGCGGAGGAGAAGATCAAGGAGCTGCAAAACTTCATCCAGCGCTTTTCCGCGAACCGAAGCAAATCCAAGCAGGCCACGTCCCGCAAACGGCTGCTGGATAAAATCACGGTGGAGGAGATGCCCGCTTCCAGCCGCCGCTATCCGTATGTCGGCTTCACCATGGATCGCGAGCCGGGCAAGGAAATCCTCACGGTGGAAAATCTCTCCAAAACGGTCGACGGTGTGAAGGTTTTGAATCATGTCAGCTTCCGGGTGAACCGGGGAGATAAGATTGCCTTTGTCGGAAACGAGCTGGCAAACACCACGCTGTTTAAAATTCTGGCGGAGGAGCTGGAACCGGACGAGGGGACATTCCGCTGGGGCGTATCCACGTCGCGTTCCTATTTTCCGCAGGACAATTCCCCGTATTTCAACGACTGCGATCTGAGCATCCTGCAATGGCTCGAACAGTATTCCTCGAAGGATACGACAGAAACGTATCTGCGCGGCTTCCTCGGAAAAATGCTGTTCAGCGGCGATGAAGTCTATAAGCCCGTCAAGGTGCTGTCCGGCGGAGAGAAGGTGCGCTGCATGCTGTCGCGGATGATGCTGTTCGGCTCGAATGTTCTGATTTTCGATCAGCCGACGAACCATCTGGACTTGGAATCCATCACCGCTGTGAACAACGGCGTGTCTGATTTCAAGGGAATCGTGCTCTTTGCGTCGCACGACCATCAGTTTGTGCAGACCATCGCCAACCGGGTGATTGATATTCAGGAGGAAGGCTGCGTGGATCGCGCCTGCACCTACGACGAGTATCTGGAACTGACGGGAGCGGTCGCACAGGGATAACCCATCTTTCAAAAGCTTTGCAAAAAACGCCTGTGGATGCAGAGATTCTCTGTATCCACAGGCGTTTTGTTGATCAGGCCGTTTCCGCCTGCTCGGCAGAGGAGGAGCGCTGCAGGCGCTGTTCGGCGGGGACGATGCTTTTTTCGTAATTTTGTATTTTATAGTTCAGACGATCCAGCGATTTCTGCATGTTTTCCATCCGCTGGATCAGCTGTTCCCGCTGTTCCACCAGCAAAGCCTTGCGGGCCGCGATCGTGGAGTCTCCCTGCTGAAACAAGGCGACATATTCAATCAGGGCTTCAATCTGCACACCCGCATGACGCATGCATTTCATCAGTTCAATCCAGCTGCACGATTCCTCCCCATAGTCCCGGATACCGCTTTTGTTGCGGGGAACGGGAGGGATCAAGCCGATCCGCTCGTAGTAGCGCAGCGTATCGGGCGAAATATCATATCGTTTGCTGACTTCCGCGATCGTCATGGTATGTCAGACTCCTTTTCCAGCGTATTCTGCTTGTAGTATACTCCAGGTTTCCGGAAAATGAAAGCTTTTTCTCTAAACGGTGAAAGATTATGCAATGCTGAAAAAGTGCAAACGTGAAGTTTTCGCCAGCCTTTTTCAAAAGGCTGCGGGGTTTGGGGGCGCGGTGCGCCGGTGGCGCACGGATTAGCGCCGACCGAGCCGGCAGGCGAGACCCAGAGCCCCATAAGATCCCGCGAAGCCGCAGAAAAGCTAGGAAAAAGAGCGAAGCGATTTTTTCCGGATTTTATCATCCAGGCAAAAAAATCGAAACAGAAAGGCTGCCGCATCGTCGTGCGGCAGCCTTTCTGCATCTGAAAACCAATATTCTGTTTATTCCGCCTTGATGTGCCAGATTTCGTCGGCGTATTGGCGGATGGTTCTGTCGCTGGAGAACTCTCCCGCGTTTGCAATGTTCATCAGGCACTTGCGGGCAAAGGCGTCGCGATCCGCATAGTCGCGGTTGGCGCGCAGACGCGCTTCGCAGTAGGGGAGGAAGTCGAGCAGCAGGAAATAGTGGTCGGGCTGATGCCAGCTCGCACCTTTGAGGAGAGCGTCGTACAGCTCGCGGAACATGCCGGTGCCGCCGTCGTCCAGGGTGCCGTCCACCAGCGTGTCAACCACGCGGCGAATGCGAGGCTCGCTCTCATACAGCTTGCGCGGGTTGTAGGAAGCTTTCTTCTCGTTGATCTCCTCCACCGTCGCGCCGAAAATATAGTTGTTTTCGCGGCCCGCGCGGTCCACAATCTCGATGTTCGCGCCGTCGAGCGTGCCGAGGGTGACAGCGCCGTTGAGCATGAATTTCATGTTGGAGGTACCGCTGGCTTCCGTGCCCGCGGTGGAAATCTGCTCGGAGATGTCCGCGGCGGGGATGAGCTTCTCCGCGTAGGAAACGTTATAATCCTGCACAAAGAGCACCTGCATCTTGCGGTTCACTTCGTCGTCGTAATTGACCAGCTTCGCCACCTCATTGATAAACTTGATGATTCCCTTCGCACGATAGTAGCCGGGAGCGGCCTTTGCGCCGAACAGGAAGGTGGTGGGCTGGAAGTCCTTGATGCTGCCGTCCTTAATCCCGAAATAGATATCCAGGATGGAGAAGGCGTTCAGCAGCTGACGTTTGTACTCGTGCAGACGCTTGACCTGAATATCAAAAATAAAGTCGGTGTTCAGAGCAAAATGATCATGCTTCCAGACGTAGGCGGCCAGCTGGTTTTTCTTTTCCTTCTTGATGGCCTGAAGCTGGCGCAGGGAATTGACGTCGTTCGCGTATTTTTCCAGACCCTTGAGATCCGTCAGCTCTTTGAGCCAGCCTTTGCCCACACGGTCGGAAGCGAAAGCGGCCAGCTCACGGTTGCACAGAGCCAGCCAGCGGCGCTGCGTGATGCCGTTTGTCTTGTTATTGAAGCGCTCCGGATACAGGCGGTACCACTCCGGCAGAGCGTCGTTTTTGATGATCTCCGTGTGAATTTTCGCCACGCCGTTTGTGGAGTGGGAAGCGTAGATGGCCAGGCGCGCCATATGGATGCGCCCGTCGGAGATGATGTTGTAAATGCCCTGATCGTTCCCCTGAATCCCCTTGGAGTCCAGCTCGCGGCGCAGGTGGTTCTGCACCATGACGACATAGGGATAGACCTCCGGAATGACGGAGAGGAAGAGACGCACATCCCACTTTTCGAGGGCTTCCGCCATGATGGTGTGGTTGGTGTAGGCAAAGGTGTCGCAGGCAATGGCAAAGGCGTTCTCGAAGGACAGACCGTGCACGCCGCACAGAAGGCGAAGCAGCTCGGGGATCGCGACCACCGGATGCGTGTCGTTGAGCTGAACGGCATATTCCGCCGCAAAGTGCGAGAAGTCGTTGCCGTGACGCTCGACGTAACGGGAAACCAGCGTCTGCATGGTGGCGCTGGAGAAGAAATACTGCTGCTTCAGGCGCAGGCGCTTGCCCTCGTCCGTGTCGTCGTTCGGGTACAGCACGGCGGTGATCATTTCCGCCCGATCGCGCTCGCGCACGGCCTCCTCGTATTTCTGGCTGTTGAACGCGTCGAAGTCAAAGCCCTTGACCGGCTCAGCCTGCCACAGGCGCAGCGTGTTCACGCATTCCCCGCCGTAGCCAATCACCGGCATGTCATAGGGAACGGCCATCACGTCCTGATCCGCGAAGGAAACCTTGACGGATTCCGACTCGCGGCGGATGCTCCACGGATCCCCGAAGCGCGTCCAGTCATCCGGGCGTTCACGCTGGAAGCCGTTGTCAAAATACTGCTGGAACAGGCCGTAGCGGTAGCGCAGGCCGAATCCGTCGAGCGGGAGGCTGTGCGTGGCGGCGGAGTCCAGGAAGCAAGCGGCCAGACGGCCCAGACCGCCGTTGCCGAGAGCGTCGTCCTCGATCTGCTCGAAAACGGTGGCGTCGATGCCGTTCTGCTGCAAATACTGGTTGCATTCATCCAAAAGGCCGAGATTCAGCAGGTTGCTGTAAATCAGACGGCCCACCAGGAATTCCGCGGAGAGGTAGCAGGCGCGCTTTGCCTTCTTGGGAGCGGCCCATTTTGCGGCCAGCTCGGACATGGCGGCATACGATACGGCTTCATACAGCTCCTTGGCGGAAGCGGCGGCCGGGGAGGAAATTCCCTGATCCTGAAGTTTGCGGGAAATGCTTTCGGAAAAACGACTCATGGTAAAAACCTCCTGTCTTTCTATTCTTTATTCTCAATCCGGTTTTTTGGAACCGGCTTTTTTCTGCTTCGGGGGCTGCGGCATACGTCCGTACAGGGCTGTGAAGTCGCGGATTTCCTCGGCGAGCTCCGGCGTGCACGCGCCGGGAGAAACACGCCAGCGCCAGTTCATTCCAAGGGTGGAGGGCGTGTTGATGCGGGCCTCGCTTCCAAGCCCCAGGAAATCCTGGAGCGGGATCACGGCCAGAGCCGAAACGCTCAGATAGGCTGCGCGGATGTATTCCCAGCTTGCCTTGGCGGCGCGGCGGATGTTCAGATATTTGCGGGAGAAGCGCACGTCGGCCTTCGGGGCGGTGTGCATCCAGCCCACCATGGTGTCGTTGTCGTGCGTCCCGGTGTAAACCACACAGTTCGCATCGTAGTTGTGCGGCAGATAATCGCTTTCCTCGCGGGAATCAAAGGCAAATTGCAGCACCTTCATGCCGGGCGCGCCGACCTGATGGCGCAGACGGTGCACGTCCGGGGTCAGGTAGCCGAGATCCTCCAGGATCCACTGCGTGCTGCCCAGGCTGGACTGGACCGCTTCGAAAAAGGCCAGGCCCGGTCCCTTGCGCCATTCGCCGTTCTCCGCGGTCGCGTCTCCGGCCGGGATGGCGTAATAGCCCACGAGGCCCCGGAAGTGGTCGATTCGCACAATGTCATACAACCGGGCGGTGGCGGCCAGACGGCGTTTCCACCAGGCAAAGCCGGTCTTTTCCTGATAGTCCCAGCGGTACAGCGGGTTGCCCCAGAGCTGGCCCGTGGCGGAGAAGGCGTCCGGCGGGCAGCCCGCCACGTCGATCGGGCGGCAGTCCTCATCAAGGTAAAAGACCTCCGGCTCAGCCCAAGTGTCCGCGCTGTCCATGGCGGCGTAAATCGGGATATCGCCGATGATGCCGATCCCCTGCTTGTGCGCATACTCGCGCAGGCGGGTCCACTGCTCAAAGAATTTGAACTGGCAGAATTTCCAGAACGCGGTTTCCTCCGTCAACCCGGCAAGAGCTTCCTCCAGAGCCTTCGGATCCCGGCGGCGGAGCGGCTCCGGCCATTCCAGCCAGCTTTTGCCGCCGAAATGCATTTTCAGCGCCATATACTGGGCGTAGCTGTCCAGCCATTCCTGGTTTTCCTCGCAGAAGCTGCGGTAAGCGTCGGAGTCCGCATGGCTGCTGCGGGAAAACGCCAGTTTAAGCACGGGAAAGCGTTTTTCATACAGCCCGGCGTAGTCGATGTCGTTTTCATCCTCCTGCCACACCACCGCGTCAAGCTCGCTCTGTTCCAGAAGCCCTTCTTCCCGCAGAAAGTCCAGATCAATGAAATACGGGTTCCCCGCGAACGCGGAAAAGCTTTGATACGGGCTGTCGCCGTAGCTGGTGGGGCCGAGGGGGAGCACCTGCCAGTAGGTCTGGCCGGACTCCTTCAAGAAGTCAACGAACTCGTAGGCCGCTTTGCCGAAGGTGCCGATGCCGTAAGGGGAGGGAAGGCTGAACACGGGCATCAGCACGCCGGCGCTGCGGGGGAATACCTTTTGCTTTTTCATGGCTGTTTCTCCTTTTATCCGTATGATTGCGTTCGGATTTACTGTAGGGACTGGACGCTTTCTCCCTGCAAAATGGAAAACGGGATGGTCTCGTGGGCGGCGTTTGGCCGTCCGTTGATGGCTTCGAGCAGCAGCGCCATGCCGCGCGCGGCAAGCTGTTCGGTGTTCTGACGCACGGTTGTCAGGCGCGGCACGCAGAATTGGGAAAGCGCAATGCCGTCGAAGCCGACGACGGAAATATCGTTCGGTGAGCGCAGGCCGCGGTCAAAGACGGCGCGCAGCGCGCCGATTGCCATCAGGTCGCTCATGCAGAACACTGCCGTCATGCCCGGAAACTGATCCAGCAAGCGTTCCATGGCGCGGTGGGAGCTTTCCAGAGAGAAACGGGCCGTTTCATACCGTCCCTGCTCCTCAAAGGAAAGCCCGTGGCGTTCCATCGCCCGGCGGCATCCGGCAAAGCGTTCCCGGCTGGCGTCGGACTGGGAAAGACTGCCGCCGATCACGGCGATGCGCCGGTGCCCATGCCGCAGAAGATATTCCATCATGGCCCCGGCCGCCGCCGCGTCGTCCACGCAGACGCTGGACAGGTTGGGGAAGGGAAGGCCTTCGGCGGAGGTGGTCAGCAGGATCGCGGGCACGGAGATTTCCGAAAAACGCTGCAAAAACGCTTCCCGGTTGGAGCCGAGGAAGAACAGGCCGCAGGGATGCGCTTCCCGGCAGAATTGCAGAGCGGCCTGGAGCTCGTCGCCCTCCTCGTCCAGATAGACAAGCGCCGCGGTCAGGGAAGCTTTCTCAATGCGCGTTTGCAGCTCTTCGATCAGGCTTGCAAACAGCGCGTTGCTGGTTCCCTTGACCACAATTCCGACGGTGCGGGATTCCTGCTGTTTGAGCCGCTGGGCGTTATTGTTGGGGGAAAACCGGTGCAGGCGGATCAGCTCCTGCACACGCTCCCGTGTGGCGGGGCTGACGTCCGGGTGACCGCTCAGAACACGGGAAACCGTGCTGACCGAGCAGCCAGCCTCGCGTGCAATGTCTTTGATGGTGATGGAAAGCCCTCCCTTCGGAAAGAGGCTGGAAACGGTTCCGGTAACGTTTCCAGAATGTACTGTCAGTCTATCACGGCTGAGAGAAAAAATCAATGGGTTTTACGAAAAAAAGCGAAACTTTTTGTGAGAAGGAATGGGCAATGGAAAAACGGGCGGCCGGGAGGAATTTTGATCCCTCCCGAACCGCCCGTTTTGGGGAAACGTTCCTTGTGTTATTTTGCTCCGTGCTCCGCCGGATATTTCATGGCATTTTTTCTCATTTTCTCGCGGATGCACTCCGCCACATCCACGTCATAGAAGTTTGCCATACTGATGCAGTAGATCAAAACGTCCGCCAGTTCCTCCCGGAAATGCTCCCGTTCCGTGACGCGCGCCTTTTCGTCCGCTTCCTGCGGGTCGCACCACTGGAAAATTTCCAGCAGCTCCGAGGCTTCGATATTGATGCTCATAGCCAGGTTTACAGCGTTCAGTCCGGTCCAGCCGCGATCTCCGTTGAACTGCGCCACGGCTTCCCGGAGCGCCTGCACCGTGACAGCGTCGTCCCGCGCTCCCTCGGGAATCCGGTATTCTGCGTGTCCCATTCTTTTCTTCCCTTCTATGTTCTCTTTCTCTCTCCGCAGAGACGGCGAAACAGTCCCTGCGGCAGTTCAAACACGAGCAGAATGCTCAGCACAATGGCAACCGCCACTTTCAGTGTCAGAAAGCCGCGCTGTCCCGCCTGCTCCAAATCGTTCATCACAATATAATAGGCTGTCCAGTAGATCCCCGCGCCCGGCACCAGCGGGAAAATCCCGGCGATCAGAAAGACGGTCACCGGACAGCGCTGTTTTACCGCGCACAGACGCGAGAGGAATACCACCGCGACATTGGCGAAAAAGGTGGCGATGGGGGAGGAGAGCCACAAAAGCAGCACCTCATAGCAGACCCAGCCGCAGCCGCCGATCAGCCCGCACAGCAGATAATAGCGCTTCGGCACATGAAAGAGCAGCGCGAAGGCGATGGTTCCCACGCAAGCTGCCAGAAATTCCCACGCAATTCGTTCCGTCACAGCACAGGCCCTCCCAAATGATGCCACGCCATCATGACAAGCCCCACGCCCATGGCGATGCAGAAAGTCACAAGCAGCGCGTCCAGCATCCGCACCGCCCCGGCAATATAATCCTCGTCCGCGATATCGCGGATGGCCGTGGTGAAGGCCACGCCGGGCACCAGGGGGATGATGGAGCCGATGATCATCTCGCCCAGATGGTGCCCGATCCCGCACTGATACAGGAGGATGGAGAACAGCGTCACCAGCGCTCCGCCGGAGATATTCGAGGCGATTTTGGACAGCCTTCCCCGCACCAGAAGAAGCAGATACAGGTACAATACAATTCCCGCCGCAAATGCCACCAGGCTGTCCACGGGATCTCCTCCGAACAGAAAGCAGAAACACCCGCTGCCGATCCCGGAGGCCAGAATCTGATGCGGTTTCGGTTTGGGAGGCATGTTCTGAATTTCCAGCAGCCGTTCCCGGGCCTGCGCGGGGGTGTGCTGTCCCTCCACGATTTCCCGGGAAAGCTGGTTGACGGCTGTCACCCGATCCAGGCGGGCGGCGCTCAGCGGGATATGCCGGACGCTGGCAAAGTCCTTTTCCGTTTCGCTTCCGGCTGTCAGGAAAATGCCGCTGCTGAGCACAAAGGCGTCGCTGGATTCCACCCCGTACGCCTTCGCGATCCGGAAAATGGTTTCCTCCACGCGGAAAATTTCAGCGCCGCTTGCGAGAAGGATATCCCCGGCCAGGGAAGCGACGTCGAGGGCTTCCCGTTTGTCTTGCTTTTCCACGATCCCGTCATCCTGCCTTTATGTTGGATTCTTTTGTTCTTCCGTTTGGGCTGCCGGAAGAGAAAACGGATTCCCGTTGAGAGAAGCGCTCACGAGCGTGTCTCCACGGTAGGTCAGCTTGAGCGAGAAAAAGGGAGCGTCCTGCTCCAGAAGGCGCAGGAAAATGCGATCTCCCTCCCACATGGGCAGAGAAAACAGATCCTCTTTTGGGATCCACGCCAGATCCCCTTCGTCGCACGCGATTTCCTTCCCGCAGAATTGATCGGAGGTGAACAGGTGCATGTACTCCGTTCCCCATTCATCCGAGACAAAGGTGACAATCCCACGGTAGCGGGAGGAGAGAAGCGTGTAGCCCGTTTCCTCCCGGACCTCGCGCGCCGCGCCTTCCTCGGGGCTTTCCCCTTCTTCCAGCTTGCCGCCGACGCCGATCCATTTGCCCTTGTTTTCGTCCGTCTCCTTTTTGGTCCGGTGCAGCATCAGCAGACAGCCGCCGCGTGCGAGATAACAGAGGGTTGTATTTCTCATATCTGCCCCTTCTGTACGGCTTCCTTCGCTGCCTGCAAAATCAGCTCATACGCCGCGCCCGATCCGGCCAGGACAGGCGTCTTGTGCTGGAAATCCAGCGAATACGGCGCAACGGAGGAAACGACTCCGCCCGCCTCCTCCACGATCAGAGACGCCGCGGCGTAATCCCAGGGGGAAAGCTTTGCCTCAAAGAAAGCGTCCGCGCGTCCCGCCGCCACACTGCACAGATCGAGGGCGGCCGACCCGCTGCGCCGCAGATCGCCGCAGGAGCGGTAAAGCGTGCGGAGAACGGAGAGGGAGCCTTCCGCAACGGAGCGGTAGTAGGGCGAGGTGCCGAAGAAAATAATGGATTCCTCTACGGGAACGCTGGCGGTGTGAAGAGGAACGCCGTTGAGATAAGCGCCTTGCCCCCGCACGGCGGAGAACAACTCGTTAGAGTAAAAGTTATACACCACGCCCAGCACGCACTGTCCGTGGTCCGTGAGAGCGACGGAGATAGACGAATACCGCAGGCCGCGCATGAAATTGGTGGTCCCGTCGATCGGATCGATCAGCCAGTTGTAACCGGGGGCGAGCACATTGTCCTCCTGCTCCTCGGCGAAGAAATGGGCTTCCGGGAGGAGAAGGGCCAGCTGGTCCATCAAAAAGGCCTGGGACGCGAGGTCGGCGCTGGTCACAAAATTCGCGTGGCCTTCCTTGGTGAAAACCTGCGGCTGCCGCATGGCCAGGATTCGCTCCCCGTCCTCCCGTACAATTTCGCATACCTGATCCAAAAGCTGGGAAAAATTCATCTTGACAGGACTCCTTTCACAAAAAAGGCCTGTCCGCAAGCGGGACAAGCCTGTTACGCACGGCTTCTACATGGTAAGACTACCATAGAAAGGGGGAAAATACAAGAAAGGCTTTCGATTTTCGTAAAATCTGATTGATCTTCGACCGCTTACCGCCTATACTGAAAAGAAGAAGCACCGTCCGCCGGTGGGGGGACGGGCAGAGGAAAGGCAGGGTGTTTGCATTGAAAAAATTTGTGATCACGATTGCGCGTGAATACGGAAGCGGCGGAAAGAGCATCGGAAAGCTGTTGGCCAAGGAGCTGGGGGTTTCCTTCTACAGCCGTGAAATTCTCCGTCTGGCCTCGGAAAAGAGCGGTATCAACGAAAGCCTGTTTGCCAACGCGGATGAGAAGCTGAAAAGCACCCTCCTGTTCCGCACCGCCCGGGGTGCGTACAAAGGGGAGCTGATTCCGCCGGACAGCGACGACTATGTTTCCAACATCAATCTGTTCAATTTTCAGGCGCGCGTGATTCAGGAGCTGGCGGAAAAGGAGTCGTGCGTGATTGTCGGACGCTGCGCCGACTATATTTTAAAGGATGTGGAAAATGTTCTGCGCATTTATGTCCACGCGCCGTTTGACTATTGCGTGGCGCGCGCGCAGGAGGTACACCCCGCGCTGAGCGAGGATGAGGTGAAAAAACTGATCCGCAAAACGGATAAGCACCGGGCGGATTATTACCAATATTTCACCGGGCGGAACTGGAAGGACGCCGACAACTATGATCTGTGTCTGAACAGCAGCCAGTTCGGCTGGAACAACAGCACCGGCTGGGAAAAGTGCGTCGCGCTGGTGAAGGCGTATCTCGATATTATGCTGAGCTGATGGAAAACAAAGGGAAAGGGGGAGAGACAACGTATCGGATTCTGATTGTGGAGGACGATCCCGGGATTGCGGGGGCAATCGTCCGGCAGGCGGCGCTGTGGGAGCTGGAAGCGCGCTGTGTGCAGGACTTTCGCGCGGTGCTGGAGGAGTTTCAGGCGTATGCCCCGCATCTCGTCGTGATGGATATTTCGCTCCCCTTTTTCAACGGTTATCACTGGTGCACGGAGATCCGCCGGACCTCCCGTGTGCCGATTCTGTTTCTCTCCTCCGCTTCCGACAATATGAATATCGTCATGGCCATGAATCTCGGCGCGGATGATTTTATCGCAAAGCCCTTTGATTCCAACGTTCTCATGGCAAAGCTTCAGGCCCTTCTGCGCCGGGCTTATGATTTTTCCCAGGCGGCCCCGGTGCTCGAATGCCGCGGCGCGGTGCTCGATACAGGCAGCCAGACGCTGACGTTTGACGGGCAGGCGGTCACGCTCACGAAAAATGAATACCGCGTGCTCCTGACGCTGATGGAAAACCGGGGAAAGGTGGTCAGCCGGGAGCGTCTGATGGAACGCCTGTGGGAGACGGACAGCTTTGTGGACGACAACACGCTGACGGTCAACGTCAACCGGCTGCGAAAAAAGCTGGACGCCGCCGGGCTTTCCGATTTCATTTCCACCAAGTTCGGCGTGGGGTATCTCATTTCGTAAACGGAGGCTTTCATGAGGATCGTATGCTCCTATCTGTACCGCAGACGCAGGGAAATTGTGCTGTTTCTGTTTTTCGCGTTTGTCTTTGCCGGCGCTTTTCTGCTCTACCGGCTTCCGGTGGAGGCGGTGATGTATCCCACGCTGATCTGCGCCGTGGTGGGCTTGCTGGCGCTGGTTCCGGGATTTCTGCGCGCAAGGCGCAAGCACCGGCTCTTGATCGAGCTGGCCGCCCTTCCCGCCGCTCTGATGGAGCGTTTTCCGGAGCCGCGCACACAGGACGACGAGGATTACCAGCAGATCATCGGGGCGCTGCGGGAGGAAGAACGCCGCCTGAAAAGCGCGATGGAGCTGCGGTATGCCGATATGATCGATTATTATACGGTGTGGGCGCACCAGATCAAAACGCCGATTGCCTCCATGCGCCTGACGCTGCAGGAGGAGGACAGCGAGCTGTCCCGCGCGGTGTCCGAGGACTTGCTGCGCATCGAACAGTACGTTGAGATGGTGCTGTGCTATCTCCGGCTGGATTCGGAGTCGACGGACTATATGTTCCGCGAGCAGGAGCTGGATCCCATTGTGCGGCAAGCGGTGAAGCGTCTTTCCGGGCAGTTTATCCGCCGCCGGATCCGCCTTTGCTATGAGCCGCTCTGCGCACAGGTGCTGACGGATGAAAAATGGCTCTTGTTTGTGGTGGAGCAGGTGCTGACCAACGCGCTCAAATATACGATGCCGGGCGGAACCATCACCGTTTTTCTGGAGGAGCCGCTGACGCTGTGCATTCAGGATACCGGGATCGGCATCGCACCGGAGGATCTGCCCCGCGTCTTTGAAAAGGGCTATACAGGAGTCAATGGGCGCGCGGACAAGAAGGCCAGCGGGCTGGGACTGTATCTGTGCCGCCGGATTTGTACGGCGCTGGGCCACACCATCACGGCGAATTCCTCACCGGACAGCGGAACGGTGATCCGCATCCGTCTGGCGCGGCGGGAGCTGCGTCCGGAATGATCCGACGGAATTTTACGATTTCTTTACAGCTTTGGTCTTGCTTCGCCGTGCACGGTTCCGATATGCTGTTCAGTAGGCTTGTAAAAAAGAAGCCGTTCGTGCTGCAAACCGGGAGGAGGAAACAACCATCTTGATTACCAAAGAAACCATCCGAAAACAGGAACAGATCACCACCTATATTCGAAAAGCGGACGAAGCGCTCGAAGCGCTTGGCTATACGGAGCACAGCTTTGCCCATGTGACGCGGGCGGCTTCCTTTGCGGAAAATCTGCTGCTGGATCTGGGCTATCCCGCGCGTCTCGCGGAGCTGGCGTGGATCGCGGGCTATCTGCACGATATCGGCAATGTCATCAACCGGATTGACCATGCCCAGAGCGGAGCTGTCATGGCCTTTCGTATTCTGGACAAAATGGGAGCGGACGCGGAGGAGCTTTCGACCGTGATCAGCGCCATCGGCAACCACGACGAGAGCACGGCCTTTCCGGTCAACGAGGTGGCCGCGGCGCTGATTCTCGCGGACAAAACGGACGTGCGCCGCAGCCGTGTGCGGAATACGGATTTCGCGTCCTTCGACATCCACGACCGCGTCAACTATGCCGTCGTGGAAACCCGCACCTATCTCACGCCGGAAAAGACGGCGCTGGTGCAGGAAATGACCATTGACACGGAAATTTCCCCTGTCATGGACTATTTTGAGATTTTTCTGGACCGCATGATGCTTTGCCGCAAGGCGGCGGAACGGCTGGGGCTGAAATTCCGCCTTCGCATCAACGGCCAGAACGTTCTCTGACGGCGGGCGAAAGGCCGCGGGGAAAGCAAAGAGAGAAAAGTGGAGGAATGTGCAAAGTGAATCAACTGTCAGATATTGCCGTGATCCGGGATGTGCTGGGAAGGCATGGGTTTCATTTTTCCAAGAGTCTGGGCCAGAATTTTCTGGTGAATCCCGGCGTTTGCCCGCGGATGGCGGAGGAGTGCGGAGCGGGGCCGGAAAGCGGCGTGCTGGAAATCGGCCCCGGCATCGGGGTGCTCACGGCGGAGCTTGCGCGGCGCGCGGGCCGTGTGGTGAGCATCGAGCTGGATCAGCGGCTGCTTCCCGTGCTGGACGAGACGCTGGCGGAATTCTCCAATGTGAAAATTGTGAACGGCGATGTGATGAAGGTCGATTTGCATGCGCTTCTGCGGGAGGAGTTTCCCGGTATGCAGGTGGCGGTGTGCGCCAATCTGCCGTACTATATTACGTCTCCCGTGATTATGCGGCTGCTGGAGGAAAAGCTTCCTGTCACCTCCCTGACGGTGATGGTGCAGAAGGAGGCCGCCGAACGTCTCTGCGCGGCTCCCGGAACGCGTCAGTGCGGCGCGGTGAGCGCGGCAGTGCGCTATTATGCCGAGCCGAAGCTGCTGTTCGGCGTGGGCCGGGGCAGCTTTCTGCCGCAGCCGAATGTCGATTCCGCCGTCATCCGTTTTGATATTCTGGATCATCCGCCGGTCGAGGTGGACAGCGAAAAGGGCTTTTTCGCTCTGGTGAAAGCCGCGTTCGGGCAGAGGAGAAAGACGGTGGCTAACTCCGTTTCCGCTTTGCTGGGCCTTTCCAAGGATCGGGTCCAGCGCGCCTGTGAACGCGCGGGCGTGTCGCCCACGGCGCGGGCGGAGCAGCTGACCATGGAGGAGCTTGCCGCGCTCTCGCGTGCGATCGGACAGGAAAAGGAGGAGGAAGCATGAGCGACGGAAAGATGGCCGTCATCTTTTTTGAGATTGCTCTGGTGCTGACGCTCGTGTCGTGTGTGCTGGGACCGTTTGGGATCAGCGGCTGGGCGATTGCCTGTGCGGTGACCGCGTGCTTTTTGGCCTGTGTGGCATTGTTTCTGGCTGTTTCAAGCTGGAAGGAAACGGACGATCCGTCGGAGGAGGAGAAACGCAAATGACAAAGAAACGAATTTCCCTGAATTGGACGAAAATTCTCTGGTGGTTCATCTTTCTGAGCATGGCGGTATCGGTCGTATTTATTTCGATTGCCATGATCATTGCGCCGGCGGAGCCGGATCCGACGATGCCGTACCGCCGCGTCAAGGGCGACTATGTGCTGATGCTGCTCCAATGCATTGTAGGCGTTGCGGCGATGCTGCTGCCGAGCCTTCTGCGCCATAAGTGGCAATTGATCATTCCCTCCAAAATGATGGTGCTGTTCGCCGTGTTCCTCTACTGTGCTATCTTTCTGGGAGAGGTGCGGTCGTTCTATTACAATGTGCCGCACTGGGATACGATTCTGCACACCTTCAGCGGGGCGGTGCTGGGAGCGCTGGGCTTTTCCGTAATCAATTTCCTCAACCGGACGGATCGCGTGCCCATGAACCTCAGCCCGGTGTTTGTCGCCTTTTTCACATTATGCTTCGCCGTGTTCCTCGGCGTGGTGTGGGAATTTTATGAGTTCACGGCGGACGGAATTCTGCATACCAACATGCAAAAATTCGCGCTGGAAAGCGGCGAGCCGCTGGTGGGCCGCGCCGCTTTGATGGATACCATGAAGGATCTGATTGTCGACACGATCGGCGCGCTGGTGATGGCGGTAATCGGCTACATTTCGATTCGTTATCAGAAGGGCTGGGTGGAAAAGTTCCAGCTCAGAAGAGAGAAAAAACGGACAAAAAACATCCCCAACTGACGTTTTGCGGGACGATTGTGTAAAATCTCTGTCAACTCGCGCGCAAAGCGGTTGACAATAGCGGGCGGTATGATATAATTACAATCGACATGTGATATGAGTGGCTACAGAGTATCCATGCAAATCTTTCTTCGACCACCTGGGATTTTTCTCAGGTCAAGGCCATACGGACAGCCGGGTCAACTGCCGAAGGGCGGCGTCAGCCGCCGTTATTGATTGAACCGAAGCACTCGACAATAGAAAGCGGAAGGTTCAATTTTATGAGTTGGTTCCTTTATAACCGGTGCGCATAGCGTACATCAACTTGTAAAAGGTCAATAAGAGTAGTAAAAGTAAGTATTTGCTATATAGACTCTGTATCGAACCATCACAGGCGGCTTTCTGCCCGCGGGGTTTTATATCCCTGCGGATGGGGATTGATTTTGACGAACGACAGGCGATGTGCACGGCGCACATCGCCTGTTTTTTGTTTTTTCGGGGAGTCCCCGATCATCACCGCAGCGAACCGCCGGAGGGCGGCGCAGAGGAAGAGGAGAGCTTCGGCATGGGAGAAAAGATGAAATTATACGGCTTCAATAACCTGACCAAGGCGCTGAGCTTTAATATATATGACGTCTGCTACGCGAAAACGGCGCGGGAGCAGCAGGATTATATTTCTTATATTGACGAACAGTACAATTCGCAGCGTCTGACCAATATCCTGACGACTCTCACGGAGATGATCGGCGCGAAGGTGCTCAATATCGCCCAGCAGGACTACGAGCCGCAGGGAGCGTCCGTTACCCTCCTGATCGCGGAGGGGTCGATGGTTCCCGCCGGGCAAACCCAGCTGGCCCATCTCGATAAAAGCCATGTGACGGTGCACACCTACCCGGAGTATCATCCGGAAACGTTTCTGGCCACCTTCCGCGTGGACATTGACGTGGCGACCTGCGGGGAAATCACGCCGCTCTCCACGCTCGACTATCTGATCGGCTCGTTTGACTCCGATATCATCACGATGGATTACCGTGTGCGCGGCTTTACCCGCGATGTGAACGGCAAAAAGCTGTTCCTCGATCACCGCATCACGTCCATTCAGGATTATATTTCCGACGAGATTCTTCGCCGCTATGATACCGTGGACATCAACGTGTACGAGGCGAACCTGTTCCACACGAAGATGATGCTCAAAGAAATCGATCTCCAGAATTACCTGTTTAAAACGGACGTTTACGAGCTGCCGCCGCGCACGCGGCTGAATATCATGGATAACCTGCGCCGCGAGATGATCGAAATTTTCAGCGGCCGGAACATTTACTGAGGAGGGGAACAATTTGGAGCTTCACAATCAGGAGCGCGCGCCGATTTATGAGGCGCTCGAACGATTCCGCCAGATGCGCGTCGTTCCCTTCGATGTGCCCGGCCACAAGCGCGGACGCGGCAACCCGGAGCTGACGCAGCTTCTCGGGGAACAGTGCGTTTCCATGGACGTCAACTCGATGAAGCCGCTGGACAACCTCTGCCACCCCGTTTCCGTGATCCGGGAGGCGGAGCAGCTGGCCGCGGAGGCCTTCGGGGCGGCAAACGCCTTTCTCATGGTGGGAGGCACAACCTCGGCGGTGCAGAGTATGGTGCTTTCCGTCGCCAAGCGGGGAGAAAAGATCATCCTTCCCCGCAACGTGCACCGCAGCGTGATGGGCGCGATGGTGTTGTGCGGCGCGATTCCTGTCTATGTCAACCCGGAATGCGATAACCGTCTCGGTATCCCGCTGGGAATGAGCGTTTCCGCGGTGGAGAAGGCGATCCGGGAAAATCCGGACGCGAAGGCTGTGCTGGTCAATAACCCGACTTATTACGGCATCTGTTCGGATCTGCGCGCGATTGTGCGTCTGGCGCATGAGCATGGGATGCTCTGTCTGGCCGACGAAGCGCACGGAACCCATTTCTATTTCGGGGAGGGACTTCCCGTCTCCGCGATGGCCGCGGGGGCCGATATGGCCGCCGTCTCCATGCACAAATCCGGCGGCAGCCTGACGCAAAGCTCGCTGCTTCTGACCGGCCCGGCCATGCAGGAGGGCCATGTGCGGCAGATCATCAATCTGACGCAGACGACGAGCGGGTCGTATCTCCTGCTTTCCAGTCTCGATATTTCGCGGCGCAACCTTGCCCTGCGCGGAAAAACGGATTTTGAGCGCGTGATCCGGCTGGCGGAATACGCCCGTGAGGAGATCAACGCGATCGGCGGCTATTACGCCTTCTCACGCGAGCTGGTCAACGGCGACAGCGTCTACGATTTCGACGTGACGAAGCTTTCCGTCAATACGCTCGACGTGGGGCTGGCCGGGATTGAGGTCTATGATCTGCTCCGCGACGAATATGACATTCAGATTGAGTTCGGCGATCTCGGCAACATCCTGGCCTACATCTCCGTGGGCGACCGTCCCCGGGAGATTGAGCGGCTGGTGAGCGCGCTTTCCGAGGTGCGCCGCCGCTTCGGGCGCAGCAAGGCGGATCTCATGACGCAGGAGTACATCGACCCGCAGGTTGCCGTTTCGCCCCAGGACGCGTTCTATGCGCCCAAGGAGTCGCTTCCCCTGCGGGAGACGGCAGGGCGCGTGTGCAGCGAATTTGTCATGTGCTATCCGCCGGGGATCCCGATCCTCGCGCCGGGCGAGCGCATCACCGATCAGATTCTGGATTATATTGAGTACGCCAAGGAGAAGGGCTGTTCGATGACGGGGCCGGAAAACCCCGAGATCGAACGGTTGAATGTGCTCAGGGAGGGAGAATAAATTGGATTTTTGGTTTTCCGAAGCCCAGACGCCGAACGTCAAGCTGTCTATCCGCGTGGATCAGCAGCTGTATTCCGGCAAGAGCGAGTTTCAGCGCATCGACGTGTTTGATTCGCCGGAGTTCGGCCGCTTTCTCACGCTCGACGGCTATATGATGCTCACCGAGAAGGATGAATTCATTTATCATGAAATGATCACCCATGTTCCCATGGCGGTGCATCCCAAGGTGAGGGACGTGCTCGTTATTGGCGCGGGAGACGGCGGCGTGATCCGCGAGCTGACGCGCTATCCCGAGATTGAGCACATTGATATGGCGGAGATCGATCCGCTGGTGGTGGAGGTCTGCAAGAAATATCTGCCGCAGACGGCCTGCCGCCTCGACGACCCGCGTTTGAGCATTCACTACGAGGACGGTGTGCGGTTTGTCCGCTCCAAGGAGAACTGCTATGACCTGATTATCGTCGATTCGACCGACCCGTTCGGGCCGGGAGAGGGGCTGTTTACCCGGGAATTTTACGGGAGCTGCTTCAAGGCGCTGCGCGAGGACGGTATCATGGTGAACCAGCATGAAAGTCCGTTCTATCAGGCGGACGCTGCGGCCTGCCAGCGGGCGCACAAGCGGATTGTGGAATCGTTCCACATCAGCCGCGTCTATCAGGCGCATATTCCGACGTACCCGTCCGGCCACTGGCTGTTCGGCTTTGCATCCAAGAAATACCATCCGCTGCACGACCTCAAGGAAACGCAGTGGAATCTGCGCGGCCTGAAATGCCGCTACTATACAACAACACTGCACAAGGGCGCGTTTTACCTGCCCGCGTATGTGGAGGAGCTGCTGAAAGATGTTGAACAGGAATATTGAAGTTTTTATGTGCTGTGACAAGGAAGCCGACGAAGCCGCTACCGTGCTGTTCGGCGCTCCCTTTGACTGCACCACGTCTTACCGCCCCGGAACGCGCTTCGGCAGCGGAGCCATCCGCCGGGAATCGTTCGGGATCGAGAGCTACAGTCCGTATCAGGACAGAGATTTGCAGGATATCGCGGTGATGGATCTGGGGGATCTCGAGCTTTGTTTGGGGGACGCGTCCACAGCGCTTTCTCAGATTGAGGAAGCCGCGGAGGAAATTCTGACGGCGGGCAAGCGCCCCTTCCTGCTCGGCGGTGAGCATCTGGTCACGCTGGGAGCGTTCCGCGCGGCGGCCCGTCATTTCCCGGAGCTGCATGTGATTCATTTTGACGCGCACGCCGATCTGCGCGACGACTATCTCGGCGCGAAGCTGTCCCATGCCTGTGTTCTGCGCCGCTGCTGGGAGCTGGTGGGAGATGGAAAAATCTTTCAGTTCGGCATCCGCTCCGGCGACCGCGAGGAATTCCGCTGGGGCGCGGAGCACGTCACGACCCGGCGCTTCGATTTTGAGGGCCTGGAAGAAACGCTGGACCGTCTGGCGGGAAAGCCCGTCTATTTCACGGTGGATCTCGATGTGTTGGATCCCTCCGTGTTTCCGGGAACGGGAACGCCGGAGCCGGGCGGCGTGTCCTTTGACGCGCTGCGCCGCGCGGTGACGCTTGTGTGCAGCCGCGCCAACGTGGTCGCGTGCGACGTCAATGAGCTCAGCCCGCCCTACGATCCCAGCGGGATCTCCACGGCGGCGGCCTGTAAAACCGTGCGCGAGATGCTGCTGGCTTTGCATTAAGATAACATTTAAATGGAGGAATAGAAAATGGCAAGAGTTTTGATTATCGGCTGCGGCGGTGTTGCGTCCGTCGCGATTCACAAGTGCTGCCAGAACAGCGAGGTGTTTTCGGAGATCTGCATCGCAAGCCGCACGAAGTCGAAGTGCGACGCTCTCAAAGAGAAGCTGGAGGGAACGACCAAAACGAAGATCACCACCGCACAGGTGGACGCCGACCACGTCGATCAGGTAGTTGCGCTGATTCGGGATTATCAGCCCGATCTGGTGATGAACATTGCTCTGCCGTATCAGGATCTGACGATCATGGATGCCTGCCTGGAGTGCGGCGTGAATTATCTGGATACCGCTAACTACGAGCCGGAGGATCTCTCCGATCCCGCATGGCGCGCGCAGTATGAGAAGCGCTGCAAGGAGGAGGGCTTCTCCGCCTACTTCGATTATTCCTACCAGTGGGCTTACAAGGAGAAATTTGAAAAGGCCGGTCTCACCGCTCTGCTGGGCACGGGCTTTGATCCCGGCGTGACGCAGGCGTACTGCGCTTACGCCCAGAAGCACCTGTTCGACGAGATCGACACCATCGACATTCTCGACTGCAACGGCGGCGATCATGGCTATCCCTTCGCCACCAACTTCAACCCGGAGGTTAACCTGCGTGAGGTGTCCGCTCCCGGCTCCTATTGGGAGAACGGCCATTGGGTGGAGATCCCCGCCATGAGTATCAAGCGCGAGTACAACTTCAAGGAAGTCGGGGAGAAGGACATGTATCTGCTGCACCACGAGGAGATCGAGTCCCTCGCCAAGAATATCCCCGGTGTGAAGCGCATCCGTTTCTTCATGACCTTCGGTCAGAGCTATCTCACTCATATGAAGTGTCTCGAAAACGTCGGTATGCTCTCCACCGAGCCGGTGGAGTTTGAGGGCCACAAGATTGTTCCGATCCAGTTCCTCAAAGCGCTGCTGCCGGATCCGGCTTCCCTTGGACCGCGCACGGTCGGCAAGACGAACATCGGCTGCATCTTCACCGGCCGGAAGGACGGCGTGGAACAGAAAGCCTACATTTACAACGTCTGCGATCATCAGGAGTGCTACAAGGAGGTCGGCTCGCAGGCCATCTCCTACACCACCGGCGTGCCCGCCATGGTGGGCGCTATGATGCTGCTCACCGGCAAGTGGTCGAAGCCCGGCGTTTACACGGTCGAGGAGTTTGACCCCGATCCGTACATGGAAGCGCTCAATGAGTGGGGCCTGCCGTGGCAGGTGGACCGCGATCCGGTCCTGGTGGATTGATGCAGCCGATCACAGGGGAGATGCGCACGCCGTATTTCCTGGTGGATGAAACGCGGCTCACGCACAATCTGGAAATTCTGCGGGACGTTCAGGAGCGCGCGGGCTGCAAAATCCTGCTGGCACAAAAGGCGTTCTCGATGTTTGCCGTCTATCCGCTTTTGCGGCAGTATCTCGCGGGCAGCACGGCCAGCGGCCTGTATGAAGCCCGTCTCGGCCATGAGGAATTCGGAGGGGAAACGCATGTATTTTCCCCGGCTTACCGCGAGGACGAATGGGACGAGCTGCTGCAATACGCGGATGATATCGTGTTCAATTCCCCGGCTCAGGTGCGCCGCTTTGCGCCGCGCGCCCGCGTTGCCGGGAAATCCTGCGGCCTGCGGCTGAATCCGGAGCACTCCACACAGGAGGGGCATGCGATCTACGATCCGTGTTCGCCCGGCTCCCGTCTGGGGACGACGCTTGCCCAGTTTGATGAATCGATCCTTCCGCTGCTCGACGGCCTGCATTTCCACACGCTCTGCGAGCAGAATTCCGACGCGCTGGAGGAGACGGTTGCGGCGGTGGAGAAAAAATTCGGCCGCTGGCTTCCTCAGATGAAGTGGCTGAATCTCGGCGGCGGCCACCATATCACCCGCGACGATTACGACGTGGAGCGGCTGATCCGTGTGGTGCGCCATTTGAAGGAAACCTACCATGTGGAGGTGTACCTGGAACCGGGGGAGGCCGTGGTGCTCAACGCCGGATTTCTGGTGACCAGCGTGCTGGAAACGCTCCAAAACGGCATGGATATCGCGATTCTCGATACCTCCGCGGCCTGCCATATGCCGGACGTGCTGGAAATGCCCTACCGTCCGCCGCTGCAGGACGCGGGCCAGCCGGGAGAGAAAGCGCACACCTTCCGTCTCGGCGGACCGACGTGTCTGGCCGGGGACGTCATCGGCGACTATTCCTTCGACGCGCCGCTCCGTGAGGGCGACCGCCTTGTGTTTGAGGATATGGCTCTGTATACGATGGTCAAGACCAATACGTTCAACGGCATGGCGCTTCCCTCCATTGTTTGGAGGGACAAGAACGGCAATTGCTTTCTGGTGCGCCGGTTTGGCTATGAGGATTTTAAGGAACGGCTTTCCTGATGCAGAAGCCGGACAGCCAGGGGAAACCCTGAGCTGTCCGGCTCTTTTTTATTGTCAGGGCTTTTGCAGCAGGCTTTGCGCGTAAGCGGAGGGGGAGGAACCGCAAAAGCGCTTGAATTGCTTGGAAAAGGCGTATGCGTCGCTGTAGCCGAGAGCCTTCGCCACCGCCTTGACCGGTTCGCCTTCCAGCAGCATCATCTGCGCGGTGGTCATACGCCTGCTCTGCCGGTATTCTTCGAGAGAAAGGTGCATTTCCCGCTGGAACTGCTTGCGCAGAGTCTCATAGCCGACACAGAGCTGTTCCGCGACCACCGGGAGAGGAAGCTCCCTTTCGGAATCCTTTTCCAGCAGCTCACAGGCGCGGACTACCACGGGAGAAAGACCGGGGCGCGGATCAGGCGGGCGCGTCAGCGTCAGAACAAGCTGCTGGGCTTCCAAAAGGCAGGCGGCCAGCAGAGAATCCGGCGCGGCGCTCATGCGGGAGAGAAGGCCGTGAAAGAGAGGGAGGAGAGAGCGCGGATCGGCAAACCTCCCAACCGGGACAGTCTCCTGCACCAGTTCCAGGCTTTTCAGACTGTCGAATACACCCTTGCCGAAGCTGATGTAAAATTCCAGCCAGTTTCCGTCGCCGTCCACGCGCGTGGAGTGCTGCCGGTTCGGCAGGCGCTGGCAGACGCTTCCGGGAGTCAGCGCGGCGCGCGCCCCGGTTTCGTCCCAGTATTCCCCGCTGCCCTGCAAAAGCAGGAAACAGCTGTAATAGGGAATGACAAAGTCGATTTGTGATTTCTGCGCGCTTTTCTTGCGCATGAAGCCGCAGGAAAGGATTCCGTTTTCCGGAGATCCTCCAATGAAACGATAGGTGACCTCATGCTTCACAGAGGAGAGAGAGGGGTGATTCATATCGCGGACTCCTTTCCCAATCAGGACATCCTTTTTCCCATTTGCGCTATGTCCTTTTTTCTGCAAACAGTTTATCATGAAAGCAGAAAAACGTCAAAGCCCCGCCTGCTTTCTGTGGGAGAGAAAGCGCGGAGCGCAGGAAAAAGGAGTTGTGCACATGGAAAACAATTGGAAGGAGTTTCACCGCGCGCCGGATTGGGAGAATCTGGAGGTGCTTTCCGTCAACCGGATGCCCGCGCATTCCCGCTGGGGCGCTTATGATACCGCTGAGCGGGCCTTGTCCGGCCCTTATGGGAGCAGTCCCTATACGATGAGTCTGAACGGTTCCTACCGCTTCCGGCTGTACCCCTCGCCGGAGGCGGTGGATGATTTTTACCGCCCGGAGTACGACGACAGCGCGTTTTCGGATATCCCGGTCCCTTCCAACTGGGAGGTGCAGGGCTTTGGAGAACCCATTTATACCAATGTGGCGTTCCCGTTTCTGAAGAAGGAAACCGATTGCTGGCTTGCGACAGGGAAGGAAGGGCAGAGCGTTGTCAATCCGCCCCATGTGCCGAAGGAAAATCCCACCGGCTGCTACCGGAAACGCTTCACCCTGCCGGAGCGGATGGAAGGCCGTGAGCTGTATCTGAATTTCGAGGGAGTCGAGACGGCGTTTTACCTGTGGATCAACGGGGAACCCGTGGGCTATTCCCAGGACAGCAAGCTGGCGGCGGAGTTCTGCATCACACCGTATGTCCGGCCCGGAGAAAACCTGATGGCGCTCCAGGTGATGCGCTTTGCGGACAGCACCTATCTGGAAGATCAGGACTACTGGTACCTGTCCGGCATTTACCGGAATGTGTGGCTGATCGCGAAGCCGAAGCTGCACATAGAGGATGTCCACTGGATGGCGATCCCGGATGTGGTGCGCGGGACGGGAGAGTTCCAGGCCGACGTGCGCGTATCGCGGGAGGAGGGCTTTGCCGCCTGCTGTGCGCGCGTGTCCCTCTACGACGCGGAGCAGACGCTTCTGGCAAGCGCACAGGGAGAGGTGCGGGCGGAAGCGGATTTCCGCTGCGACCGTGTGCCGACGGCCAACACCGCCCGTGTCCATGTGACGCTGGATTCTGTCCGCTTGTGGTCGCCGGATCATCCCGCGCTTTACACCGCCGTGTTTGAGCTTCTCGCGCCGGACGGAACGGTGCTGGACGTGGAATCGAGCCGCTTCGGCTTCAAAAGCATTGAAGTTCGTTCCGGTGTGATCTATCTCAACGGTAATCGTCTGATCATCCGGGGCGTCAACCGGCATGAGCATTTCTGGAAAACCGGACGCGCTGTGCCGAGGGAAGTCATGATCGAGGAAATCCGCCAGATGAAGCGCATGAACATCAACGCGGTGCGCACCTGCCATTACCCGGACAGTCCCGATTGGTATGACCTCTGCGACGAGTACGGTCTGCTTCTGATCTGCGAATGCAATCTGGAAACGCATGGGGTGGGCGGCGCGCTGACCCATTCCGCGCGCTGGTCCGGCGCGTTTCTGGATCGTGCCGTGCGCATGGCGGAGCAGCATAAAAACCATGTCAGCATCTACGCCTGGTCGCTTGGAAACGAGAGCGGCACGGGCGCCAACCATGCCGCGATGTACGGTTTCCTCAAGGAATACGATCCGACCCGGCTTTGCCAGTACGAAGCCGGAGAGCCGGGCAAGCGCATTTCCGACGTCCGTGGGAATATGTACGCCCATTACAACACCATTTTAAAAATGTTGGCCGATCCGGAGGACGATCGCCCGATTATTTTGGTGGAATATCTGTACCAGATCCGCAACAGCGGCGGCGGGCTTTCCCGCTTTGTGGAGCTGACGGAACGCTACCCGCGCTTTCAGGGGGGCTATATTTGGGACTGGCAGGACAAGTGCCTGCCCGGAAAAACGGAAAGTGGAGAAACCTTCTTTGCCTATGGCGGGGATTTCGGAGAGTCGTTTGTGGAGGGAAGGGACGGAGGCGATTGCCCGCCCTTCATGACGTGCAATGGAATTGTCCTGCCGGATCTGCGCTGGAAGCCGGTGGCCCATGAGGTAAAGGAAGCCTATGCGCCGGTCCGTTTCAGCCATCCCCCGGTCTTTTCTCCGTGGCAGACGGTGGATCCGTGGGATCGCTTCGTCCTGCGCAACGACAGCCTGGACGATTCGCTCGCGTCGTTCTCCTGCGTCGCATCGATCCGGGAAAACGGTGTGAAGGTGGCGGAGCAGGCGATCGAGCTTCCTGATCTGCGTCCCGGGGAACAGAAGGAGCTGTCCATCGCAATCCCACACGAAAAGAAAACCGGCTGTCTCTATACCATCGAATTTTCCGTGCGCCGGAGGGAGAAAACCTTCTACGCGGACGCGGGGGAGGAGATTGGCCTGTTCCAGTTTGCCTTGGAAAGCGGCGCGGCGGAAAAGCCGGTTTCCGTACCGTGCGGCGCGCCGTCCCTTGTGGAAAGCGGGGAGGAGATCCGAGTGGAAGCGGCCGGAACCGTTCTGCGGCTGGACAAAAAAACCGGCATGCTGAAAGGCGTCGAGAAGGACGGGCACACCTATCTGACAGGCGGCTTTGTCCCCTGCTTTGACCGCCCCTACACCGGCCTTGACGCACAGGCGGGCTGGGGATGGGAAACGGAGTACGGCAAGCTTCGCGGACAATCCTTTGTTTTTGGCGAGCCGCGCGTTCTGACCGGCTCAAAGGAGATCCGGGTGGACGTTCCCTTCTTCCAGCGGGAAACCGATTGCCCGCCCATTGGCGGAACGGTGCGGTATACGCTGCGCGGGGATGGCCTGCTCACCGTCGGCGCGGATTTCTGTCTGGATCCCTCCTATCGCGCGGTGCCGCGCGTGGGTCTGGAATGCCGGACGGCGGAGAGCTTTGAGGGGCTGTCTTATTTCGGGCGCGGACAACAGGAGTGCTATGCCGATCGGATTTTGTCCGCTCCTCTCGCGGTATACGAATCCACGGTGCAGGATCAGCATTTTGCCTTTATCCCGCCGTCGGAGAACGGGGGGCATGAGGAAACCCGCTGGCTGCGTCTGAAACAGCAGAACGGGCATGAAATTTCCTTCCGATCCAAAAATCCGATCCATTTTGACGCGCATCACTATACCGTGGAGGATTGCCAAAAGGCGGCGCACGACCACGAGCTACCACGCCGGAAGGAAACGATCCTGCATCTTGACGCGGCGCACGGGCCGATCGGCAGCGATATGGCATGGAGCATTGCCATGCCGGAAGCCTTTGCGGTGACGGGCGGCGCGTATCATCTGGAGCTGGATATCACCCTCCTGTGACGTGATTCGCTCGCTGTGAAAGCTTCTCAGCCCGCCTTGCTGCTTTTTCCGCAGCTGACCAGAAAACCGACGCTGGTCGAAACAAAATCGCGGAGCTGGGAGGCGGCCGCCGTCACCGATTGGGAACCCGCGATCCCCTCATGAATGAGAAACAGCAGAATCAGGGAAAACAGACCGATGCAGGACAAGGTGCGTTTGATCGCCCACAACATTGATACGGATTATCGCTGCTGCGAGGCGGTTGTCACCGTCTGAGAGCGGCAGGATCGACAGCACCCCCAGCGCAGGATCGCAGGATCCCGCACCGGGGGTGCGCTTTTTATTCTTCCGGGGATGTCGGCTCCTCGGGAATCCGGAAAATCCGGATGGTTTCCTCTTTGGAAAAAATGCCCTCTCCACGGGAGACGGCGTACCGGCGGCCGTCCGCGTCGTGGATGACCTCCCCGCCGTGAAACACAATGTTGTTTTGCAGGACATGGGCGGCAATGCGGAACACCAGTTCCCGGGCCTCGGAGGCTTTTTCTCCGCAGTGGACGGCTTCCAGCTCCTCTTTTCCAAACGCCCGCATTCCGCGTGTGTAGCAGCTCACGCCGCCCGCGTCATGAAAGAAAGAAAACCAAATCCAGTTATCCACCGGAAGCCGGTTCAGGAGGATCAGCTTGGCGAGCGTTTCATAAAGACGCGTCTCATAAACCGTGCCGTTCACCAATACGCCGAGCGCGTTTTCCTGATCGCAGCAGCTTGCGAGCACCTCGACCAGAAGCCTGCCGCGGTCAAGGAGACTGGCATCGTCTCCCATGGCCCCCACAAAAATCCGGGCGGTGTGCGCTCTTGTGCGTTCCTCCGCTTCCGGCCACAGATAGTTGGCGGCGGCGGCGCGCTCTGCTTGGCCGTCCGGGACAGGGGAGGAAATCAGGCAGACGGAGAGAATGGTGCCTCCCACGAAAAAGAGCAGGGAATCGGACTTCTGGTTCTGCTTCTCCATGGCCTTCAGTCCCCATTCCGATGCAAGCCGCCGGATCAGCTTCTGTTTGTCCCAGCGGGGCTCTGCGAGCAGAATCTGTCCGGTGAACAGGCCGGTTCCGTCCAGCACATTTTTCTCCATCTGCTCTTTCAGGCTTTTTCGCGCTTTTTCCAGTATCCCGGCCAATGCGGGCGTCCAATCGTCAAAGGGCAGAGCTTCCATTGTGTTTATAATTCGTTCAAATTCCTTGTTTTTATACCAGATGCGGCATTGCTGCAACAGCGTCATGCGATTCCCAGCTTTCTTTTACCGCCCGCTTTTTGTGTCTGGAGAGATGGGAAGGGCGGTTTTGGATCTGTCTCTTATAGCTTACCGAATTTTTTCTCTCCGTGCAACCGTTTTTTCCAAAAGCGGCAGATATGGGTTTTCCCGGGCAATGCCGTTGCCTTTTCCAGCCGGGGATGCTACAATGAAACCAGCATCCCGCAACGCGTGGGAGAGGAAGGGGAGTCGGCGTATGCATACCATCACAAAGCGGGAAAAAGTGACCTATACCGGCAGTTTGCTGGGCCAGAACATGATCTACAGCATGGTGACGATGTATGTCATGTTTTTCTTTACGGATCTGCTGCATATTCCGTCGGAGAGCGTCACCATCATCATGGTGGCGGCCAGTCTCTGGGACGCTGTCAACGATATCCTGATGGGGATGATTGCGGACAGGACCAGGACGCGGATCGGAAAATTCCGCCCGTATCTGCTGGCGGGTCCCGCCTTTATCGCCGTGGTGACCATCCTGTGCTTTGTCAATTTCGGAGGATCTCCGGCGGGCACGGTGGCGGTGGCCGCGATCAGCTATGTGCTCTGGGGGATGACCTATACGGTGTATGATATCCCGATCTGGGCGATTTCCTCCGTTTCCTCGCGCAATGCGGATGAAAAGAACGGTATGGTGACACTGGGCCGGATCGGCGGCACGCTCGGCACGGTGATCGTCTCCGTTGGCAGCGTCCCCCTGCTCAACGCCTTCGGCGGGGAGCGCAGTGCGTCGGCTTACACCGCGATGGCGGCGATTGTGGCGATCTCAGCCGCCGTGCTGATGATCCTGAGCGGGTTTGTGCTGCGGGAGCGCATTGAGCCCCCTGTCAAGGGGATTCCCTTTCGCCGCAACATCCACACAATTCTCGATAACCGTCCGCTCAAAGCGCTCATGGTGTCTCTTCTTGTCGTCAACATGGTCAACAGCATCCGCCAGGTGGCGCAGATGTATTTCGCCGTGTATGTGTGGGGAGATTCGGGCTATGTCACCTACATCGGACTCAGCCTTGTGCTGGGCATGATCACCGGCATGGCGCTTTCTCCGGCTCTGATCCGCCGCTGGGACAAGAAATATTTGTTCCTGATTGCCTGCGCTGCCGGTGCGGTGACAAGCTTCCTGCCTTTCGTCTTGGGCGGCGGCCCGGTTTTGGGATTAATCATTATTGGGTTCAATTTCGCATTCAGCGGCATTGCCTTGATTTGCAGCACCTCCATGCTGATGGATTCGATCGATTACGCCGAATATAAGCTTGGATTTCGCGGCGAGGGAATCGTGTTCTCGATGAACACTTTCCTGACCAAACTCAGTGCGACGCTCTCCAAGGGAATTCTCGGCCTTTCCATGACGCTGATGGGCTATCAGGACAATATGGAGCCGAACGATACGGTCCGGATCGGTTTCAGTGCGATTGTGTTTGTAGTCCCAGCGGTTTGTTTCCTGCTCTCCATGGCGCCGATGGCGCTTTATCATCTCAAGCCCGCGCAGCTTGAGAGCATCCGCAAAGAACTGGACAGCCGCCGCACGGCGGGGAAATGAGGGAAAACCATGGATGTATCTGCTTTTTTTCAACCACCTGAAATTCTCACGGCGAAACGCGCTCTTTGCATTCAGCCGCATCCGGATGACAATGAAATCGGAATGGGCGGCACGGTGGCCGCGCTTACGGCACGCGGCTGTGAGGTGCATTATCTCACCGTGACAAACGGAGATCTGGGTCAGCCCGCCGAGCTGATGGATCCGGAAAAGCTGGCGGCTCTCCGGCGCGAGGAGACGATCGCCGCGGGGCGCGCGCTCGGCGTTTCGGAGTTTCATTTCTTCGATCAGCCCGACGGATCTTTGGAAAGCGTTCCCGCGCTGGCGGGCATGATTGCGGAGCTGATCCGGAAAATCCAGCCGGACGCGGTTTTTTGCCCGGATCCCTGGGCGCGCTACGAGGCGCACTTTGACCATGTGACCACGGGACGAGCCGCCGCGCAGGCGTTTCTTTCCTCCTCGCTGGCGCAGTATCCGCGCGGCACCAAAACCGCGCCGTGGCAGCCTGCGGCGATTGGCTTCTATTTTACCCAGGAGCCGAATGTGGTGGTGGATGTGACCGATACCTTTGAAACAAAGTTCGCCGCGATGGCGCTGCACCGCTCCCAGCTGAACGAGGAACTGCTTGGCCTGTACCGCGTTTATTTTACCATGCAGAGCCAGCAGCGCGCGCAGGGGCGCGGTTTCGCTCTGGGGGAAGGGCTGAAGGTACTCAGCCCGCTGCATCTGCACTGCTTTGCGGAAGCGCCGCAGATAGGAATGAGATAAGAAAAAGGAAGCTCCAAACACAACGGCGTTTGGGGCTTCCTTTTTCGCCGCTTACCGCAGCGGGCGGAACCGGAAACGGGAATCTATTTTTCGATAAACACAACAAGGAGTGTCTGACATGGATGTGCAGCAAACAGCGGATTGGATCAATGTACTCGGGGATTTCTGCGGAATGCGGGACGTCCCGGCCCTGACAAGAGAACAGCTGAAAAAGCGGTATGGCTGGGAGCAGGCGGACGTGATGGTTTTGTTTGGCGGGAGCATTCTCTGCGGAGCGGAGGTGCTGGCCCGCGCCATGCAGGAAAAAGCCGCAAAGCGGTTTTTGATTGTCGGGGGAGAAGGCCACACGACGGAATCGCTTCGTCAGAAGATACACGCGGAGTTTCCCCATATAGAAACCGCCGGGCGTTCGGAAGCGGAATGCTTTGCCGCGTATCTGTGGGAGAAATGGGGACTGTGCCCCGATGCTCTGGAAACCCAGTCCACCAACTGCGGCAACAACGTGACGTATTGCCTGCGCCTGTTGGAGGAGCAGGGCATCCGTCCGGCCAGTATCCTTCTTTCCCAGGATGCGTCCATGCAGCGCCGGATGGACGCGGGCTTCCGTCAGGCGTGCTCTCCTGAAACGGTTCTCGTCAACTATGCCGTATACCGTGCGAAAGTGGTTGCCACAGAGAACGGCCTTGCTTTTGCTGAAGAAATTCCCGGCATGTGGGATTTGGAGAGATATCTTTCCCTGCTGCTGGGGGAGATTCCCCGCCTGATGGACGATGCAAACGGCTATGGGCCGAGAGGGAAGGGGTTTATCGCCCATGTGGAGATTCCGCGGGAGGTGCGCAAAGCGTATGAAGGGCTGTGCGCACAGTATGGCGAGCTGGTTCGCCCGGCCAATGAAGCGTATTCCTCCGAGAACGCGGAAAAACGGATGAATTCCATGCTTTGAAACAAGCCCGAAACATAAAAAAACCGGACAGAGGTTTCCCTCTGTCCGGCGATGTGCGGAATTGGATATGCTGGAAATGGAATCGATTAGGCGCCGAAATATCTCTTCAGCAGGCCCTCGAAAGCCTTGCCGTGACGAGCCTCGTCGCGAGCCATCTCGTGAACGGTGTCATGGATAGCGTCGAGGTTGGCAGCCTTCGCGCGCTTGGCAAGGT
>DVGZ01000027.1 GCA_018712435.1 Candidatus Caccousia avicola
ACTTCATTCTGATAATTGTTGTAATAGGTTTCGTCTCCGGTGGCGGCACAGGCTCTGGCCTGCTCCGTCAGATAGCTCGACGCGTCAAGAAACTGTTGTGCAGCCGATGTTAATTCCTGTTCGTTTTCATACATTTTCAGGGCACGGTTATTCGTGTAAACGGAAAACGAAAAGGCTAAGGTCAAGGCGAGCACTAATATAATGGTTCCCAGGTTCAATGCTGTCAATAGAGTGGATTGTTTTACTGCTTTTTTCATGTTATTGCTTCCCTTCCTGGCTTAATATTAAGTAGGATCGCATGTTAAAAAAGGCTTACATTTACACCTCTTCTCTTTTCTCGTGTTCAGAAAAAGTGAAAGGTATTTTCTTCAACACATGTCAAAGAAATATGTCAAAGAAAATACCTTACACTTGCCGGTTTCAGCCTGTGTATACTTTATGTTTCGGCATGCGTCAAAAGTTTAACAGGTTTACGGACAAGTGGGGGTGCTCCTTGAGAATTAGAATAAAGTATAATACCAGTATAATCCATATAGATATAAAAAACAACATTTTTTAAAATTCTTCATTTTTGTCGGTTTGCTCTATTTCTCCATATACCCGATATCCGCCTAAAAGCCCGGAGAGATCTTTGAGACCTCTCCGGACTTTTTCACGCTTTATGAAGAGAAAAGCTGTTATTTCTCTCCGGCAGCACGACGGGCCTGCTCGGCAGCGGCTTCCGACTGCTTCATCGGCTCGCGCCCAAGGAAAAGAAGCAGACCGCCCACGGCAAAGAGAACCAGAAGGCTGAGAATGCCAAAGGAAGAACGGCCCGTCGCACCCGTCACGACAGCCACAAGGAAGGGGCCGACCACAGTGGCAAATTTGCCGAAGATATCGAAAAATCCAAAGTATTCGTTGCTTTTGTCCGGCGGAACCAGACGGCTGAAATAGGAGCGGGAGAGAGCCTGAATCCCGCCCTGGACCGTTCCGACCAGGAAAGCCATCATCCAGAAGAGGATCTGAGCCGTGCCGATGGCCTGCTCGTCCACTTCAATGATGTAACCCATGTAGAAGCCCACCACGCAGATCAGGAAATACACGACGATCGCGATTCCAATCATGCGGACAGCGCCCAGCTTTTTCGCGAGCCGTCCGAACAGGATGGAGCACGGCATGGCGACGATCTGTGTGACCAGCAGGGCCAGAATCATACCAACCGTGTCCAGGCCCAGCGTGCTGCCGTAGGAGGTGGACATGTGAATGACGGTTCCCACGCCGTCGATGTAGCAGAAATAAGCAATGAGATAGAAGAACAGTCCTTTGTTTTTCACAATGCTCCGCAGAGTGCGGCCCACATTTGTGAAAGCGGCGGTGGCCATGTGCTGGGGTTTGCCGTCCAGATAATATTTTTGATGAACGTTGCGCATCATGGGGATGCTGAATACGCCCCACCACACGGAGGTCAGCACCACAACCAGCTTCACAGCCGTGGGGTTGTCCATTCCCATGGCAAGAAGAATGCCGATGGAAATCAGGAAGGGGATGGTGCTTCCGCCGATGTACCCCATCGCGTACCCCCAGGCGGACACCTTATCCATGCGTTCGCGTGTGGTCACGTCGGTGAGGAACGAATCGTAGAACAGGCAGGAGCCTGCAAAGCCAATATACGAAAGTACATAACCGACCAGGAGCATCTGCCAGTTGTCGAAGATTGCCATGATCAGCGTGCAGAATACACCGACCAGCATGAAGAAGGTGAAAAATTTCTTTTTCATCCCCTTGTAATCTCCCAGAGAGCCGAGAATCGGGGCCAGGACCGCCACAATGAGCGTTGCCAGTGAAGTGCCGTAGCCCCACCACTGCATACCGGTAGTGTCGCCTCCGCAGACAGCGGTGAAATAGATGGGGAAGATAGCCGCCATAATGTTGGTGGCATAGACGGAATTCGCCCAGTCATACAGGATCCAGCTTTTTTCCTGTTTGGTGAATTTCTCCTTTGTCGCGGATGCCATAAAATTCCCTCTTTCTGTATGTGATCGATGCAATACCCTCATTTCTATTTTGACAGATTACAGAGAAATGTCAACTCATAATTTCTTTACAATGTAAAATTTGTGCAAAAAACTCAAAGAGAAACGAGACTGCCGGTGCAAAATTCCGCGTAAGCTTCCTGCAAAAGAACGGGGCGGAGTTCACCGGACTGAATTTCGGAGGATACGACATGTACCGGCGTATAATTGCTGGTGTAGCCCTCCCACACGCCGGGCGCGCACGTCTGCTCAAACAGAACCGGCTCCGTCCGTCCCAGCTGAGTCTGGAAAAAGGATTCCTTTGTGCGCTGAGTTGCCGCGATCATGCGGGCGCTGCGCTCCTCCTTTTCTTTTTTGGACACCTGATCCGGCATTTTGTCCGCCACCGTGCCGGGACGGCGGGAATAGGCAAAGACATGCGCCTTGGCAAAGCCGATCTCCTCCGCGAACGCCAGGGACTGCTGAAATTCCTCCTCCGTCTCGCCCGCAAAGCCCACCATAATATCGGTGGTGATGGCGGCATTGGGGAAGGCGGCGCGCAGGTTTGCGACAATGCGGCGGTATTCCGCCGTGTCGTAATGGCGGTTCATGCGGCGCAGCGTGGCGTCACATCCGCTTTGCAGAGACAAATGGAACTGCGGGCAAAGCTTTTCCTGACGTGCCATCCGCGCGATGACGGGTTCGTCCATCTGCTCCGGCTCCAGCGAGCCGAGACGCACGCGCGCAATGCCCGGGACGGCGCAGGCCGCCTCCACCGCGTCACAGAGCGAAAGGCCCAGCTCCTGCCCGTAGGCGGAGAGGTTGATGCCTGTCAGCACCACCTCGCGATAGCCGTTTTCTCCCAGCTCCGCGAGTTCGTTTTTCAGCTCCTCCAGCGGTTTCGAGCGCACGCGTCCGCGCGCATAGGGGATAATGCAGTAGCTGCAAAAGCGATTGCAGCCGTCCTCGATTTTCAGGAAAGCCCGTGTGCGCTCATGAAACTCGCGTACCTGCATGGATTCAAAGCGTTCTCCCGTCTCATGCTTTCCAATATCCACAATCCGCTCATGGGTGCGCAGAAAGGTCTGCACATGGGGGACGAGCGAGGCGCGGCTGGTGTTTCCCAACACAATGTCCGCGTCTGACAGAGCGGCTGCCGCCTCCGGAAAGGCCTGCGGCATGCAGCCCGTCAGAACCAGAACGGCGGAGGGGGCGGCGCGTCTGGCGCGGTGCAGCGTCTGACGCACCTTATGGTCGCTGGCCGCGGTGACGGTGCAGGAGTTGACGAGAATCACATCGCTCTCCTCTTCGCAGGATGCCGCGATAAAGCCGGCCCGGCACATCTGCGACAGCATCACCTGTGTTTCGTATTGGTTTACCTTACAGCCAAGCGTGATGGCAAAAACCTTCATGAAAAAACTCCTTCCGATGGGCTTATTGTCCCCTGCACAGGGGGAGAAAGAGAAAAAAGACAGATCAAACTGTCGAGATTTCAGCGGAATCCAGGGGATTCTCTGTCAATAATCCATATTGACCAAGGCGTTGCGGTGTATTATGATCAAAAGAAAGCAACAACAGGAGGAATGCAAAATGGTAAAAGAGAACATCATGCTTTCGAGCATTGAAGCAGTCAAAAAGTTTGTTTCGATTACCACGAAATATGATTTTCAGATCAATCTGACAACCGATAAGTACAAGATCGACGCAAAATCCATCATGGGTGTTTTCAGCCTGGATCTCTCCAAGCCCGTCACCCTTGAGGTGGAGAGCGACGCGGCGGCCGAGTTCCTCGCGGAAATCGAGCAGTTCAAGGTTCAGCAGTAAGACGCTGCCGGCATGGCCGGGAGAGGATAATTCCTCTCCCGGCTTTTTTATTCTCCGGTTGCACCCGTTTGTGCTTCCAGGCGCTCGGACAGCTCTGTCCAGCGGGAAAAGAGATCCTCGTTTTGGGCGCGGGCTTCTTCCAGCTCAGAGGAAATCCGTGCCACGGCTTCATAGTCCGCCGCCGTTTCCGGATCGCCGAGCTGCGTTTCCAGCGCCGCGATTCGTTCCTCTGTCTCCGCAATCTCCGTTTCCAGACGGCGCAGGGCCGCCTTGTCCTTCCGCAGAGCGGCCTGCTGCTCCTTGCGCACACGGTACTCCGCCGCGCGCGCGGAAGGGGCTTGTGCGGAGGAGGCCTGCTGCACCTGTGCTTTGGCGTGGGCTGCTTCGAGATACGCATCGTAGCCGCCAAGTGTGCAGGAAACACCCGTCTCCTCAAAGCAGTATACCTTGTCCGCGATTTTATTGATCAGATAGCGGTCATGGGAGACAATCAGCAGCGTTCCCTCATAGCCTTGCAGCGCGTCTTCCAGCGCCTCGCAGGAGGAAATATCCAGATGGTTGGTCGGCTCGTCCAGCAGCAGAAAATTGTCCTGGGAAAGCATCAGGCGAAGCAGCAGCACGCGGGCGCGCTCGCCGCCGGAGAGCGCGGACACCGGCTTGAACACATCGTCCCCGAAAAAGAGAAACACGGCCAGAGCGTTCCGCACTTCCGTCTGTGTCATGCGGGGGTATGCGTCCCAGATTTCATCGAGGACGGTCTTGTTCAGATCGAGATTTGCCTGGATCTGGTCGTAATACCCGACGTCGATCCCCGCGCCGAAGCGGATTTCTCCCCGATCCGGTTTGTATTGGCCGAGCAGTGTTTTCAGGAACGAGGTTTTTCCGCAGCCGTTCGGACCGATCAGAAAGACGCGTTCTCCGCGCCGCACGTGCAGATTTACATCGGAAAACAGATGGTTTTCCCCGAAGGAGAGCGCCAGATCCTCTGTGATCAGCACGTCATTGCCGCCGCGCTGATGGATGGGGAAGGTGAAGCGGAGACTTTCGGGCGAGTCCTCCGGCTTTTCGAGCGTGCTTTCCAGACGTTCAATCACTTTGAGCTTGCTTTCCGCCGTGCGGATGTTTTTCTCGCGGTTCCATTGGCGCTGCTGGGCGACAACGCCCACCAACCGGGTGATTTCCCGCTTGGTGTTGTCGTATTTGCGCTGCATGGCAAGCCGGTTTTCCTCTTTCTGCGCCAGAAAAGCCGTGTAATTTCCCCGGTACGCTGTCAAACGTCCGTGCTCCATTTCAAAGGTGCGCTGGGTGATGCGGTCGAGAAAATAACGGTCGTGGGAGATGACGAGAAAGGCCCCATGATAGGCGCGCAGGAAGTCTTCCAGCCATTCCACGCTCTCGATGTCCAGATGGTTCGTCGGTTCGTCGAGCAGCAGAAGATTCGCGCCGCTGAGCAGCATTTTTGCCAGCTGAAGCTTGGCCTTCTGTCCGCCGCTCAGGACGGCGATCGGCTGGGCCATCTGCGTGTCGTCAAAGCCAAGGCCCATGAGGGCGGAGCGCGCCCGTGCGCGGCAGGTCAGACCGCCCTCGCGCTCAAAGCGTTCCGTCAGGGCAGCCTGCCGCTCGATCAGCTCGTCCAGATTGCCCGCTTTCGCCTGAAGCCGGTGATTGATTTCCTCCAGTTCCCGTTCCATCTCCAGGAGCGGGGAAAAGACGGAGAGCACCTCGCTGTAGGCGCTTTTTTCCAGATCGCGGCAGACATGCTGCTCCATGTAGCCGATCACGGCGGAATTTGCCTGATAGATTTCGCCCCCGTCGCTGGGAAGATCTCCCGTCAGCACACGGAACAGCGTTGTTTTTCCGGAGCCGTTCACGCCCACCAGTCCGATGTGGTCGCCCTCCTGAATCTCGAACGACGCGCCCGAGAAGATAACGTCGGTGCCGAAGGATTTCTGTAAATTGCTGGCGCTGAATAATGCCATATGGATACGCTCCTCATTCTGATTCCAATGCCCTGTCTGCCGCAGTGGGCAATCCAGGGTCAAACATTTCTATTATATCAGCTTTCGCTCTGTTTGTCATGATCGGCTTTTGCCTGTTCCGGCCTTTGTGGCGCGAGAGCGGAGAGGGAAAGGCCGTCGAAGGGAGATCCCCAGTGTTTATCCTTTTGCTGCATCAAAAAGGCGAGGGCCCGTTCATTTTGGGGAAGCGGGATTCCGTTGCATGCGACGACGATTTCCGCTTGCTGGATGTAGTACATCGCGCTGGATGGCGAATTCGGCGTTTCCTCCTGTAGCAAGTCCTCCGTGACGGCGTTTCCCAGACAGTCCAGAAGCTGGCGCAGGATGGTATCGGCAAGGGGAGGCAATGCGCGATATTCCTCCTGCAATATGGAAAACTCCCCTCAGCAGCCCAGGGCCTTTCGATTTTGGCTCTGCCGTTTCCTGCCGGGTTTTCTGTTTGCCGGGCAGGATCCTGCTCTATTGTAGCATTATTCCTGGGAAATGAAAAGGCTGTTGCGGCAGGCTTCCGGTTGCAGCGAAAAAAGAACCCGCCGCAGAATCGGAAAATTCTGCGGCGGGCGAAAACTTCCAGTTTTTGCTTTTTCAAAGAAAAGCCTTGAGTTCTTCCACTGTCTGCTGCTGAGCGGAAAGAAATTCCTCGGCCAGCGCCCGCGCCTGTCCGTCCGCGTGCGCCAGATCGTGCATGCATTTGGTCAGGCTGACAATGCCCATCGTGGTGCCGTTGATGGTCAGTTCGGCCAGGTGGGAGGAGCTGGTGTTGGTGAGGGTGCTCATCTGCACGGAGCCCCAGAGCATCGCCTTTTGCAGAGCCGGACCGGGCTCGGGGCGCAGTCCTTTTTTCTCCATCAAATCTCTGGCACGATCCGCAAGCTTGCGATAGCTTTGTTCCTGGCGTTCCAGTTTGCCGCGCAGCGCGCTGTCCTCCGCTTTGGAAATCACCAGTTCCATCGCTTCCACTCCCATGGCGGCGGTGCGGGACAGTTCGCCCAGCAGCTCCTCATCGGCGTTTTCCGTCTTTTTGGTTTCCATATGACACTCTCCTTTTTCGCAGAATATCCATAGTATATCCCGGAGAGTTCTTTTCATTTGCGCACGGTGCTGTTTTTCTTGCAAACGCCGTGCAAAAATAGTAAAGTGATAAAAAGAAGATTCCGATTCTGTCCGAAAAACGCTGGGATTCCGGCGCGGGGCAGATCGGGAGGATGGAGGCTCAGAAGGAAACCATGAGAACCGGAATCTCAACCGCATGCCTGTATCCGATGGAGATCGAAAAATCGCTGGATCTCCTGCTTTCCATGGATTTCAGGCTGTTTGAACTTTTTATCAATACCAGCAGCGAGCTGGATCCTTCCTTTGTCCGGATGCTCCGGACGCGCCTGGAGGAGACGGGGGCGCAGGTGAAATCCCTGCATCCGTTTACCTCCGGCTTTGAGGGAACGCTGTTTTTTTCCGAATACCTGCGCCGTGTGGAAGATGGGCTGGAATTTTACAAGCGGTATTTTGAAGCGGCCGGAATGCTGGGCGCGAAGCTCCTCGTCCTGCATGGACAGCGCGGCTACCGGGAAGGAAAGATCACGGAGGAGGAGTATCTGGAACGCTATCTGCGTCTGTACCGTCTGGGACAAAGCTTCGGAATTGCCGTCGCACAGGAGAATGTCAACCAGTTCCGAAGCGAGGACCCGGAGTTTATCGCCCGGATGCGTAAACAGCTTGGCGAAGAATGCGCCTTCGTGTTCGATATCAAACAGGCGGTGCGGGCAGGCAAGGATCCCTTTGCCATGTGCCGCGCGATGGGGGAGCGCCTGGTGCATCTGCACATCAACGACAACGTTCCCGGCGCGGACTGCCTGCTGCCGGGATGCGGAACGATGGCATATGAGAAGCTGCTTGATTTGCTGCGGGATTCCTCGTATGCAGGCGATCTGATCATCGAGGTGTACCGCAAGAATTTCGGAGAGCCGCGTGAGCTGCTTGCCGCAAAGGAACGGGTGGAATCGCTGTGCCGCTCCTTTTCAGAGCGCGTTTCCGGCTGAGATGGTTAGCCCGGCGCTTTCTCCGCACCCGAACAGGGGGGTGACGTAGCTGCCGGTGAAGCAGGCCCGGCACAGGGAATCCCCGCCGCAGGCCCCACAGAGTTCACTGTCCGGCAGGAAGCGAAGGGAATCGGCTCCCAGCAGACGGCAGAGCTCCTGCGGCGTGTGATTGGCGCTGGCCAGCTCCGCGCGGGTAGAGGTGTCCACCCCATAGAAGCAGGGGAATTTCATCTCCGGGGATGCAATGCGCAGATGCACCTCAGCCGCGCCCGCTTCCCGCAGAAGCTGCACAATCCGGCGGGAAGTGGTGCCGCGTACAAGGGAATCGTCGATGAGCACAACGCGCTTTCCCTCTACCACGGGCTGGCTGGCGGAAAGCTTCATGCGCACGCCGGTATCGCGCAGTTTTTGGGTGGGCTGGATAAAGGTGCGGCCGGTGTATTTGTTTTTGATCAGTCCCATCTCATACGGAAGGCCCAGCTCCTCGCTGTAGCCCATGGCGGCGGAGAGGGAGGAGTCCGGCACGCCGACGACGATATCGGCAAACGTCCCGTTTTCTTCCAGCCGGGCGAGCCGCCGCCCCGTCTCCTTTCGCACGGCGTGAACGCTGCGCCCCTCCAACATGCTGTCGGGGCGGGAAAAATAGATGTATTCCATGGCGCAGAGCCGGTGGGTGCATTCCTTCGTGTAGAAGAAGGATTCCGCGCCCGACGCGGAGAATTTCACAATCTCTCCCGGCGCAACGTCGCGCACAAACCGGGCGTTGATGACGCCGAACGCACAGGTTTCGCTGCTCACACACCAGCTGCCCCCGGCCGTGCGGCCGATGGAGAGCGGACGGATCCCGTTTTTGTCCCGGATGGCGTACAGATTTTTTTCCGTCAGAATCAAAAAGCTGAACGCCCCCTCCAGACGGCGGCAGGCGGCTTCGATTTTTTCGAGCAGGCTGCCCGTCCCGCCCTGGATCAGATGCAGGATGATCTCGCTGTCGCTGGTTCCCCGGAAGATGCTGCCTTTTTCTTCCAGCTCCCGGCGTAAGGGAGCGGCGTTGACGATCTGGCCGTTGTGCACCACGGCTACGCAGCCAAGGTAGGAGCGGGCGGCGAGTGGCTGCACGTTCTCCAATTCATTTCCGCCCGCCGTGGCGTACCGCACATGACCGATGCAGCTGTGACCCTTCAGTTCCTCCAGCGTTTCGTGACGGAACACCTCGGTCAGCAAACCGCAGCCCTTGCGGCAGGTAATGTCCCGCCCGTCGGCGCAGGCGATTCCCGCGCCCTCCTGGCCGCGGTGCTGAAGGGCGTGGAGCCCGAAATAGGTTAAAAGAGGGGCTTCCTCCTCCCGATACACACCAAACACACCGCATTCCTCGTTGATCTTTCTCATCTTTGACTGGCTCCCTTTCTGTAAATTGAAACGGCGAAAAGCCCGGGCGTTGGCGTCCGGGCCTTTCTTTTTATTGGGTTCAGTCCTCTCCCTGGAGGGCGTCGAAGCCCTGTTCTCCGGTGCGGATCCGAACCGTGTTTTCCACATGGTAGACAAAGATTTTGCCGTCGCCCACATGGCCGGTGTAGAGGGCCTTGCGTGCCGCCTCGATGACGGTTTCCACAGGCACCTTGCTCACCACAACCTCCACCTTTACCTTCGGCAGAAGCTTGGCGTCATCCAGCTTGACGCCGCGGTAGTAGGTATCGCGTCCCTTCTGACGGCCATAGCCGAGCACCTGGGTGACGGTCATGCCGGTGACGCCGATGGCGTTCATGGCGTCTTTCAGCTGAGAGAAGCTTTCCTGACGGCAGAGGATGGAAAGCTTGGTGAGCGTCGCATTTGTGGCGGCGGGCTGGATGGCGGGCGCCGCCGCGACGGTTTCATGTCCCTGCAGCAGGACGGAGGTGGCGTTTTCGGTTTCCCCGGTCAGCACCTGGGGAGGCATGGGCAGGAAGTCGGCATAGGAGCTGACGAGGTTGTGCTCCGTGACGTCCAGGCCGCGTACTTCCTCCTCGCGGCTGGCGCGCAGGCCGATGGTTTTCTTGATGATAGTAAACACAATCGTCATGGTAATGGCAACCCAGGCGATGACGGAAATCACGCCGAGCAGCTGTGTGCCGAAGAGCTGGAAGCCGCCGCCGTAGAACAGGCCCAGGGGGTTGCCGTTGTCGTCGGTGAGATAGTAGGCGAACAGGCCGGTCAGCAGAGTGCCGGTCGCGCCGCAGAAGCCGTGCACGCCAATCGCGCCGACCGGATCGTCGATCTTGAGCACCTTGTCGACAAACTCAATGCCGAAGACGACAACAAAGGCGGCAATCAGGCCGATGAAGAACGCGCCCACGGGAGTGACCACGTCGCAGCCCGCTGTGATGGCGACAAGCCCGGCAAGGGAGCCGTTGAGCGTCATGGAGACGTCGGGCTTTTTGTAGCGGATCCAGGTGATGATCATGACGGCGACCGTCGCGGTGGCGGCGGCGAGGTTTGTGGTGAAGAAGATGCGGCCGGCGGCGATCATGCTCTCATCGCTGGAAACCGAGATGGTGGAACAGCCGTTGAAGCCGAACCAGCAGAACCAGAGGATGAACACGCCGAGAGCGCCGAGCGTCAGGCTGTGGCCGGGGATCGCGCGGGGCTTGCCGTCCTTGTCATACTTGCCGATGCGGGGCCCGAGGATCTTCGCGCCCACCAGAGCGGCCACGCCGCCGACCATATGCACAGCCGTGGAGCCCGCGAAATCATGGAAGCCCAGCTGGGCGAGCCAGCCGCCGCCCCAAATCCAGTGGCCGGAGACGGGATAGATGAACGCGCTGATGACGGCGCTGTAGATGCAGTAGGCGATGAACTTGGTGCGCTCCGCCATGGCGCCGGAAACGATGGTGGCGGCGGTGGCGCAGAACACGGTCTGGAAAATCGCGTAGGCCCACAGCGGCACGGAGAGGCCGAGGAAGCTGTAGTCCTTTTGAATGAAGAAGTCGAGGCCGCCGATCAGCGCGCCGGAGCCCGCGAACATAAGGCCAAAACCGAAAAACCAGAAAATCGGGGTGCCGATGGCAAAGTCCATCAGGTTTTTCATGATGATATTGCCGGCGTTCTTGGCTCGTGTAAATCCGGTCTCCACCATGGCGAAACCGGCCTGCATAAAGAACACCAGTGCCGCACCCAGCAGCACCCAGATGGTGTCAGCCGATGAAAAGCTCAGTCCCATTGAGAATCCCTCCAGAATTTGCAGAGTCAAACGCATGGCCATGCATTCACAAACAAAAAGAAGGGTGCCGCGGCTTTCACCGCAGCACCCTTGCTTCATGTCTGTATTATAGCGCGTGTGCGCGGGAAAGTCAATTGCAATTTTGCAATTTATACCGGCTAAAAATGCAAAAACGAAATTGCACAGAGCGGCGAAAGCTTGTGTATATTTTACGAACTGTAAAAATTGAGAAAGAAAAAACGAAAACCGCCCTGTTTTCGAGAAACCGAAGAACAGGGCGATTGTTCATAATGCAGCAATATATCAGATGTGATTCAAAATGCAAACGACGAAAAATCAGGCGAGAAGCTTTTTCAAACGCTCCATAGCCTCCTGGGTGGCTTCGGGGGAGCCGAACGCGGTCAGACGGAAGAAGCCTTCTCCGTTCTTGCCGAAGCCGCTGCCCGGCGTGCCGACCAGATGCGCTTTTTCCAGCAGGAGGTCAAAGAATTCCCACGAACGCATCCCGTTCGGGCACTGCATCCAGATATAAGGAGAATTTACGCCGCCGACATGCCAGATCCCCAGATCCGTGAGCGTGCGGGAGATCAGAAGGGCATTTTGACGGTATACCTCCAGATTCTTCCGGCATCCTTCCATCCCCTCCGGCGTAAAGACAGCCGCCGCTGCGCGCTGCACGGGATAGGACGCGCCGTTGAATTTGGTTGTCTGACGGCGCAGCCAGAGCGCGCGCAGGGAAGCGCCGCCGCGTTTCAGCTCGCCGGGAATGACCGTGTAGCCGCAGCGCATACCGGTGAAACCGGCTGTCTTGGACAGGGAGCAGAACTCAATGGCGCAGGTGCGCGCTCCTTCGATCTCGAAGATGCTGCGGGGAAGCTCCGGATCCTGCACGAAAGCTTCATAAGCAGCGTCAAAGAGCAGAACCGCGTCCTGCGCGTTGGCATAACGCACCCATTCCGTCAGCTGATCGCGGCTGTAGACCGCACCGGTCGGGTTGTTCGGGGAACAGAGATAGATAATGTCCGCCTTCTGGGCCGGATCGGGCATCGGCAGGAAGCCGTTTTCACGGTTGGCGTCCAGGTAGACAATGCGCCGTCCCGCCATCAGGTTCGTATCCCGGTAGACCGGGTAGACGGGATCGGGAATCAGGACGGTGTTGTCCGCGTCAAACAGGTCAAGGATGTTTCCCACGTCGCTCTTGGCTCCGTCCCCGATAAAGATATCGGCGGCGTCGAGCGTAACGCCATAGGTGGCATAATAGTTCTTCACGGCTTCCCGCAGGAAATCATAGCCCTGTTCCGGGCCGTAGCCGTGGAAGGTTTCCTTTTTGCCCTGTTCGTCGGCGGCCTCGTGCAGCGCCTGTACCGCCGCGCCGCACAGCGGAAGCGTAACGTCCCCGATTCCCATGCGGATCACCTGGGCTTCCGGGTGCTCCGCTGTGTAGCGGGAAACGCGGTGCGCGATCTCCGAAAAAAGATAGCTTTCCTCCAGGGAAAGGTAGTGTTCATTCAGCTTCATCGTGTCTGTTCCTCCATCTTTCTTACGTTTTACCCTCGTGCTCCGGCGGCAGAATTTGCGTGCCGCCGTGATGGTGAGCTTTGCCGCGCTTGCGCACGGACTGCGGCTGTGCCGTTTCTTTCATTATTATAGCACAGCAAAAAAGCGATATCATCTCTTTTTTGCGGGGAGAATCTTCGCAATATCCACCGGAACCAGATCCTCCTCGCGGAAATTCCGGCCAAGAATGGACGCAAGGGCCGCCGCCGTGTCGAGAGCCGTCAAACAGGGAATCCCCAGCTCAACGGCCTTGCGGCGAATCTTCACGCTGTCGCGCGCCGGAATGCGTCCCTTGGCGGAGGTGGACAGAATGCAGCCGATTTTTCCGCTTTCCAGAAGCGTCATCGTGTTTTCCTTTGCCTCATGGATTTTCTGAACCGTTTCCACCGTCAGCCCTGCTTCGCGCAGGACGCTGGCCGTGCCCTGTGTGGCGTAAAGGGGGAAGCCGAGGGCGGCGAAGGCGGCGGCAATCGGCGCGATCTCACCCTTGTCGGAATCCCGTACCGTCACCAGCAGGCCCTTGCTGGTTTCGATCCGGTAGCCCGCGGCGATCAGCCCCTTGTAAAGCGCTTCCTCCATGGTGGGCGCGATGCCGAGCACTTCGCCGGTGGACTTCATCTCCGGGCCGAGCTGGGTATCCACTCCGCCGAGCTTCTCAAAGGAAAACACGGGAACTTTGACCGCGTGATAGGCGGCGGGGGCGGCCAGGCCGGTGCCATAGCCCATCTGGGACAGCTTTTCGCCCAGCATAGCGCGCACGGCCAGCTCCACCAGCGGGATTCCCGTCACCTTGCTGATGTAGGGAATGGTGCGCGAGGAGCGCGGATTGGCTTCGATGACATAGATTTTTCCTTCGTGGATGACGTACTGGATGTTGACCAATCCCTTGACGCCAAGGGCCAGAGCCAGCTTTTTGGAGAAGTCCACGAGCTGGCGGGTCAGATCCTCGCTCAGGTTCCATGCCGGATAGACGGCGATGGAGTCGCCCGAGTGGATTCCGGCGCGTTCAATGTGCTCCATGATGCCGGGAATCAGCACATCCTCGCCGTCGCATACCGCGTCCACCTCCACCTCGGTGCCCATCAGGTATTTGTCAATGAGAACATCCGCGTCCGGGTTGGCTGTGAGAATCACGTTCATGTATTCGCGGATGTCGTTGTCCGTGAACGCGATGATCATATTCTGCCCACCGAGAACGTAGCTCGGACGCATCAGAACGGGATAGCCGAGCTCATGGGCGGCTTGGAGCGCTTCCTGCTCCGTGAGGACGGAGCGCCCCGCCGGGCGGCTGATTCCCAGTTCCTCCAATAGTGCGTCAAAGCGTCCGCGATCCTCCGCGAGATCGATCCCGTCCGGCTGTGTGCCGAGAATCGGCACGCCCGCCGCCGCGAGGGGCTTGGTCAGCTTGATGGCCGTCTGTCCGCCGAAGGCCACAACCACGCCCACAGGTTTTTCCAGCTCCACGATGCGCAGAGCGTCCTCCGCTGTGAGCGGATCGAAGTAGAGACGGTCGGCGGTGTTGAAGTCGGTGGAGACGGTTTCGGGGTTGTTGTTGACGATGGCCACCTCGTATCCCGCGCGTTTGAGCGCCATGACGCAGTAGACGGAAGCATAGTCGAATTCGATTCCCTGGCCGATGCGGATCGGGCCGGAGCCGAATACCAGCACCACAGGTTTTCCGCTGGCTTTCCGTTTCAGGAACGGCAGGGCTTCGTCCTCCTCGCCGGGGGAGGAATAGAAGTACGGCGTTTCGGCTTCAAACTCCGCGCCGCAGGTGTCGACCATCTTGCAGGACGCGGGCAGGGCAAGCGGGGGCTCCTGGCCGGAAAGACGGCGCACCGCGCTGTCCGGGAAGCCGAGCAGCTTGGCCGCGCGGTACAATTCTTCCGTCAGAGGCTCGTCCCGCAGCGCGCGCTCCATCGCCGCCAGATTCCACAGCTTCGCGAGAAACCATTCGTCAATTTTGGTTTGACGGTGCAGTTCCCCGATCGGCGTGCCGCGGCGCAGCGATTCATAGACTGCGAAAATGCGCTCGTCGTCCTGCGCGCGGATTTTCTTTTTCAGCTCCTCCTCCGTCAAGGATGCCAGCTTCGGCATAGCGAGTGTGTCCAGCGAAAGCTCCGCGCCGCGCACGGCCTTCATCATGGCCTGCTCAAAGCTGCGGCCGATGGCCATGACCTCGCCGGTTGCTTTCATCTGCGTGCCCAAACGGCGGCATCCATAGATGAATTTGTCAAAGGGCCACTTCGGGAACTTGACCACCACATAATCGAGCGCGGGTTCAAAGCAGGCCGCTGTCTTGCCGGTGATCTCGTTCGGGATCTCGTCGAGCGTCAGGCCGACAGCAATTTTGGCGGCGACGCGCGCGATGGGGTAGCCGGTTGCTTTAGACGCCAGAGCCGAGGAACGGGACACGCGCGGGTTGACCTCAATCACGGCATACCGGAAGCTTTCCGGGTCGAGGGCAAACTGGCAGTTGCAGCCTCCCTCGATGCCAAGGGAGGAGATAATGTTAAGCGCGGCGGTGCGCAGCATCTGGTATTCGCGATCCGCCAGCGTCAAGGCCGGGGCGGCGACGATGGAATCGCCCGTGTGGATGCCCACGGGATCCAGGTTTTCCATGGAGCAGACGGTGATCACGTTTCCGGCTCCGTCGCGCATCACCTCAAATTCAATCTCCTTCCAGCCGGAGACACATTTTTCCACCAGAATCTGATGAATGGGGGAAAGGCGCAGGCCGTTTGCGGCGATCTCGGAAAGCTCCTTTTCGTTTCCCGCGATACCGCCGCCCGTGCCGCCGAGCGTGAAGGCGGGGCGCACAATGACGGGGTAGGAGATAAACTCCGCGAACGAGAGCGCGTCTTCCACTTCTGTGACCACGCGGGAGGGGATCACCGGTTCGCCGATGGATTCCATCGTCTCCTTGAACAGCTCCCGATCCTCCGCCTTTTCAATCGTTTCCAGCTTCGCCCCGAGCAGTTCAACCCCCTGTTCCTGCAAAAAGCCCTCGCGGGCAAGCTGCATCGACAGCGTCAGGCCCGTCTGTCCGCCGAGAGTGGAGAGCAGGCCGTCCGGCTTTTCCCGGCGGATGATCTCGCGCAGGGAGGGGAGCGTCAGCGGCTCCACATACACCTCGTCCGCAATGGCTCCGTCCGTCATGATGGTGGCGGGGTTGGAGTTGACAAGGACGACGTTCAGCCCTTCCTCGCGCAGCGCGCGGCAGGCCTGTGTTCCGGCGTAATCAAATTCCGCGGCCTGGCCAATCACAATCGGGCCGGAGCCGACGACGAGAACTTTTTTGAGGTGTTGTTTCAGCGGCATGGGGATCCCTCGCTTTCCGAATGATGGACGAGTTTGAGAAAATCGTCAAACAGATAGGCGGTGTCGTGCGGGCCCGCGCAGGCTTCGGGGTGGAACTGGACGGAAAAGGCGGGCGCGTCGCGGTAGACGATCCCCTCGCAGGTGCCGTCGTTGCAGTTCAGAAAGCGCAGGGACGCGCAGTCCGGCAGGCTGTCCGGGCGGACGGTGTAGCCGTGGTTCTGGCTGGTGATGGAGACGCGCCCCGTCTCCTTGTCCTTGACGGGTTGGTTGGCGCCGCGGTGGCCGAACGGCAGCTTTTCCGTCTGCGCGCCGCGCGCGAGCGCCATCAGCTGGTGCCCGAGACAGACGCCCATCATCGGGATTTTGGCTTCAAAGAGGTTCGCCGTTTCCTGAATGATCGCTGTGTTGGCGGCGGGATCGCCGGGGCCGTTGGAGAGGAGCACTCCCTGTGGATGCAGCGCCAGAATCTGCTCCACCGTATAAAAGGAGGGAACCGCCGTTACCCGGCAGCTGCGCCGGAGCAGCTCGCGGATCAGATTCTGCTTGGCTCCGAAGTCCCACAGGACGATATGGGTTTTCCCCTCCCCAAAGCGTTCCGGTTCCCGGCGCGTGACCAGCGGGACGGGAGATTCCTGCCGGATATCCCGGAGGGATTGGATGATTTCTTCAGAGTAGGGGGGAGGAGTCAGCGTCAAAAGGCCGTTCATGGAGCCGTGATCGCGCAGGCGGCGCGTCAGGGCGCGTGTGTCGATCCCGTACAGCCCCGGAATTCCCTTTTCTTTTAAAAAGGCGTCGAGATCCCCCTTGCCGCGAAAGTTGGAGGGAACCCGGCACCATTCTTTTACCACATAAGCTGCAAGCCGTGGGTGTCTGCTTTCAAAATCCTCGGGGATAATTCCGTAATTGCCGATCAGCGGAAAGGTCTGTACCACGATCTGTCCGCAGTAGCTGGGATCGGTGAGGGTTTCCAAATACCCTGTCATGGCGGTGGTGAAAACGACTTCGCCGGAAATACCGCTGTTTGCAGGCTGTGCGCCGAAGCTTTTCCCTTCAAACCATTCTCCGTTTTCCAGCAGAAGATAAATTGGCTGTTCCATGGCGTTCCCTCCTGTGCCGGGCAAGGCGGCTGTGCCCGCCCGAAAAATACATATAAAAGAAAAAGGCGTCCCCAGGCCGCTGTGTGGAAAGCGGTCTGCGAACGCCTTTGTTCATCGCGAAGCATTATATCACTTTGCAGGAGAAAGATCAAGATCCTGCAAGATGGCATTTTTGAAATTTCAGAAGAAGAGACGATTCCGCAAAAGAAAATCCCGTGATTTTACAGCAAAGTATAAAATCTGCGCACTTTGCGCGGATCGGCTTGACAGACGCATCGGAACGCGGTAAAATAACAGTCGTAAACAGCAAGGGCGCTGCGGGGTACATACTTCCGTAGTGCCCTTTGTGGATCAACTACGGAAATTTGCCGCAGGAAGAGAGGATTTTGAATCATGGAAAAACTGGAACTGCTTTATGAAGGAAAAGCAAAGAAGGTATTCAAAACGGACCGCCCGGATGTTTATCTCGTCCAGTATAAGGACGACGCCACCGCAGGAAACGGCGCAAAGCGCGGGACGATTCGCGGCAAGGGCGCGGTCAACAATCAGGTGACGAACCATCTGATGAAGTTCCTGGAAGGCAAGGGAATCCCGACCCACCTGGTGGAGGAGCTTTCCGAGACGGAAACCCTCGTCAAGAAGGTACAGATCGTTCCGCTGGAGGTCATTGTCCGCAATGTCGCCGCAGGCAGCCTTGCCAAGCGTCTCGGCATGGAAGAGGGCACCAAGCTCAACTGCACCGTGCTCGAGTATTGCTATAAGGACGACGCGCTGGGCGATCCGCTGGTGAATGATTACCACATTGCCGCTCTGGGAGCCGCTACCCCCGAGGAGCTGCGCCAGATCGCGGACTACAGCATGAAGATCAACCAGGAGCTGGGCGAGTACCTCAAGACCGCCGGAATTGAGCTGATTGACTTTAAGCTGGAATTTGGCCGCGACGTCAACGGCAATATCATTCTGGCCGACGAGATCAGCCCCGACACCTGCCGTTTCTGGGACGTCAAGACGCATGCCCACCTCGACAAGGATCTGTTCCGCCGCGATCTCGGCGGTGAGGAAGAGGCCTACCGCGAGGTCATGCACCGTCTGCTGGGCAAATAAGATTTGTCAGGAGCGGGGACGCGCCGGGGCGCGCGGCCCACGAAAGGAGAGCGAGTCCGATGACACAGGGAATTTCGGATATTCTGCAATTTGTTGAGGAAAACGACGTCAAGTTTGTCCGGCTGGCATTTTGCGATATCTTCGGCGTTCAGAAAAACATCGCCATATTGTCGTCGTATCTCGAACACGCCTTTGAAAAGGGCGTTTCCTTTGACGCTTCCGCCATTCCGGGCTTCGGCAACGTGACGGAGTCGGATCTGTTCCTGTTTCCGGACCCCGATACGCTGGCGATTTTCCCGTGGAGACCCTCGGAGGGCTGTGTGGCCCGCTTCTACTGCACCATCCGGTACCCGGACGGCAGGCCCTTTGAAGGCGACGCCCGTTTCCTGCTCCGGCAGGCGGAGCGGAGGGCCATGGAGCAGGGGATCGCCTTCCAGCTCGGCCCGGAGTGTGAGTTTTACCTGTTTTCTACCGACGAGCGGGGAGAGCCTGTTCTCAAGCCGTATGACAAAGCGGGCTACTTCGATATGACGCCCCTCGACCACGGGGAGAACGTCCGCCGGAGCATCTGCCTAACCTTGGAGGAAATGGGTCTGCGCCCGGAGCGCTCCCATCACGAGCAGGGGCCGGGGCAGAATGAGGTGGATTTCCACCGCTCCGCCCCGCTTCAGGCGGCGGACAATCTCATGACCCTCCGCACAGCCGTGAAAGCGGTCGCGGCGCAGAACGGCCTGTTCGCTTCCTTCCTTCCCAAGCCGATTGAAAAGGAGAGCGGCAGCGGACTGCATTTCAATCTTTCCGCCTGGAAGGATGGAAAAAATCTGTTTGAGAACTTTTTGAGCGATCCGGATCCTCTGGCGTCTTCCATGCTGGCCGGTATTCTGCGCCATATCCCGGCGATCACCGCGTTTGCGAATCCTTTGCCGGGTTCTTACCGGCGTCTCGGCAGCTTTGAAGCGCCGGCCGGCGTGGGCTGGTCCGCACAGAACCGCTCCCAGCTGGTCCGTCTCCCTGCCGCTCAGGGGGAGGATTCCCGCATGGAGGTGCGCTCGCCGGATCCGGCCTGCAATCCTTATGTGGTGGCCCTGCTTCTGATCGAAGCGGGACTCAGCGGCGTGCGGGACAATTTGCAGCTGCCGTCTCCTTCGGATTTCGACGGTTCGCTGACTCCCGCGGAAAAGCGTCTGCCGCAGACGCTGGGCGCGGCGATTGACGAGGCCTGGAAGAGTGATTTTATCCATGCTGTACTGCCGGAAAAATACCTTTCCCAGTATTTTGTGCAGAAGGGAAAGGAGTTTGAGGCATACCGGGCCGCGAATGACCCTTACCGCTACGAGATTGAGCGGTATTTCGATCGGATCTGAGAAACGGATCGGGCGGATTCCGCCGCGATACGGGAGGGATGGACAATGGAGAGCGCTCTGATTGTGAGTGGGGAGAAAGCCCTTCCCGCCCTGACCTCGCTTCTCAAAGGCTGCGGCTGTTCCAAAACAGTCACGGCGGCCAGCGCGGGGGAGGCCCGCCGCAAAATGATGGAGCTTTCCCTCTCTCTGGTTCTGATCAACGCGCCGCTGCCGGATGAGTTCGGCAGCGATCTGGCGGCTTCCCTGGCGGACGCCACCACGGCGGGGATCATCCTGGTCGCACCTGCCGTGCAGGCCGCCGATGTAGCTCTTCCGCTGGAAAATCTGGGAGTTTTCGTTTTGGAAAAACCGATCTCCCGTTCCGCTTTGGCGCAGGCGGTCCGTCTCATTTCCGTCTCCCGCCGGAGAATTGCACAGCTTCAAAAGAAAAACGCGGAGCTGCTGCAAAAGCTGGACGATACCCGTCTGGCGTGCCGTGCGAAATGTCTTTTGGTCGAACGGCTGCATCTGACGGAGGACGAAGCGCACCATTGTCTGGAGCGCCGCGCGATGGATCTCCGGGTTTCCCGGAGAGAGGCCGCGCTGACGGTGATCCGGCAGTACGAGGATTGAAATCCGTTTCCAAAAGCAACGGAATACAGGCAGCAAAGGCGCTGCGGTGCAAGGGGATTTTCCCCTTCCCGCGGCGCCTTTTTTTCATAGAAAAACAGGCCGCTTCGGCGGCGGACAGGAGAGTGTTTTGTATGAGCAGAGTCCCGGAATTGTTTGGAAGCCTTTCGTTTAACGAAGCGGTCATGCGCGACCGGCTTCCGAAGGATATTTTTCGCGCGCTGAAAAAGACGATGGAAGAGGGAAGCCCCCTGGCTCCCGGCGTGGCGAATGTCGTCGCGTCCGTGATGAAGGACTGGGCGATCGAGCACGGCGCGACCCACTTTACACACTGGTTCCAGCCAATGACGGGAGTCACGGCAGAGAAGCACGATTCCTTCCTTTCTCCCACCGGGGACGGGGCGGTGATCATGGAGTTCTCCGGCAAGGAGTTGACGAAGGGCGAGCCGGATGCTTCCTCCTTCCCTTCGGGCGGCCTGCGCGCTACCTTTGAGGCCCGCGGCTACACTGCCTGGGATCCGACCTCCTACGCTTTCATCAAGGATAAGACGCTCTGCATTCCCACGGCGTTCTGCTCTTATACCGGTGAAATTCTGGACAAGAAAACGCCGCTGCTGCGCTCCATGGACGCGATCAGCCGCCAGGCCTGCCGCGTGCTGAAGCTGTTCGGCAAGGACGTCCGCCGCGTCACCACCACTGTGGGCGCGGAGCAGGAATATTTCCTGATTGACAAGGAGGACTATGCGAAGCGTCTGGATCTGATTTTGAGCGGACGCACGCTGTTCGGCGCGTATTCTCCCAAGGGACAGGAGCTGGAGGATCACTATTTCGGTTCCATCCGTCCGCGTGTGAAGGCGTTCATGGACGATCTGGACGAGGAGCTCTGGAAGCTGGGCGTCGCGGCGAAAACGGAGCATAACGAGGTGGCTCCGTGCCAGCACGAGATGGCCCCGGTCTTTTCCACCACGAACATTGCCACCGACCACAACCAGCTTGCCATGGAGATGATGAAGAAGGTGGCGGGCCGTCACGGCTTTGTCTGCCTGCTGCACGAGAAGCCGTTCGAGGGAATCAACGGCTCCGGCAAGCACAACAACTGGTCCATTTCCACCGATACGGGAGAAAACCTTCTCGATCCCGGCAAGACGCCGATCTCGAACGCGCAGTTCCTGCTGTTCCTCACGGCTGTGATTAAGGCGGTCGATGAGTATCAGGATCTGCTGCGCATTTCCGTGGCCAGCGCAGGCAACGATCACCGCCTTGGCGCGAACGAAGCCCCGCCTGCCATCGTGTCGATGTATGTGGGCGACGATCTGGACGCGGTCATCGAGTCGCTTGTCTCCGGGAAGGATTGCGAGGGCTGCGAGGACAGCGCGAAAACGCCGCTTTCCGTCGGAGCGTCCGTTCTTCCGCCAATTCCGCTGGACAACTCCGACCGCAACCGTACTTCGCCGTTTGCGTTCACCGGCAACAAGTTTGAATTCCGTATGCCCGGTTCCTCCTTCAATATCGCGTGCACCAACATCATGCTGAACACCGCCGTTGCGGAAGCGCTGCGCGTCTTTGCCGATGAGCTGGAAGAAGCTAAGGACTTCGACGCTGCTCTTGCCGCTCTGGTTCGCCGGGAACTGAGAACACACCGCCGCATCATCTTCAACGGCAACGGCTACAGCAAGGAGTGGGAGGAGGAAGCAGCGCGGCGCGGCCTTCTGAACCTGCGCTCCACCCCGGACGCGCTGCCCCTCTATACCAGTGAAAAGAACGTTTCCCTCTTTACGCGCCACGGTGTGTATACCGTTGAGGAAATGAAATCCCGTGAGGAAATTGGGTTGGAGGAGTACGCCAAAACCATCCACATCGAAGCGGAAACCATGCTTCGCATGATTGGCCGTCAGATTCTTCCCGCCTGCGTGGAATACTCCGGAAAGGTGGCCTCCTCGGTCGCAGCCAAGGCCGGGATCGGGATCGACGCTCCGGCGGAGAAGAAGCTGGCCGGTGCGATCAGCGCGAAAACGGAAGAGCTGATGCAGGCTCAGGAAACTTTGCAGGACAAAGAGAAGGAAATGCCGGAGGACGTTCATCTGGCGGCGGCTTATTGCCGTGCCGAGATTATTCCGGCCATGGAGCAGGCAAGGGCGGCGGCAGACGATCTGGAGCTGCTTGTCGGCAAGGAAAACTGGCCCTTCCCGGTCTATGAGGATATCCTGTTTTATGTGTAACGCCGCCTGAGCGGACGAATCAGGAGACTCTCAAAAAAGCGATGCTTTTGCAGACGGAAAAGTTCTGCGAAAAGCATCGCTTTTTAATATTTTACACACCCTTCATAAATCTCTGATTTGTAACATCCATGACAGGAATTTTACTGGAGTCGGATAGGAGAACAATGGTATAATGAAAGCATGGAAATTGTCAGATTTTGGAGGCGGATCCCATGAAACGAAGGAGAAGAACAAGACATCTGCGCAATGTAATCCTGTCGCTTTCGGCGGTCGGATTGTTCTTGCTGTGTGCCGTCATGTTTTACGACGGTCTTTTGGATCCCGCTCTTTCCAACGGCGCGGAGCCGGAGCATACGGTTTCGGTCCCGGATTCCGAAAGCACCGCTCCTTCTTTGACGATTTCTTCCGCCGCCCCGGTTTCGCAGGAGGAATCGGAGCCGGTTTCCGAGACAGCTTCCGAGCCGGTTGTTTCCGCCGCGCCTCCCGCTGTATCTTCCTCCGCACCTGCCGTCTCCTCCGAGGCGCCTCCCGCTTCCTCTCAACCGGTTCCCGTGTCCTCTCAGCCGCAGAGTGAACCGGCTCCCCCGGAGAGCACCCCGCCGGTTTCTGTGCCGGAGAACGATCCGTATCCGGCGCTGTATGTGTCAAAGCCGGATTATGTGCCGCATGAGGCGGGGGACAAGGTGGTGTACCTGACCTTTGATGACGGCCCCTCCAACCTGACGATCCCTGTTCTCGATGTGTTGGATCGCTACGGCATCAAAGCGACTTTCTTTGTGGTAGGGAAGACCTCCGAGGAAGACAAGGAGGCTTTGCGGGAAACCGTAGAGCGCGGCCATACGCTGGCGGTTCACACCTATACGCACGATTACGCGAGCATTTATGCTTCTCCCGAAGCGTATCTCAGCGATTTTTCCCGGATACGGAACCTGATTTACGATACCACCGGAGTCGAACCAACGATTTACCGCTATGCAGGCGGAAGCGTGAACGGCTACAACAAGGGGACAGCGCGATCCATTGTCACGGAAATGAATCGGCGCGGCTACACCTATTATGACTGGAACGTGGATTCGGGTGATGCCCAGCATGGGGCCACAGCGGAGTCTATTTACCGCAATGTGATTGATCAGACCTCGCGTTATGAAAAAGCGATTGTTCTCATGCACAACAGCGGGGCGAAAAAGGACACGCTCGATCAGCTTCCCCGCATTATCGAGAAGCTTCAAAGCATGGGCTACCGTTTTGCGGCCCTCGACGCGACGGTGGAGCCTATCAATTTCCGCCTGCCGGACTGACAGAGATACTGTAATACCAAAAAACCTCCGGTCGTCTGATATTGTTCAGACGGCCGGAGGTGTCCGTTTTTTCGAGCGGTGCGGGAGCTGTTATTCCCCGCGGGTTTCGGATTGAAATACAGCGCGATGGGTTAGGGAAGGGATGCTTTGTAGAGAGCTTCCAGATTTTCCTGCTTCCAGTCCGAGGTGGAACCATTGCCCATGGTCAGCATGAAGCGGCCGTCCGGCCGTGTGAAGATACGGCAGGGGAATTCGGGATGCGGCGCCCTTTCCCTCGATGACGCGGGCCAGCTCGTCGCGGCTCAGGTTTGTGTTTTGCATACTTTGAGCTCCTTTCCGGATCGGAATTCTCGTCAGGGGGAGATGTCCACCCCTAAAATGCACTTTCATCTTACTTGATTCGTTGGAAGTTTTCAAGTTTTTTAGAAGTTTTTATAGAAATTAGTAGATTTTATAGAAATACGGTAATTTCCCCATCTGTTTCGTAGAGGGTGGGCAGAATAGGAAGGAGCAAATCTTGGATGAGGAAGCGGTTTCATGAGGAAGCGGAAAGAATCATGGAGAAGCGTTTTGGAAAAGATACAGTGATCGCATTGGCAACGGAGGAAAACGGGATTCCCCATGTGCGGTATGTCAACGCTTACTATGAAAATGGTGCGTTTTACAGTATCACCTATGCACTGTCCAACAAAATGAAGCAGCTGGCATGCAATCCTGTTGCGGCCATAGCCGGGGAATGGTTTACCGGGCATGGAAAAGCAATCAATTTAGGTTATTTTGGAAAACCGGAAAATCAGAGGATTGCCCAAACGCTGCGAAAGGTCTTTTCGGAATGGATCGACAATGGACATAATAACTTTGAAGATGAAAATACCATCATTCTATGTGTGGAATTAACAGACGGCGTGCTGTTCTCACACGGCACGCGATACGAAATTTATGGAGAAACGTATGATTGAAATCAAAGGAAAATACAACGAAGCAAAAATTTTTACCGACGTGGTGGACAGTGCGTCCGTCGCGCAGGTACAGGAGCTGTGCAATCAGGAATTCACGGCGGGAAGCCGTATCCGCTTGATGCCCGACATTCACGCCGGAGCAGGCTGCACGGTTGGGACCACCATGACCATTTCCGATCGGGTGGTGCCGAACCTGGTGGGTGTGGATATCGGGTGCGGAATGGAAACCGTCCGTATTCGGGAGTCCCATCTGGAGCTGCAAAAGCTGGACAAGCTGATCTACGAAAAAATCCCCTCCGGCTTTTCGATCCGAAGCAAAGCTCACCGGTATCTGGAGCAAATCGATCTGTCGGAGCTGTGCTGTGCCCGCCATGTGGATCTTCTCCGGGCGGAGAAAAGCATCGGCACATTGGGAGGGGGAAATCACTTTATTGTGGACAATATCGGTCCCACGGTGGACATTCTCAAAGTGATCCGCCCCATTTACAATTTTAAAGCGGGGGAGGAGGACTGAACAAAAAACAGGCATGGCAGGCGCAATGGCCTGTCATGCCTGCTGTGGTTTAATGAAACGCCGCGTTTCCCGGATAGACAGCCGCGTTTCCCAGCATGTCCTCCAAACGCAGAAGCCGGTTGTACTTGGCAGTGCGTTCTCCTCTGCTTGGCGCGCCGGTTTTGATCTGGCAGGTGTTCAGGGCTACCGCCAGATCCGCGATGGTGGTGTCCTCCGTTTCACCGGAGCGGTGAGACGCGATGGCGGTGTATCCTGCCTGATGCGCCATGCGGATAGCGTCGAGCGTTTCCGAGACCGTCCCGATTTGGTTGAGCTTAATCAGAATGGAATTTCCGCAGCCAAGCTCAATTCCGCGCCCTAACCGTTTGGTGTTGGTGACAAACAGATCGTCTCCAACAAGCTGCACTGTCTGTCCAAGTACGCGCGTCATTTCCTGCCAGCCTTCCCAGTCCTCCTCGTCCAGACCGTCCTCGATGGAACGGATGGGGTATTGCTCGCAGAGCGATTTCCAGTGTGCTATCAGTTCCCGGGAGGTGTATTTCTTTCCGGATTTTGGGAGCCGGTATTCTCCCTTCTGTCCGCTTTTCCATTCGCTGGAAGCCGCGTCCAGAGCCAGAACAAAATCCTTACCCGGCTCATATCCCGCCTTGGAAATGGCATTCAGAAGATATTCGATGGCTTCCTCATCGCTGGAAAGATCGGGAGCGAAGCCGCCCTCGTCTCCCACGGAAGTGGTCAGCTTTTTTTCATGGAGCAGGCCCTTTAATGTGTGGAACACCTCCGCCGACCATCGCAGCCCTTCGCGAAAGCTCGGCGCGCCGACCGGCATGATCATAAACTCCTGGATGTCCACCGTGTTAGCGGCATGTGCTCCCCCGTTCAGAATATTCATCATCGGAACAGGGAGACAAACGCCGTTCACACCTCCCAGAAACCGGAACAGCTCCGTCCGGGATGCGTTCGCCGCCGCGTTTGCCGCCGCGATGGAAACGGCAAGAATCGCGTTGGCACCCAGACGGGATTTATCCATGGTGCCATCCGCTTCCAGCATGGCCCTGTCTATAGCGTACAGATCAAATGCGTCTTTTCCGTGCAGCGCTTCCTTCAGTACGCTGTTGATGCTGTGGACTGCCTTTGTCACGCCTTTTCCCTGGTAGCGTCCCGTATCGCCGTCCCGCAGCTCCAGCGCCTCAAATTCTCCTGTGGAAGCTCCGCTGGGGGCTGTCCCGCGTCCCATTGCCCCGCAGGACAGAGTGACTTCCGCCTCCACAGTGGGGTTTCCGCGTGAATCCAAAATTTCATGTCCTGTGATTGTCTCAATTTCGCAGCGCATGCGGCTCATCCTTTCTTTCTCCCGGATATGAGGTTTCCATTAGTATTTCCAGCGGGAAAACCTTCATGCAAAAAGTTTTTCTTGCAGTGAAAAAAGTATGGGCAGGGGCTTGCGCTTGCGGAGAAATTGCCGTATGCTGAGACCAAGATCTTTTCTTGTCTGATTTGAGAATTGCCCGCCGGATACAGAATGGTTTTCGGGGGAAAGGGAGGAATAGAAATGCCGAAATGTAAGCTTTGCGGACAGAAAAAAGAGTTTTATCATGAGTTAGGCTACTGCGATGAATGCCTGGATGAGATTCGCGCGTTTCTCAAAACGAGCAAACAGCGTCTGCATGCGTGGAAGGAGGAAAGCCTGGAAGCAAGCGAGGAGCGCCGGGCGGAGATCGGCGCGCAGGCGCTGGCCCTGGAAGAAGCGCTGCGCCAGTATGAAAAGCGCGGCGTAGCGCTGAACCGGAAGGAATACCGAGCTCTTCTGCGCGCCGTTTACGCTCATTGCGGCGTTGTGCGCCCCAAAAAGAAGCAAAAGCCGCTTGTGATTGGAATGGGGGCGGTCTGCGCAGTGTTGGCCGCTTTGTCTATCGTATTCGCGGTGCAATGGCAGCAGGAAAAAGCAGCTGGGGAAGAGCTGCGCATGCAGAACGAACAGCTTTCCATGACTCTTTCAGATTTACAGATGCAGTTGGATGGCAGTCAAGTTTCTCCCGAGGGTGGCGATACAGCCGGGATACCGGAAGGGGATATGCCGATGGATGGCGGATCCGTGGGGAATGCTGTGGGAGGCGGGGCCTCTCCGTCCGTTGGCACGGATGTTGTCATTGGCGGCGCGGTAGCGCAGGACGGTGGGACTGTTATTTTAGGGTAACGGGTACGAGATCAAAGCTTGATATCCCCAAAAAGCTCAAAATAATTTCCTTCTGTTTTCATGTGCCATTCGCGCTGCCGTTATCCGGTTCGGCTGTCCATTGCTCATAGCGTCAGTTTGGCACTTCCAGAACAGCCTTTTGATTCCCGTTCAAATTCCCGGCGCAGGATTCCCAGCGCCTTTTTTTCGATGCGGGAAACATATGAACGGGAGATGGCAAGACGGTCGGCAACTTCTCTCTGCGTCAGGGGGGGACGGTTGCACAGGCCATAGCGAAGCTCCACCACCTGACGTTCACGAGGAGTGAGAGAGCGCGCCAAAAAACGGTGCAGATGTTCCGCCCGGATTTTTGCTTCGAGATTTTCACAAATGTTGTCCTCGGAAGCCAGAACGTCGGAAAGTGTAAGAGCATTGCCATCTTTGTCGGATTCAATCGCTTCGTTCATGGAAATGTCCTGCGCACTCTTTTTTCCCGCCCGGAAAAACATCAGGATTTCATTTTCAATACACCGTGCCGCGTAAGAGGAGAGCTTGATGCTCTTGTCCGGGTCGAACGTATTGACAGCTTTGATCAGGCCGATGGTGCCAATTGAGATCAGATCGTCCTGATCGCTGTTGTTGGCGTAATATTTCTTGAACAGGTAAAGCAAAAGGAAAAATAGAGCTTAGTTCATGAAAAATCTGAACAGGTCCAGTAAAAACGGACAGTGACAAAATCCCCCCTGATGTAGGAAAATAGACTACATCAGGGGGTCTTGTCATGAAGAAACGAAATTATACACACGTTCAAGCGCTGCTGCCCGAGATC
>DVGZ01000028.1 GCA_018712435.1 Candidatus Caccousia avicola
TTCCGTCACCAAGCGCTCCTGCGTATCAAACAGAGACTCTAAAAGCCACTGCTGCAAATCCATGCGGGATAATTCTTCCGACAAAACAGAAAGTTCGGAAAGATCGCCGTCAGGTGAAAAGACAAAACCAAACGAAAGGGTAAAAGGAGATTGTGCGATAGCGTAAGTATTGTTTTCATAGACGATTTGGCTCTCGTCGGGAAGGTCCTCTCTCCGGTACACGATGTATTGGTTTCCCAGAACAGCATCGGTGAGGAGCGTACCACCGTTGGAATTCACCTCCATCCAGTAGGAGGAATAGCCAAGCTTTTTCATGGCAAACATATAGCTTTTTGAGGTCAGAGAGGTATAGTGATTCAAGGTCGGATAACCAAGAGCGCCGAGAAGATTAGCGTCAAAATATTTTTTTTGATTTTTTACCCGGTAAAGACTGTCCTGGGGCAGCCGCTCGGACAAATCGAGGATCTTCTCCCGTCTGTCTGCGGAAGAAGCTGCAGAACCAAGATAAACGCTGAGCTGAAACGGCGTTTCCACGCACAGAAAAAGACAAAAGAGAATGGTAAAGACACGGCGGGACAAGAGCCGTTCCCGCAGGAACAGAACCAAAAGCCCGCAAGCCAGAACAGACGTGAGGAAAAATCCCGTCAGCTGACGCAGAGATTCGTCAGAGCCCCACAGTGTGCGTGTATAGACTGTAATTTCATCAAATTTAAGATAAAGCAGAATGCAGGATGCAACAAACGGCAGAGCGGTGGCCGTCATCGCAAGAAAAAGCGGGAACGGTGAGCTTTGCAGCGGATGTTCCTTCTCAGGAATTCCCTGCGTCAAAAGAAAGGCGAGCAAAACCAAACCCATCAGTGTCGTCATATATCCGTAACGGACGGGAAACGCCTGATAGCTTCCTGTATGCCACATTTTGTTGATGGGTTCGATCACGACCGGAAGAAGCAGCAGGAAAAACAAGGCCAGAACAGCCCGGATTTTGGCAGTTGTCTGTTTCCAGTAAAAGAGAGTCAGGAGGAAACCGGCGGCCACGCCCGCTGTGCTGAACACAACAGGCAGCGTAGTGTTCAATCGGGTAAAAAAGCTCCCGATTTGCAGATTTTCAATCAAATTTCCTGTGCGGGCAGAAGCGGCATATTGCAGCAAAGACGGAAGCCAAATCGGTCCCGTGAGAAGCGCGGCGGTTGCCGTACCTAACCCCAGCAGAACAAGAGCCCGTCCCCTGCGTTCTTTTGGAAGCGTAAAAAGCCAAATTCCGCTGGCAAGAATCAGGAAGATCACCAGCATATAGCTCAAATAAAAGTGCACTGTCAGCATGGCAGACAGCGCCAGAATATAAGCCAACGGCTTCTCTCGTTCCGCCAAGCGCAGCAAGGCCAAAAGAAACAGGGGAAATAAATACATCACATCCAGCCATACGACATTCTGATAATAAAGAAGCGCATAGCCGGAACAGGCGTACATGACGCTGAGCATCACCCCAGCGGGCCAATCCAGCGTTGGGAATCTTTTGCGGAAAAAAACAGCTGCCGTTACAGAACAAACCGCCATTTTCATCGCAACCAGCAAATTGGCAAAGTACCAAAAATCACTTTTTTCCACAAAGGCCACAAGGAAAGAAAACGGACTGGAAAGGAAGAAAAGGAACACACCCCAGAAATTCATGCCGCCCGCATTTTGCAGATTCAAAAACAAAGAGCCGTTTCCTTCCAGAATATCCTTCCAATCCATCAGCAGGGGCAGCACCTGTTGATCCATATCGCACCAGGAAAGCGTATTGCTTCCAAATGGAAACAACCCATAGCACGCAAAAACGGCGGAAAGAAACCCCAGCACCACCAAGGGGGGCAGGAGATACGGTGCAAGTCGTCGGAATGTCTGTTTCATCACAGCCCGCTTGGCAAAACGGGCCTTCGCCTCCTTCCTGTTCCTATGAGAAACAGCGGTTCTCCGACCCTTGAGAGAACCGCTGTCCCATTTTTATTCTTCGATTGTAATCTTAAGATGAACTTTCTTGCCCTTCTTCACATGGATATAGCCTTTCTCAAAGGCACTGCGATCAATGCGCTCGGCAGGACCTTCCACCTTGCGATCATCCACCATCAGACCGCCCTGCTCCGCCAGACGGCGTCCTTCGCTCTTGGAAGGAATTAGCTTGGCTGCCAGCAAAACATCCAGCAAACCGGCGTCGCCGCTTTCAAACAGAGAAGCGGGAACCGCCGCTGTGGGCATATCGTCCGCACTGACGCCCGCACCAAAGAGAGCACGTGCGGCATTCTGCGCCTTGACAGCCTCCTCCTCGCCGTGGATCAGCTTCGTGACCTCAAACGCCAGAACCTCTTTGGCCTTGTTGAGCTCGCCGCCTTCCAGCTTTTCATACTGAGCAATTTCCTCCAGCGGCAGGAAAGTCAGAATCTTCATGCAGCGGATGACGTCGGCATCATCCACATTGCGCCAGTACTGGTAAAAATCGAAGGGAGAGGTCTTTTCGGGATCCAGCCAGACAGCGCCCTTCTCCGTCTTGCCCATCTTCTTGCCCTCGCTGGTGGTCAGAAGGGTGAAGGTCATGCCGTAAACCTCCTTGCCCTCCTTTTTGCGCAGAAGCTCCACGCCACCGATGATATTGCTCCACTGATCGTCTCCGCCGAGCTCCATCACGCAACCATAGCGGCGGTTGAGCTCCAGAAAATCGTAGCTCTGCATCAGCATATAGTTCAGTTCGAAGAAAGAAAGGCCACGCTCCAGACGCTGCTTGTAGCACTCAAATGTCAGCATCCGGTTCACCGAAAAATGCACGCCCACATCACGCAGAAAATCAATGTAATTCAGATTGAGCAGCCAGTCGCCATTGTTCGCCATAATTGCTTTTCCATCGGAAAAATCAATCAGGCGGGCCATCTGCTTCTGAAAGCAGGAAATATTGTGCTCAATGGTCTCACGGGTCAGCATTTTGCGCATATCGCTCTTTCCGGAAGGATCGCCGATCATACCGGTGCCGCCGCCAAAGAGAGCAATCGGAAGATGACCCGCGCGCTGCATATGCGCCATGACCATGATCTGCACAAAGTGCCCGACATGCAGGCTGTCCGCCGTCGGATCGAAACCGATATAAAAGGTCACCTTGTCGTTGTTGAGAAGTTCACGGATCTTCTCTTCGTTCGTGAGCTGTGCAATCAGACCTCTGGCCTGAAGCTCGTCAAATACTCCCATTTTACTGCCTCCATTTCGTTTTTTTGCGGGGGCAAAAGAAAACGCCCCCTGCTTTTGTTTGCAGAGGGCGGAAATATCCGCGGTACCACCTCAGTTCACCGCAGCCTCACGACGGCGGCCTCACGGGTACTATCATACCCTTGCGCAATAACGGGCGCACACGGCCGGATCTACTGACAAACCGCGTTCCATCCGGCAGCTCCGGGATGTATTTCGTCCGGCTCTTATACCCGCTTTCACCACCCGCGGGCTCTCTGCATAAGAGGATCGGAGTACTTCTTCCCTTCTCAGCTATTGAGGATCATTATACCTGATCTTTTGAAAAAGTCAAGAGGTTTGTGCCAGACGCAGCATTTCTTCCGCATTTTTCATGGTTAGCTCCGTCACATCAGCCCCTCCGATCATGCGGGCAATCTCTTTTTGCCGCTCCTCGTGAGAAAGCAGGCGAACGTCGGTAAACGTGCGGTTTTCGGAAACCTTCTTCTCAATGCGGAACTGTGTCTCGGCCATTGCCGCTATCTGTGCGGAGTGTGTCACGCAGATCACCTGGCGGCTTCGGGAAACCTCCTTCAGCTTTTTTCCCACTTTCCCCGCGGCGCTCCCTCCGATTCCGGTATCCACCTCGTCGAAAATCATGGTCCCGACAAGATCCTGATTGGACAATACCGTTTTGAGCGCCAGCATGATGCGGGAAAGCTCGCCTCCGGAAGCAATTTTCGCAATCGGCTTTGGGGGCTCTCCAGGATTTGTGGAAACCAAAAATTGCAGCTTATCCGCGCCGTCGGGGCCAAGCTCACAGGCGGTCTGCTCCACTTCGAAACGGACATTCGGCATATCCAGCAGCTTTAACTCCTCCTGCACCCGTCCTGCCAGAATCTCCCCTGCTTTGCGGCGTTTTTCGGAGAGAACGGCAGCATGCTGCTTTGCTTTCGTTCTGGCCTCCTGATAGGCTTGCGCAAAGCGGGCGGCATGCTCCTCGGAAAGCGTGATGGTTTCCAGTTCCGACTGGCATTCCTCCAAATATTGCAGCATGGCTTCCTCTGTACCGCCGTATTTCAGTCCCAATCGGTACAGAAGGTCCAGACGCTCCTCGATTTCCTCGAGCTGCGCAGGATCGTAATCCAGCTGTGAAGAAGCGTCGCGCAGCATCTCCTGACAATCCTGTAAATCATAGGAAAGCGTTTGCAATCGTTCCGCTGTCTCGCTCAGGGCAGGCAAAAAGCGCGCTGCCTCCTGCAAGGCCGCTGCGGCGGACTGAACTTCCGACACGGCTCCCCCGCCTTCCTCGCCGCCTTCCAGACAAGCACGCGCCTCTCCCAGCGCTGCCGAAACCTTTTCACTGTTTCCGTACAGCGTTTTACGAGCCGCAAGCTCCTCCTGTTCGCCGGGATGAAGCTGAGCGGCTTCCAGCTCCTGAATCTGATATTGCAGAAGATCAATGCGCCGCGCCTTGTTGGTCTCGTCCATCTGGAGCTTTTCCCATTCCCTGCGGCAATGCTCCATTTCGCGGTATTCCTTCCGATAATCTTCCAGAAGAGCTTCCGTCTCGCCCATTCGATCCACATAAGCCAGATGCAGCTCCGGGGAAAGCAATTCATAGGTATCGTGCTGGCCATGGATCGACAGCAAAAATCTCCCCAGATCCCGCAAAACAGAGACGGAGGTTGGGCGGCCATTCACCCGGCAGCTGCTTTTTCCCTCGGCGGAAATGGTGCGCTGAAGCAAAAGCCCCCCATCCTCCGGCTCAAAGCCATATTCCCGCGCCTTTTCCAGCACAGCATCCGGCAAATCGTCAAAGCTGGCGCTCACAAAAGCGGATTTCGCGCCGGTCCGCACCAGATCGCGGGAGGTGCGTTCCCCTAGCACCGCGTGGATGGAGTCAATGACAATCGACTTACCGGCTCCGGTTTCACCGGTCAGAATGTTCAAACCTTTGCGAAACTGAATCCCAGCCTTTTCGATGACCGCAATATTTTCGATATACAGCTCAGAAAGCATGACGCTTCACCCCATCATCCGGCGCAGTTCCTCGGAAAAACGGCGGGCGCATTCTTCATCCTGCGTCACGACAAAAATCGTGTCGTCTCCCGCCAGTGTACCCACGATCCCCTCCCAGTGCAGAGAGTCCATCGCGGCACAGACAGCCTGCGCCATCCCGGTCAGGCTCTTGATCACCACAATATTACAGGCGCTTTGCACCGATATGGTATTTTCGGAAAACAACGAAAAAAAGCGGGAGGACATATCCCGGCTTCCATCCTTCGGAGCAGTATAGCGATACTTTCCATTTCCTGTCTGCGTTTTCACCAGACGCAGTTCCTTAATATCGCGCGAAACCGTCGCCTGTGTGACATCAAACCCCTCGTCCCGCAGCAGACGAAGCAGTTCCTCCTGCGTATCAACCGTATTGTTGCTGATAATTTGCAGGATCTTCTCATGACGTCTCTTTTTCATTCAGCTCCTCCTCTCCGCCAACTTATCATTGACCACTTCATAGAAGTTGGTATTTTTCAGTTTCAGTAATTTAGCGGTTTGTGACGCTGCCCGACAAAACACGGGCTCCTCATTTTTCAATGCAATGGAAATCTGCCCGTCCACCGTCAAATAGCTGTTAACCCCTTCCTCACTCGATCCCGCCTGAATCTGCAAAACGGATTCTTCCCCAAATACAACCGGACGGGTAAACAGAGAGTGTGGGCAGATGGGCGACAGCAGCAAACAGCGAAGCGCGGGATCGATCACCGGACCGCCGGCGGAAAGAGAATATGCGGTGGAGCCCGTGGGTGTAGCGACAATCAATCCATCCGCCCGGTACGCGCCGACATTGCTCTGATTGAGCAGAACGCGGAAATCCAGTATCCGGGACAGTGCGCCGCGCGCCAGCACCGCGTCGTTAAGCGCGTAATACACAAACTCCCTGCCCTCGCGGCGAAGCGTCACTTCCAGCATCATGCGCTCGTCCACCAGATAATCTCCGGCGATCAGAAGCTCCAGCCGATCCAGCTCATCCGGTTCCAACCCCGCCACAAAACCAAGACGGCCCACATTCACACCCAGTACCGGCTTTCCAAACGCCGCCGCTTCCTTTGCCGCATGGATAATCGTTCCGTCTCCTCCCACCGCAATCACAAGGTCACAGAGGGAAAGAGCTTCCTCCGGCTCTTTGCAGAAGGAAACGGGAAGCTCCTGAAAAACGCGGCGGAACTGCTCCTGTGCCACACAGGCAACACCCAGCCCGGCAAGCCGGTGCGCCACTCGTCCGGTGTGAAAAAGAGCGTCTTTTTTTGTGAGATTGGGGATCAGAAAAGCTTTCAAGGCGTCTCACCGCCATTCAGCACGCTGTGCGATTCGTCCACCAAAGCGCCAATATCAGGAAGCTGCCCCATCTGCGGAGTTTCCTCCCGGCGCAGATACAGCAGATACTCGATATTTCCCTCCGGTCCCTTCACGGGAGAGTAGGTCAGTCCCAGCGGGGAATACCCTTCCGCCAGGGCAAGCTGCACAACCTTTTCGATGACCTCCCGATGTACCGCGCGGTCGCGCACCACGCCCTTCTTGCCCACCTTTTCCCTGCCTGCTTCAAACTGCGGTTTGATAAGACAAACTGCTTCGCCGCCCTCCTTCAAAAAGGGGCGGGCGGCAGGCAGAACCAAGGAAAGCGAGATGAAGGAAACGTCCACGCTGAAAAAATCCACCTGCTCCGGCACTTGTTCCGCCGTCAGATAGCGGACGTTAGTACGCTCAAGGTTGACCACCCGGCTGTCGCTTCTCAGCTTCCATGCCAGCTGGCCATAACCGACGTCGACGGCATAAACGCGCACCGCGCCGTTTTGCAGCATGCAATCGGTGAAACCTCCCGTTGACGCACCGATATCCATGGTGGTTTTGCCTTCCAGCGAAATGGGAAACTGCTGCATGGCTTTTTCCAGCTTGAGGCCGCCTCGGCTGACGTAAGCCAGACCCTTTCCGCGCACTTCAATCTCCGCGTCCACCGGAACGCTTTCCCCCGGTTTGTCATATTTCTGATGATTGACATAGACAAGCCCTTCCATGATCAGGATCTTGGCGCGTTCCCGGCTTTGGGCAAATCCCTTTTCAAACAGCAGGCAATCTAATCTCTTTTTTTCCGCCACGTTGAGCACTCCGATCTTACAAATTCCGCCATTCCGGTTTCATCCAGCCCCAGATGATGCAGGATTTCCAGCATGGGAGCGTGCTTCACAAAACCTGTGATTCCTTTCAGATGGTACGCTCCCTTCCATCCCAGGCGATTTAATACCATGGCAAAGTGTTCTCCAACTCCACCCTGCTCCATTCCTTCTTCAAAAAAGAAGATTTCTTTTGCAAAGGTAATTTGCTTTACAGTCTCTTCCGAAATGGGGAGAATCGGATCCAAACGCAGGACCGCCGCCTCGATCCCCTGCTCCCGCAGGATTTCACACGCTCTGCATGTAAAGGAGAAAAGCCTGCCATAGGTGACAAGGACAACATCCGGGTTCCGATTTTCCGCTCCCCAGTGGTAATAACCACGGGTTGTGACATAATCGTGAGGCTTGAACAGCTGACGGCCTCTGGGGTACCGCACCACCACAACTCCCTCGCATTCATACAAAGCCTTTTTCAAATCCGCGCGTAAATCTTCATAGGTAGCAGGGGAAAAAACCGTCAAATTGGGAATGGTGTTGAGAAAGGCGGTATCATAAATTCCCTGATGAGTCTCTCCGTCCTCGCCCACAATTCCGGCACGATCCACCGCAAGCACAAGATGTGCATTTTGCAGAACCGCGTCATGCAGAATCTGATCGTATCCGCGCTGCAAGAAAGTCGAATACAGCGCACAGACGGGAAGCTGCCCGCTGACCGCAAGCCCCGCCGAGAAAGTGATGGCATGCTCCTCTGCAATTCCCACATCAAAAAAGCGTTCCGGAAACTTTTTGGCAAATTCAGTGAGTCCGGTTCCCAGCTCCATCGCCGCCGTCACCGCGCAGATATGACTGTCCTTTTCCGCAAGCTCGCACATAAGCCCACCAAACACGGAGGAAAAGCTGTCCTTTGCGGCCGGCGTCTCTCCCGTTTCCACATCGAACGGGGAAACGCCGTGAAAGGTTCCGGGATCCTGTTCCGCGAAGGGATAGCCTTTTCCCTTATCCGTCAGAACATGGATCAAGATTGGGTGAGGAATGTTTTTTGTGTTCTCGAACACTTCTATCAGCTTATCAATATTATGTCCGTCAAACGGTCCATAATAGAAAAAGCCCATATCCTCAAACAGGGTGCTTTTATACATCATATGCTTGACAGCAGACTTAGCACGCGAAATTCCTCTGTGCATAGGCTTGCCAACCACAGGGATATGATCCAAAGTCCGTTCCACGCGGCTTTTCGCCCGAAGATAGCCGGGTTTGGTGCGGATACTGGCCAGATAACCAGCCATAGAACCTACATTTTCAGAAATTGACATGGTGTTGTCATTGAGGATCACCATGATATTTCCCGGAAAACGGCCCGCATTGTTCAGGCCTTCATAGGCCATACCGCCCGTCAAAGCGCCGTCTCCGATCACCGCCACCACATTTCCGGGTTCTCCGGAAAGATGTTTTCCCTGGGCAAGCCCCAGGGCGGCGGAAATGGAGGTGCTGGCATGGCCGACGGTGAAGGAATCCCAAGGGCTTTCAAAACGGTTGGGAAAACCGGAAAGCCCTCCCTCTTTGCGAATCGTGGCAATCCGCTCCCTGCGCCCCGTCAGAATTTTATGGGTATAAGCCTGATGTCCAACATCCCATACAATCCTGTCGCTCAGGGAGGGAAACACATAGTGAAGTGCAATGGTCAGCTCCACCGCGCCAAGATTGGAGGCCAGATGTCCGCCATTCTCCGACACCGTCTGAATAATCAGCGAGCGGATCTCTTCACTCAGCTGCCGAAGCTCCGTCCGGCTGAGACTTTTCAAATCCTGAGGGCTGTGGATTCTGTTCAACACTCTGTCCAAGCTTTTTCATCCCCATCCACTTCACCGCAAAATGCTTCAAGCCTTCCATCCTGCCTGCAGCTTTGCGGCGGTCACGGTATTGCGGAGAAGCATTGCGATCGTCATCGGGCCGACTCCGCCGGGAACCGGCGTGATATATCCGGCCTTCGGTTCCACGTTGGCAAAATCAACGTCTCCGCAAAGCTTTCCGTTTTCGTCGCGGTCCATTCCGACATCGATCACCACCGCGCCGGGCTTCACCATGTTTTCCGTCACAAATTTCGGACGTCCAACCGCAGCCACCAGAATATCCGCTTCCCGGCAGATTTCCGCCAAATCCCGCGTTTTGCTGTGGCAGATGGTCACTGTCCCGTGATTATGGAGCAGCAGCATCGCCATCGGCTTTCCGACAATGTTGCTGCGGCCGATCACCACGCATCGTTTGCCAGCGATTTCAATCCCCTGCGAACGAATCAGTTCAATCACACCGGCGGGCGTGCAGGGAAGAAAATGAAAGTTTCCTATCATAATGCGGCCCACATTCTGCGGATGGAATGCATCCACATCCTTCTGCGGATTGATTTCCTCGATCACAGCCTCCTCGTCCAGACCCTCCGGCAGAGGCGACTGCACCAAAATTCCATGGATTTCCGGCTTTTCATTGAGCGAGCGCACCAGAGAAAGCAGTTCCTCCTGCGTGGTGGTGGCAGGCAAAGCGTATTCTTCCGAGTAAATTCCCGTTTCCGCGCAGGCCTTCTTCTTATTGTTGACATAGGTGCGGGAAGCCGGATCGTCCCCGACAATGACCACAGCCAGTCCAGGATGCAGGCCCTTCGCTTTCAACTCCTGCACCTCCTGCGCCACCTGTGCGCGCACGGACGCGGAAACTGCTTTTCCATCAATCAGCTTTGCCATCCGCTTTCTCCTCCTTTTCTCCTGCTTCATCTGTTTTTGCGTCGGACGGAGAACTCTCAACCTCCTGCACGGCAGCTTCACTGTCCTGCGCCGGAAGGGTTTCCCTCTTTTCTTCCTGTTTGCTCTCTCCGGACACAACGGCTCCTGTCTCCGTAATCAGCTGCTCATACGGCAAATCGCCGAAGATCGTGCTTTTGCCGTCGTCCTCCTCTTCCTCTTTCGCCTTCACGTCCGGAACCTCATCGACCACAGCGTTCATGGCAACTACGTCCTTGGCTCCGCAGCCGGAGAGCGAGGTCTTGGAACGGAATACAATCAGCAGAACAACAGCGGCCACTACCGAGGTCAGCGCCACCACCTGAGAAACGCGCAGGCTGGTACCCGGAATAATCAGGCTGTCCTGGCGCAGTCCTTCAATGAAGAAGCGGCCCAGTCCGTACCAGAGGAGATACAGAAGGAAAGTTTGTCCATCGTAACGGCGCAGCTTGCGTGTAAATACATGCAGCAGAGCAAAGCCCACCAGGCACCAGATAGATTCATACAGGAAGCAGGGATGCACCGGGCTGTCCGGCACAATTTCCTGCGTGGCCGAGCTGATCATGCCCCAGGGCAGATCCGTCGCGCCGCCAAAGGCTTCCTGGTTGAAGAAATTGCCCCAGCGGCCAATTCCCTGTCCGATCAGAAAACCGAGCGAAGCGACGTCCAGAACGGCGCCCACCTTCATCTTGCAGATCTTTGCCGTAATCGCGCCGGCGGCAAGAGCCGAGATAACACCGCCGTAGATACCGAGTCCGCCCTGATGAATATTCAGGATTTGCAGGGGATCGTTGCGGTATGTATCGCCGGGATAAAAAATGACATAATACAGGCGCGCGCCGATCATGCCGAAAATCACGCCCACAATCACACAGTTGATCAGCTTGTCCTCATTGATCTTCATTTTTTTGCAGCTGACGCTTGCGTACAGGAACGCCAGCACCAAGCCGACTGCGATGATGATTCCATACCAATACACGGTACCGAACTCAAAGGGGCCGATCTGGATCGGCCCAAACTGAAAGGCGACCGGATTCAACTCAAATTCCAAGCCCAGCTTGGGGAACTGTACATCATACATGAGCATCTCCACCGTTTCTCCGCAGCAGATTCAGCGGGAAGCGCCGCCTGCGGCGCGGACGCTTCCGCACATTTTATTCATTCAGAAAGAGGAAGAACCACCGACAGTGCGCTGTATTCCGGGCGAAGCTGGACTTCCAGGCGGTGCATTACGTCCTCTTTGGTCAGCTTTGCCACGCAGTCGATATAGTGAAACAGCTCCCGATCGCTGAAAGCCAGAGACGTCATTCCGTTCGCAATGCTTTCCACACTGTTGAGGGACGCAATACTCCGGCCATAGATGGATTTACGGGCACGCTCAAAAGCTTCCTCGGAAAGTCCTTCCTTCCGCAGATGCTCGATTTCCGCGCGGATCTCCTCCGCCACCCGATCGGGATCGCGGGAATCGCCGGAGAAAATGACGGAAGCATAACCGGCGCCCTCAAAGTACTCATAGCTGAAGGAGGTTTCATTGATCAGGCCTTCGTCGAGCAGGCGGCGGAACAGTGGGGAAGCATCGGAAGCGAGAACCTCCAACAGCACATCGCTGGCCGCGGCTTCCTCGTCGGACACGCGGCGGGACCCCGCCGGTTCCTTGAAGCCCAGCTGGAAAAGCGGCATGGCCACAGCCAGTCTCTGCTCCACTCTGGGGCGGACTACCTCGCGCGGCTCGTTTTCAAATATGCGCTCAATCGCCTGCGGCTGACTGGGGAGCAGAAGCCGATCGCAAAGCGCCAGCACCTTGTCGACGTCCATCTTTCCCGCAATGCACAGCACCATGTTGTGCAGATTATAGAAGGTACGATAGCAGCGGTACAGATACTCCGGCGTAATTTGCGCGATGCTCTCCACCGTTCCCGCAATATCAATTTTAACCGGATGGTTATGATACAATGCACCCAGCAGATTAAACAGGACGCGCCATTGCGGATCATCGTCGTACATCCGAATTTCCTGACCGATAATTCCCTGCTCCTTGCGCACCGTCTCTTCGGTAAAATACGGCTTCTGCACGAAATCCAGCAGAATTTCCAGTGATTCATAGAAATGGTCGGAGCAGGAAAAGAGATAGCAGGTACTGTCAAAGGAAGTGTAGGCGTTTGCGGAAGCGCCTGTTTTGGCATAACGGGAGAAAGCGTCCCCGTCCTCGCTCTCAAAAAGCTTATGCTCCAGATAGTGCGCGATGCCCTCCGGCACCGTGCAGGCTTCTTCTCCGTTGACACGGAAGGTTGTATCCACGGAGCCATAGCGGGTTCCGAACACCGCATAGGTGGAATTATTCTGATTTTTCGGATACAGCAGAATCCGAAGTCCGGAGGAATGCTGTATCTCATAATAGCGATCGCCGGTGCGCTCGCTGTAGTGTTCCTTGCATGGTGCGTTCATTCTTCCGTCCCCTTTCCCAGCAGACTGTAAACTGTATCCAGCGTAATCTGATTGGCGGCCTCGATCAGTTCCTCCCTTGTCACAGCCTCGATCGCCGCGGCGGCTTCCTCCAGCGTCTGCGGACGGCCGGTGATTGCCTGTGTCAGATACCAGCCGGACAGAGCACCCAGGGAATCGGAAGCGGAATGATAGGCGTTCAGCAGACTCAGCCGCGCCGCGGAGATTTCCTCATCGGTAAAATCGCCCCGTTTCAGCGCGTCAAGCTGTGCGAGAATTTCCGTGCGGGCTTTTTCCAGATTTTTCTGCTCCACGCCGCTCTGCACCAGCATGATTCCCTTCATGCTGTTATAGGATGCGCTGCAATAATAGCAGAGACTCTGCTTTTCCCGTACATTCAGGAACAGCTTGGAGCTGGGCGTTCCGCCCAGAATCGCGACGGCCAGCTTCATGGCCGGCACCTGCTCCTGCGGCTGGCACACACCGGTTCGAAAGCCCATCACCAGCTTGCACTGGGCCACCTCCATCGTCTCCTGCGCTTCCCGAACACTCGCGGCAGACTTCACGTTCACCGTCTCACAGGCCGCCAGCTTTTCCCGACGCAGCGCGGAAAACGCCTGCCGGAAACGCTCGTACAAGGGCTCGATCTCACAGTTTCCCAGCACGAGAATCTGTACACACGCATGGGCGAGAACATCGTTCCACACCTGCGTCATACGGGGGCGATCCAGTTTCTCCACCGCATCTTTGGAGCCATACCGGTTGACGCCATACGGCTCCCCCTCGCACATGATTTCCTCGCAGCGCTGTTTTGCGTAAAAGCGTTTGTCGTTCAGCTCCGTTTCGATCAGCTCGATCGTCTGGCGCTTCTCCTGCTCGAAGTCCTGTTCCCGGAACATACCGTCCTCAAAGGGCGGATCAAACAGCACGCCGCAGAGGAGATCCACAAGATCCTCGGAAACGGTTTCTCCGTTGATTGTGTATTGGTTGGCCAGGCCCGATGCCGCCACGGACAGCACCTGCACGTCGCCCACCTTGTCCATATCCGCGTTCAGGCTGGCCCCATACAGCTCCGCCAGACGCTGCCCCAGCTTGGTATAGTCGGGGTATTTTTTGCATGCTCTGCTCAGCAGAAACGGAAGCAAGGCATTCTCTGAGGCATGTTCCTTCTGCATCGGAAGAAGGAAATGGACGGACATGCGCGCCGTTTTAAACTTTGGATCGCGAACGCCCAAAAACTCCACGCCTTCGCAGATGCTCCGACATTCTATCCCTGTCATTCTGATTCATCTCCTAAATTTCGGTTCCTGAGCCTTTTCCCGGCATCCGCCTGAAAAAGGGAGCCGGACACAGCCAACAGCGGCATCCCGGCATACAGCTGTATTATAACACACTCTGGAAATGAATAAAAGAATGAATATTCTGAATAATGTATGAACTTGCATCTTTGTCTGTCATGATTCCACACATTTCTTCCGTTTTTCTCTCCAGCATAAGCAGCAAATCGCACAAATAAATTTGTTCTTTCCCAAGAAAAAGGTCGCAATTTCTTTCTTTTCGGTGTATACTGAAAAAAAGGAGTGATTTTCATGTCTCTGCTGATCGATAATCCTCTGTGCCGCCCGTTTTGGATCGACGGATCCCGAGAGCACGGAATTCTGTTAATTCATGGCTTCACCGCCACGCCGGGAACCATGAACCCCCTTGGCCGGGCACTGGCCGAAAAAACCGGCTACACCGTCGCCGCCCCCCTGCTTCCCGGACACGGGCGCACCCCGGAGGATATGGCAAAAACCCGCTGGCATGACTGGCTGCGTGGAGCACAGCACGCTTTTGACAAGTTGTCGCGCCAATGCAAAGACGTCAGCGTTGTCGGCCTTTCCATGGGGGGCGCTCTGACGCTGCTGCTGGCGGAAACACGCCCGGTTCGCCGCGCTGTCCCGATTGCCGCCGCCCTCTCCGTCTACAATGAAAAAATCATCTTTGCCAACGCACTGTGGCCGGTTTGGCGCTTTTTCACCGAGCCCGAAAAGGAACACGAGGTAATGCCAGACTTTCTGTATGAATATAACGATACCTATGACAAAACGCCGGTCCACTGTCTGGCGGATCTCAACCGTCTGATGCGCCTTGCCCGCCAAGGACTCCCCCGGATCCACTGTCCGATCATGAACGTGCGCGCCGGCAAAGATCGCACGATCCATCCCCGCAGCACCGGATGGATTATGACGGAGGTCTCCTCCCGCAAAAAAGTTCTGCTGGAGCTTCCAAGAAGTCCGCATGTGTGTACCCTGGGACCAGAACGGGAATTGCTCTTTGAAGAAACCGCTAAATTTTTGATGGAGCGATAAGAGCTCTGCTCTCAGAGAAAGAAAAAGGATGGCTTGCCGTCTTGGGCAGCCATCCTTTTTTCCTGCAATCAAGCCTTCTGCAAAGCCTGTTCGATATCCTCCAGAATATCGGCAATGTTTTCAATTCCCACGGACATCCGGATCAAATCCGAGCTGATTCCGGCTTCCTTGAGCTGCTCCTCCGTCATCTGGCGGTGCGTGGTGCTCGCGGGATGCAGGACGCAGGTACGCAGGTCCGCCACATGCGTCACCACGGAAGCCAGCTTGAGCGAATCCATGAAACGCATGGCCGCTTCCCGGCCACCCTTGATTCCGAAGGAAATCACGCCGCAGGTTCCGTTCGGCATATATTTTTTCGCCAGCTCATAATACGGATTGCCCGGAAGGCCGGGATAGTTGATCCAGCTGATCTTCTCATGGTTTTGCAGATATTCCGCCACCTTTTGAGCGTTGAAACAATGGCGCTCCATACGCAGAGCCAGCGTCTCCAGTCCCAGATTCAGCAGGAATGCGTTCATCGGGCTGGCCTGCGCGCCCATATCACGCATCAAATGCGTGCGCGCCTTGGTAATGTAAGCCGCCTTGCCGAACTGCTTGGTGTAGCTCAGGCCGTGGTAGGACTCATCCGGCTCGGTCAGCATGGGGAATTTTCCGTTATTCCAGTCGAAGGTGCCGCCGTCGACAATGCAGCCGCCCACCTGAACCGCATGACCGTCCATGTACTTAGTGGTGGAATGCGTCACGATGTCCGCGCCGAAGGACAGCGGATGGCAGTTCATGGGAGTCGGGAAGGTGTTGTCGACAATCAGCGGAACACCGTGGGCATGCGCTACCTTTGCAAACAGTTCCAGATCCGTCACCACAAGGGAAGGATTCGCCAGAGTCTCCGCAAACACGCAGCGGGTGTTCTCGCAAAATGCCGCTTCCAGTTCCTCCTGCGAGCAGCCGGGAGCCACGAAAGTGCACGAAATCCCCATCTCATGCAGCGTTTTATAGAAGAGATTGAAGGTACCGCCGTAAATGGCGCTGGAGCTGACCACATGGCTGCCGGCATGGCAGATATTGAGCACGGCCAGCATTGAGGCCGCCTGCCCGGACGAGGTCAGCATCGCGCCGACGCCGCCCTCCAGCGCGGCAATTTTCTGCTCCACCGCGTCCAGCGTCGGATTGCCCAAACGGGTATAGAAGAAACCCGGATCCTCCAAATCAAACAGACGCCCCATTGCCTCCGAGGTTTCATACCGGAAGGTGGTGCTCTGTACAATCGGCATCACGCGCGGCTCCCCGTTGCCGGGATGATATCCCGCATGAATGCACTGTGTATCCATACGATACTCGCTCATTTTCAACACTCCCTTGCGTTCGCTTCCAATCCGCTGTCCCAAATGGGATAACGAATTTTCTATTTATCATATCATGTTCTCTCTTTCATGACAAGACTCTTCCCGCAAAACCTCATAAGGCCGTTTACGCTTTGCCGCAGAACACCGGCTGCAGCTGCCTTCCTTTGAGAGCCGCTTCCACCGCGGGAAGGAGCTGGTTGAAATCCGCGACGGCGGACGTCGGCTTCTGCTCCGGATCGTCCTGAGAAAACGGGACAAAGAAAATATTTTTGGTGTTCATCAGCCTTCCGATATTCTGCGCCGACGCGGCAAGAGCGTCGTTGGTCGCGGCACAGAGAATCACCGGAAGACCAATCCGCAGGCAGGATTTTGCCGCCATGGTCACGGGGGTATCGGTGATCCCCGCCGCCAGCTTTGCCAGCGTGTTCCCGGTGCACGGCGCAATCACAAGCGCGTCAACCATATGCTTGGGTCCCAGCGGTTCGGCTCCGGCGATCGAATGGATCACCTTTCTCCCGCAGATATCCTCCGCTTCCCAGATGAAATCACAGGCACGGCCAAACCGCGTGTCCGTTTCGTATGCGTTGTTGGACATGATGGGAATCACTTTGTATCCGGCTTCGGCAGTCCGGCGCATTTGATCCATCGCTTTCCCGAAGGTGCAGAATGAGCCGCACAGGGCAAATCCCAGCGTCAATTCTCTCATAGCTCTCACTCCTCCATCATATTGTAAATGGTATTTTTCATGATCTCGGCGGCCGCGCGGGGAGCTGTCTTTCCCGGCAGGGACAAGGCCTGCACCGCATGAACGCCAAGCTCCCTGGCCGCTTCGAAATCCACCCCGCCCGGTTTGGAGGCCAGATCGATCACAACACACCCGGGCTGAAGCTGTGCCAGCACCCGGCGCGGAAAAATCATCGCGGGAATGGTGTTGAACACAATATCGTAGTGTTCGTGCTCCCTGCCGATAGAATCCGTTGCGACAGGACGGCAGCCGCTCAGTTCAATCCAGGCGAAATCCCTCGGACGCCGGGCGCTGACCGTTACCTGTGCCCCCATGGCGCGCAACACCTGCGCCAGCGCCCGGCCAATCCTGCCATATCCCGCGACAAGACAGCGGCTCCCCAGCAGAGAGCCCTCATATTCCTTCACCGCTACCGCCACGGCTCCTTCCGCCGTGACGCCCGCATTGCGGACGGCAAATTCCTCCCGTGTGTAATAATCATAAATATCAATGGCGTCCCACTTTTCGCTCGTCGCCAAAACAGGCGCCATGCGTCCCCCGTATACCTCCTTCCGGCTCATACGCTCCGCAAACGCATCATCCAGAACGATCGAACGGTCTCCGTAGGGAGCGTTGATCGTCTTTCCGTCCGCCGTGGCGGGAAGCGGGAGAATGATCGCCGTGCAGGTTTCGTAAATCTCCTCCGGCGTGCACCGTTTCACTTTGGGATCCAGCGGCAGACCGTCAAGCCCCCAGACACAGACGGTGCAGCCGTCCTGTGCCAGCGCGTCGGCGAGAGCGGCCTGCCGCCTGTCTCCCCCCAAAAGCCCAAAGCTGTTCATCTCTATCATGATTATCTCAAACCCTTCTCCAGCCGCAGAAAACGCGGAAAACGGGAGCGGTGTTTCCGCCCCTGCACCGCAGAAAAATGCAGCGAAATTTCTTTTACAACATAGTATGGAGAACGGAAAAGAGTTGTTCCACGGCAGAGCAATTTTCTGTTTTCGGGAAATCTTCCTTGCAAAACGTGCCAATTATGGGTATGATAAAGGAAACAAACCACACGATATGTCTTGGAGCGTATTGTATTTTCCCATACGCTTCCACTATTTCATGATAAGGAAAGGGCGCGTCATATATATGGAGCAGACGGATATTCTCTCTCAGGTTAAGCGGGTTCATTTTGTAGGGATCGGCGGTTCCGGCATGTGTCCGATCGCGGAAATTCTGTTTCACAAGGGCTATCAGCTGACCGGTTCGGATCGAAGCGAATCCGATACGCTGGAACGCGTGAAGGGCTATGGAATCCCCGTGTTTACCGAGCACCGGCCGGAAAACGTGGAAGGAGCGGAGCTTGTGGTGTACAGCGCGGCCGTTCCCAAAGACAACCCGGAGCTGATGGCGGCCCGCGAGAAAGGCATTCCCACCGTGGAACGATCTGTGATGCTCGGGATGGTGACAAAACGCTATCCGCACTCCATTGCCGTTTCCGGAACACACGGAAAAACCACTACCACCGCCCTTCTGACGCAGACGCTGATTATGGGCGGAGCGGATCCGTCCGCCATCATCGGCGGAAAGCTGCCTTATATCGGAGGAAACGGACGCGTGGGAAAATCGGACACCATCGTCTGTGAAGCCTGCGAGTATGTGGATACCTTTTTGCAGCTTCATCCCTATCTCTCTGTGATTCTCAACATTGACGCCGACCATCTCGATTATTTCGGGACGCTGGATAATATCATCCGTTCTTTCCATCAGTTCGCTCTGCAAACCAGCGGGATTCTTGTGGTCAACGGAGACGATCTCAATGTTAAAAAGGCGATGGAAGGCATCACTCACGCGAAGATCGTAACCTTCGGCCTGGGTGCGGAAAATATGTACTCCGCCGCCAACGTCCGCGACGAGGCGAAGGCTTGCGAAGACTTCACGATCCTCAAACAGGGCGTTCCCCTGTGCGAAGCCAAACTGAGCATTCCCGGCAAGCACAACATTCTCAATGCGCTGGCTGCAGCTGCCGTCGCCGATCAAATGGGAATCGCGCCCGAAACTATCGCCGACGCGCTCCATGCATTCCATGGCGTGCACCGCCGTTTCGAAATCCTCGGAGAATTCGGCGGCGTTACCGTCGCGGACGATTTCGCGCATCATCCCACAGAGCTGACCGCTACCCTGTCCGCCGCGATGCGGATGGGCTATCGCGAGGTCTGGGCTCTTTTCCAGCCCCACACTTATTCGCGCACCGCCCTTCTCCTGAACGATTTCGCGAAAGCCCTCTCCATTCCGGATCACGCCGTGCTTTCCGAAATTCTCGCGGTGCGTGAGACAAACACTTACAACATTTATGCCAAGGATCTGGCGGAAAAGATCCCTGGGTGCGTCTGGTTTCCGACCTTTGAAGAGATGGCGGATTACACGATGGCGCGTGCCCAACCCGGTGATTTGATCCTCACGCTCGGCGGCGGCGACGTTTACAAATGCGCCAACCTGATTGTGGAGAGATACCGGCAAAATTCGTAAGTTCCTTCAAAAACAGCAAAGGCACCGTTTCTTCCTGCCCGCATGGGGCGTTTGGGAAGAAACGGTGTCTTTTTACGCAGTTATTCTTTTCGCGGCAGAACCCTGGCCTTTGCCGCCTTGATCCGGATCCCCTGTTCGGAAAACATCCGCTCATGCTCCGTCATCACGGTGATTTCGTCGGAACAGGGATCCGCATGGAGATCTTCGGTGGTCCAGTACACCTCGTATCCCGCGTCCGCAAAATAGCGAAGTGTATCGCGGTACAGAGGGCCGTCATCCGTTTTGAACCAAATCTCCCCCTGCGGGACAAGCAGCGTTCGGTAGTCCTCCAGACGCGTCGGATAGGTGAGCCTGCGCTTCCAGTGGCGGGGCTTCGGCCATGGATTGCAGAAATTGATATAAATCCGCTCCACCTGATCGGCTTCCCCCATCATTTCACGCAGCCGTTCAATATCATGCCCCGTCAGAGCGACATTGCGAATGGGCTTGCCGTCAAAAGCGGCTTCGATGACGCGTTTCGCCGGAGCCAGCACCACGTCCTTGAGATCGATACCGATATAATGAATCTCCGGATGAAGCGGCGCCAGACCGGCAATAAAATAACCCTTTCCGCAGCCAAGCTCCAAATGAATGGGGCCTTCTTCCGGGAACCATGCATGCCAACGGTCCTTTTGCTCCTCCGGATGACGCAGGAAAAACGGGCAGGCCTCCAATTCCGGTTTTGCCCACGGCTTGCTTCGCATTCTCATTTTGCGCGTTCCTCCTCCCGCCAGCCTTTGCAGACATCCACCCACTTTTCCGCACGGGACGCCTGAAACAGCTCGTCACAGGTCAGGCGAACCGCTGAATTGGCGGTTCCGGCCGCGGGATACACCACATCAAAGCGGCGCAGGGATTCGTCGCACACAACCCGCACCCCCTCCGGATTGGCAAACGGACATACTCCGCCCACCGGATGCCCCGTCATTGAAAGCACCTCATCCGGATGCAGCATGGCCGCCTTCGTATGGAATTCCGCCTTAAAGCGAGCGTTGTCAATTTTTGCGTCGCCCGCTGCCAAAAGCAGCAGGCACCCGCCATCAAGACGCAGGGAAATCGTTTTGGCGATTCGCGCCGGCTCCGTGCCGAGAGCGGCCGCGGCCAGCTCCACCGTCGCGCTGCTCTCCTCAAAGGTCTGCACGCGATCCCCCAGTCCCCGATCGTTCAGATAATCTTTTACAGTTTCCAAAGACATTGTTCTGTCCCTCTCTCAAAATCCATATTATTTTCGAACAAGTATGCGTCCAATTGGCCTTCGCTATTGTATCATGTTTTCCAGCAGCTGTCATCAGACTTTCCTGACAATTTCCCCGTTTTGTCATATCACCTGTAATTTTTTCTTAACTTTTTTAAAAATCATGCTATAATAGGGGAAGGCTTTCCATTCAACATGCTTTTTACCTAAATCAGGAAGGAGTCCTTATGCGTCATTTTTTTCGTACGCTTTCCGTACGCCAGCAAAAACGTCTGACTCTTCTTCTCGCCTGTGTGCTGGCGGTGGTTCTTCTCCTGCTCGCCTTTGTCTGGTCCCGTCACAGTACCCTGTCAAACCGCCTGGAAACCACGGGCTTTGCCATGGGTTCTCTGGTTCAGCAAACGGTGTATGGAGCGGACGGGCAGGAAGCCTCCGACGCTGCTTTGCAGGCAATCACCGAACTGGAAAACAAAATATCGTGGCGTGTGGACGGCTCTGATATCGCTCGCCTGAACGATGAAGCGGGGAGCGTGTGGATTGATGTGGATCCCGAGACTACCTCCCTCCTTCTCCTCTGCCTTGATGTGGCGGAGCAGTCCGGAGGCGTTTACGATCCTACCGTTCTGCCGGTTTCGAAGCTGTGGAACTTTGACGCGGATGGAACCTTCTCTCCACCTTCCCAGGAAACCGTCGATCAATTTCTCCCCTATGTCAATTATGAGGATCTGCGCGTCAAGGAGGAGGAAAACTCCGCGTCCCTCAAATACCACTACATGGGCGTGGATCTGGGTTCTGCCGGAAAGGGCGCGGCCTGCGATACCGCCGTTTCCTCCTATGCTTCCTCCGGTATTTCCGGTGCGATCGCCGCTGTGGGCGGAAGCGTGGGGGTATACGGAGAAAAGCCGGACGGTTCTCCCTGGTCCATCACAGTGCGCAATCCTTATTCCGCCGAGGATGGAGAAGACATTCTGGGCGTGATGGAGATCACAGAAGGCTTCGTTTCCACCTCCGGTTCCTACGAAAAACAAAAAGAGGTGGACGGTGTGGTCTACCACCATCTGATCAATGCCAACACCGGGTGGCCGGAGGACAATGAGTTGATCTCCGTCACCGTTTACACAAAGGACAACGGCGCTTTGAGCGATGTTCTGGCAACCGCCGCCTTTCTTCTGGGACCTGAAGACGGGAAGCGTTTGCTGGAGCAGTATGGAGCCGAGGGAATTTTCATCAAAAGGGACCGGACGATAGAGGTCACGGACGGATTTCCGTCGTTCACCCTGAGCCTGGACTCCTACCAAATGGCCGGGTGAGACGATGGAACGAAAGCTTCTGCGTCCCGCCGATCTGCTGCTTCTCCTTTTCGCCCTTGCGCTGGCAGGGCTGCTCCTGTGGGGGCAGGCGCAAAGCCCGTCTCAGGGCTGTGTGGCTGTGATCGAGGAGGATGGCGAAGAAATCCGGCGGATCGATCTCGGCACCCTGACACAGGCAGAGGAAATATCGCTGGGGGGAGCCTATAACATCGTCCTTCTGGCGGAGCCGGGAGGTATTTCCTTTGAGTATTCCTCCTGTCCGGATCAGACCTGCGTGCGGACTGGAAAGCTGACGCGCGCCGGGCAGGCCGCCGTCTGTCTTCCCGCCCGTATTTCCGTGCGGCTGGAGGGCGGCGAACAGGCCGCCGACGCGATGACAGGCTGACATTACAGTGCGGGAGGTTTTCCATGCGGGATAAACAAATGGATTGGCGTTCCAGCGCCGCGCGCCGTGTGGCCGTGACAGGCCTGCTGGGAGCCTTGGCTCTGGCGCTTTCCTTTCTGGAAGGACTGCTCCCACCCGTCCCTGTTCTTCCTCCCGGCGCAAAGCTGGGACTTTCGAACATAGCGGTGCTGTACGCTGTACAGTGTCTCGGTTTCTGGCCCGCACTGGGCATTGCGCTGGTGAAGGGTGTTTTCGCTGGATTGACACGCGGCGGTCTTGCCTTGCTGATGAGCCTGTCCGGCGGCTTCCTGAGCACTGGTATCGTATTTCTTCTTTCCCGTCTGAAGCATCCCCGCTTTGGACTTCTGGGCCTTGGCATTTCCGGGGCTCTCGCTCATAATCTCGGCCAGCTTCTGACCGCGTCTCTTCTGACAACACCGGCGGCGGCGTGGTACGCTCCCTGGCTGATTGGTTTCGGCGTGTTATTCGGCGCCGTCACGGGCATTATTCTGCGCGTGACGATGCCGGTTCTTAACCGGCTGCTCCCCTCGTCCTTTGTGGACACAGAGGGCGGGGCGGGCGGTATTCCTCCGGACGGCATCGTTCATCCGGAGGAAAAAAAGAGTGGAGGTAGAGAAAAGTGGAACTGACATTTCCTGAAAAACCGTTTCGCACGCACGGCGGCGCAGCAGTTCCTCACCACAAGAACACGGCGCAGATGGAGTCTGCAACTCTCCCCTGCCCGTCTCAGGTGACAATCCCCATGCAGCAGCATGTGGGCGCTCCGTGCAAGCCGCTGGTCAAGGTCGGAGATCTTGTCCAGGTCGGCCAGAAAATCGGTGACAGCGACGCCTTTGTCAGCGCTCC
>DVGZ01000029.1 GCA_018712435.1 Candidatus Caccousia avicola
TTGGTATGTATCATTGTTGCATTTCAGATTTTCAGTACCCTGTTTACGAGAAAAAAGATTGTCCGTCCCCTCAAAATCATCCAGACGGAAATGCTGGATTTCTCGAAAGGAAATCTTTCTTCCTCAACGGAAATGGTGGAGGATACCTCCGAGCTTGGCATGCTCACCTATGCTGTCAATCAAATGCGTGAGCAGCTGAAAAAGTATATTGAGGATATCCACGATAAACTGCTCCAAATCGCACAGGGAAATTTCAATATTCAAATGGATCTGGAATACATTGGTGATTTCTCTGAAATTGCATTCTCTATGAAAAAAATAAGCACCTCTCTCAGTGAAGCATTCCGTGAAATTGACACTGCCGCCAACCAGGTCGCCGCGGGCTCGGATCAGGTGGCAGCCGGCGCGCAGGCTTTGAGCCAGGGTTCCACGGAACAGGCCAGTTCCGTTCAGGAGCTTGCCGCCACCGTACAGGACATCAATGAAAAGATCCGCCAAAACGCCAAGGATACGGACTCTGCGAGTGAGCTGACAACCTCTACCGGCATTCAAATCAAGGAAAGCCAGCAGAAAATGCAGAATCTTGTCTCCGCCATGCAGGAGATCAAGGAAACGTCTCAGCAAATTCAGGGTATCATCAAAGCCATCGACGATATCGCGTTCCAGACCAATATTCTCGCATTGAACGCAGCGGTGGAAGCCGCCCGCGCGGGCGTTGCCGGAAAGGGCTTTGCCGTTGTGGCCGATGAAGTGAGAAACCTGGCCGGAAAATCCGCGGAAGCGTCCAGAAACACGCAGGAAATGATCCAGAATTCCATCAAGGCCGTGGAAAACGGCAGTATGCTGGCCGAGAATACCGCGGCAGGACTGGAAGAATTTGCGGAACAGGCTGAGAAGGTTGTGGAATCCATCCAGCGCATCGCGGAAGCTTCCAGAGAACAGTCGGAGGCAGCCGCTCAAATCGCACAGGGACTGGATCAGGTATCCAGTGTGGTTCAGACGAACTCCGCCACCGCCGAAGAGAGCGCCGCGGCAAGCGAGGAGCTGTCCGGACAGGCAAGCATGCTCAAATCGCTGGTCGGCAAATTTAAGCTGGTAAGCGTAAACACAGTCTATCAGGAGAAATCTTCCCCTGATTATGATTATGACTATGGATACGAAGCTCCCACAGCAGTTTCTTCCAACTCTTACTCCGATAAATATTAAGGAAAATATATAAGAGAACGGCGTCGCCCGAAAAAGGCGGCGCCGTTTTCTGTATGGACAAAATATCTGCGCGCAAATTTCATTCTGTTCAAATGCTTTAGGGCTTTTGCGCAAGAAAAGCAAGAAAAGTCGGTACACGGTAAGCTTCCAGGACGCCGTATCCGTTGGTATCCTCATACAGATCCAGAAGGCGGAAGCCCGTACGCAGCAACGGGCGAAGCTGTTCCTCCGTGGTGTGGGAAAACTGGATGCCGTCGCCGTTCTCCACACTTGTGCGGTACAATTCCTCATCCCGCAGAGGGTTGAACGGCAGAGGGCGGGTCAGCGCGGCACTGTCCTCCTCAAACAAATAGTTGATCCCATTGTCCACTCCGGCTAACAGAACGCCGCCGGGCTTGAGCACGCGGAAGCACTCGCGCCAGACAGGCTCGACCTCCTCCACATAGCAGTTGGAAACCGGGTGAAAGATGCAGTCAAAGCTCTCCCCTTCAAAAGGAAAAGGCTTTGTCATATCCGCCTGCACCATTTCGATCGCATAGCCTTCCCGTTGCGCCACCGCTTTCTCACTCTCCAGCTGGAGGGTCGAATAGTCCAGCACGGTACAGGACGCTCCCAAAAGGGAAAAAACAGGCATCTGCTGGCCGCCCCCGGAAGCAAGGCCCAACAGGCGGCACCCGGCAAACGGTGGGAACCAATCGTGCGGGACAGGCTTTGTCGGCGTGAGAAGCACATCCCATTCCCCCTGCCGCACACGGCTGCACACTTCATGGGAGACGGGTTTTCCCCACTCCCAGCCGTCACGCACCCATTGATCAACGGTTTGCGCATTTATTTTTGTATAATCCTTCATTTTTTCTCCTTTTTGTATATCAAGAATCTCCTTCACGGGACACAGATTCCTGATTCAATACCTTCATCACATTTTCTACCTCGGCCTTTGTCTGCTCCGTCTGCAGATAATCCCACGAGTAGAACATAAATCCGTCGCACTCCACCGTGCGGCCCAGGCTCACCTGACGCGCGAGAATATCGTCCGCCGTTTTCCAGGTGCCGTCGTCCGCGTCGGAACCGGCTTTATAAACCGCAAGGCCGAAATACAGCTCGATATCCGGGTCCCGCACGAGATTTTTCCAGGTCTGCGCCGCCGTGCCGAAGGGCAGCGTGGGATTCTCAAAATTGACATAGAGCTGCGGACAGATATAATCCAGAAAGCCCTTCGCTTTGCACCAGGAGGCAACGTCCGCGCCCATGTTCCAATCGTTCTGGAGATTTCCCTGCGGGGCAATGCCGAACTGAGCGTCCGGATTGATGGCTTTGACGCGGCGGTACACCTCGGAAATCAGCGCGTTGATGTTGGCGATCCGCCACTCCTGGAGAGAAAGCGGCGTTCCGCTCTGGGATGCTTCGTCCGCATACGCCTGATAAGCGGCCTGGTCGAAGGAAGCATCCTGCGTGGGATAAAAATAATCGTCAAACTGGATGCCGTCCACATCATAGCGGGAAGCAATCTCCTCCGCACAGGCGGCAATATGGGCGCGCACCTCGGGATAGGCCGGGTTGTAATACTTGCCCGCTCCGCTCTGCACCACCCATCCGGCTTTTTCCGGGTCATCCTTCCAGAGATTCCAGGGGTTGTTGTCCGCCAGAACAGACGGCGTGTCATTCATCTGAATACGCAGGGGATTCATCCAGGCGTGCAGCTCAATCCCCTGCTCATGCGCCATCTCCACCATAATCGCCAGCGGATCGTAGCCGGGATCCTTTCCCTGCGTCCCGGTGAGGATATGGCTCCATGGCACCAGATCGGAACGGTACAGCGCATCCCCAAAGGGCCTTACATGGACAATCAGGGCGTTCATCCCATATTGCTTTGCCCCGGAGACAATCGCGGAAAACATTTCGCGGAATGCTTTTTCGCTCTGATCCTGCTCCTTGCTTCGGTCCAGCGTCATAAAGGGCACCCAAACACCGCGCATTTCCTCCTGCGTTTCCACCGGCACAGAGACCTCGACCGCGGAGGAATCTCCCTGCGACGCAAGGGAAGCTTCGGAGGAAACGGCTTGCTCCATCGCCGAGGAGAGCGTTTCCTGTGCAGAGTTAGAACCGGACGCCGCAGAAACCGACGATTCCTCCACGGCGGAGCTTTGTGGTACAACACTCGTTTCTTCTCCCCCGCCGCCCAGCAGGACCGTTGCCACCACCGCACAGAGAAGAAGGGCGGCTCCCGCCAGAATACTGTGACGCTTCAGAAAACGCAACCCCATTCGCACCACGCCTTTCTTTTGACATCTTGTCCCCAGGGCTTGTTTGGAAAATCATAAACATCGTCTTTTCTCCCCATAGCGGCTGCTTTCTGCGTCAAAATGCTCGGAATCTGACAAGGATTCCCGCGCTTTTTTCCTGGAAATCACCTCGCTCTGGGAAAAAATCCGGCATTTTCTCTATTTTCAAACAAGCCCGAATCCGGTACAATCTTTTTACCGTACTATTTTTATGCTGTGGAGGAACAAGGTATGACAATCCGCACCATCCTGCCCGCCGTGCTGATCTGGCTGTGCCTAATCAGCGCGATCTCCGTTTTCGTGACGGTTTTGGACAAAAAACATGCGCAGAAGCACCAGCGCCGCGTTCCGGAACGGACGCTGCTTTGGCTGTCTGCTCTCGGCGGAAGCGCCGCAATGTATCTCACGATGCGGCGAATCCATCATAAAACGAAGCATCCTAAATTCATGGTCGGGATTCCGGTTATTTTTTTCGCGGAAGCGGCAGGGATTGCCGCGCTCTTTTTCTTCGGGATCCTGGTCTGGTAATCAGACGCCGATCCCCATCGTCAGGATCAGGGCCGTGATACAGGCCACACTGATCACAAACGAGAAGGACGCGGTAAAGCCGGAAAGCGAACCGTCGCCGCAGATCTGCTCCGTAAAATACGGGGACATGGAGGGAATCGGCGAAAAGCTCAGCAAAACGAGAATCTGCCGGATCTCCAACGGGATCGGAAGCACATAATAAAAGAAGAGAGCGAACACCGCGGCCGCCGCATAGCGGATTCCCAGCGTCAGGGCCGCTTTCTTCACGCTGTCCGCTTCAAAGGAGAATTCCAGCATCATGCCTATCATGATCATGGAAAGGAACGGATTCGCCGCCCCCACGCGTTCCGCAAACGCGAGCACCGGTTCCGGCAGGGAAATATGAAGGCTTCCCAGCACAAGCAGCACCAGATAGGTGTCAATGGTGACGGAAGAAAACAAGCGGCGCAGAAAGGTTTTCAAGCGCCCGCCCTCCGTTTTTCCCATGAGCGTGGAGGTGATGGCATAGTTGCCGCCTGTGCACATCAGCGCGTTGCCCATATCAAACATACAAGCCGTCACCACACCGGATGACCCGAGAAAGCTCTGCACAAACGGCAGCGTAAAGGCTCCAATGTTATAACCGGACACGTTCTGCGTATAAAAGGCGCGCACCGCTTCCCCTCGTTTCCGTGTCGCGAGAAAAGCCCCTGCCCACAGGATTACATCCGCCGCGAGTCCGAGTACCACAACCAGATACAGCGTGAGATCCTGCTGAAAACCCTCACTGAACGCCGTCACCGCCGCGCACGGCAGCGTCAGGCGAAAAACCAGCTTGGAAACCGTCTCGCAGTCACTGCGCCCAAACAGGTGAGCGCGCTTGAACACATAACCCAACACAATCATGGCAAGCAAAACGCCCGCCTTTGTCAAAACCTCCGCCAAAAGATTCTATCTCCCTTCCATACAGCGCTCCGTGCCATTCACGGCAGCCTGTCTCCCCTTAGAAAAAACCGTGCGCCTTCCGCTCGCAAAACAACGGAAGGGCACGGTTTGCTTTTTGTTCTCTCTTTTTACTTTGCGACAATATTGACCAGCTTGCCGGGAACACAAATTTCCTTCACAATTGTCTTGCCCGCAAGCTCCGAAGCGATTTTTTCCTCGGCCTTGGCCGCCGCGATGGCGTCCTCCTTCGACAGATCCGCTGGGATGGTCAAACGCGCGCGCACTTTGCCGTTCACCTGCACTGCGATTTCCACCGTATTCTCGCGGCATTTGTCCTCCTCGTAGGACGGCCAGGTCTGCTGGCAGGCAAAGCCTCCGCCGAAACCGACGTTCTCCCACAGCTCCTCCGCCACATGAGGGGCAAAGGGCGACAGAAGAATGGTAAACAGGCGCAGCTCCTCTTTGGTGATGGAGCCGGTGTCGTACACATCGTTCATCAGGCTCATCAGCGCGGCGATCGCCGTGTTGAATTTCAGGTTCTCAATATCCTCCCCAACCTTTTTAATGGTCTTATGGAAGGGAGTTTCGAGCGCCGGACGCAGACCGCCCTCCGTCAGGATGTTCTGGAAATTCCAGAAGCGCTCCAAAAAGCGGCGGCAGCCGCGGATGCTGGCCGGATTCCACGGGGCGGCTTTCTCAAAGTCGCCGATGAACATTTCATACAGACGCATCGTATCCGCGCCGTACTCGCGCACCACATCGTCCGGGTTGACGACGTTGCCGCGGCTCTTGCTCATCTTCTCGCCGTTTTCGCCGAGGATCATGCCGTGGCTGGTACGCTTGGCATACGGCTCCACCGTGGGCACCACGCCGATATCGTACAGGAATTTATGCCAGAAACGGCTGTAGAGCAGATGCAGCGTGGTGTGCTCCATGCCGCCGTTGTACCAGTTGACAGGGGACCAATATTCAAGCGCTTCCTTGGAAGCGAGGGCTTCGCTGTTGTGCGGATCCATATAGCGCAGGAAATACCACGAGGAACCGGCCCACTGGGGCATGGTATCCGTCTCGCGGCGGGCGGGCCCTCCGCAATGCGGGCACGTTGTGTTCACCCAGTCCGTCATGTGGGCCAGCGGGGATTCGCCGTTGTCGGTCGGCTCATAGGATTTCACATCCGGCAGACGAAGCGGAAGCTCGCTCTCCGGCAGCGGCACAAAGCCGCACTTCTCGCAGTGCACAATCGGGATCGGCTCGCCCCAGTAGCGCTGGCGCGAGAACACCCAGTCGCGCAGCTTGAAGTTTACCTTGCTGCGGCCGATGCCCTTCTCCTCCAGGAACTCGCGGATGCGCACCTTGGCGTCCTCCACGGACAGCCCGTCCAGGATGCCGGAATTGACCATCACGCCGGTATCGCAGTCGGTGAAAGCTTCCTTCTCCACATCGCCGCCCTTGACGACCTCGATGATCGGCAGACCGAATTTCTTGGCGAACTCCCAGTCGCGCGTATCGTGACCCGGCACGGCCATGATGGCGCCAGTGCCGTAGGTGGTGAGAACATAGTCCGAGATAAAGATCGGAATCTCCTTGCCGTTGACCGGGTTGATAGCGGCCACGCCGTCCAGACGCACGCCGGTTTTATCCTTGGCCACCTCGGTGCGCTCAAAGTCGGACTTGCGGGCGGCGGCCTCCTGATAGGCCTGGATCTCGCCCCAGTTTTTCAGCTGGTCCTTCCACTTGTTCAACAGAGCATGCTCCGGCGAAAGCACCATGTAGGTCACGCCGTAAAGCGTGTCGGGACGGGTGGTGAAGATTGTCAGCTTGTCGCCTGTCGTGGCGGTGAAATCCACCTCCGCGCCGGTCGAGCGGCCAATCCAGTTCTTCTGCTGCGCCTTCACGCGCTCGGGATAGTCGACCAGATCGAGATCGTTGATCAGGCGGTCGGCGTACTCGGTGATCTTGAGCATCCACTGGGACTTCACCTTGTGCACCACAGGGCTGCCGCAGCGCTCGCACACGCCGTCGACCACCTCTTCGTTTGCCAGCACACATTTGCAGGAGGTACACCAGTTCACGGCCATCTCCTTCTTGTAGGCAAGGCCGTGCTTGAAGAGCTGAAGGAAAATCCACTGCGTCCACTTGTAATAATCGGGATCGGTGGTGTTGATCTCGCGGGACCAGTCAAAGGAAATGCCGAGAGACTGAATCTGCTGCTTGAAACGGGCAACGTTCTTCTTCGTCACCTCGGCGGGATGCACATGGTTCTTGATGGCGTAGTTCTCCGTGGGAAGGCCGAAAGCGTCCCAGCCGATGGGATACAGGACGTTATAGCCCTCCATGCGGCGCTTTCTCGCCACGATATCGAGCGCCGTGTACGGGCGCGGGTGTCCCACATGCAGTCCCTGGCCGGACGGATAGGGGAACTCCACGAGGGCATAGAATTTCGGCTTGCTGTAATCCGTGGAGGCATGGTAGACTCCTGCTTCCTCCCACCGATCCTGCCATTTCTTTTCCAAGAGCTTGTGGTCGTACTTTTCACACTTCATGCTGCTGTCGCTCCTACTGTGTTAATTTACAAAAAAGATTCCGCCTGTCGAAAAGGCCGGCGAAATCTTGAATTTTTCGCTTTACTCTGCGTCAAGGTATTCCTCTATGGCAACGGGCACACCGTCCTGCCACAGACGATCCAAATCATAGAAGGCGCGCGCCTCCGGCGTAAAGACGTGGATGATCACCGACTCGTAATCGAGCAGGATCCACGAGTTGGAACGGTATCCCTCCACGCGTCCGGCGGGAACGCCCTTTTCCTTGAGCTGAAATTCCAGCTCGTCCGCCAGGGATTTGACATGCGTGGCGCTTGTACCGGTGGCCAGCACGAAATAATCTCCCAGCGTGGAAATTTGCGAAATATCAATCAGACGGACATTGTCCGCTTTCTTTTTATCCAAAATCTGTACGGCGGCAATCGCCAGTTCTTTCGGCTGCATAACCTCTCTCCCCTGCATCGTTATTCTCTGCCGGTTTTTCCGGCGGCCTCCCGCTCCAGCAGCAGGCTGTTGTATAGGGTCAGGGTATCCGGATGGATCAGCTCACTATGAGACGCCAGCTCCGCGAGCGTGAAGGAGGTTCCCTCCCGCATCGCGTCCTCAAGGTTTTTCTCCGCGAGGCGGCGCAGCTTTTCCACTCCTTTATAATCCCTGTCTTCCGAGACAAAATCCGCCGTGAAAATAATCTTTTCCAGAAGCGTCATCCCGGCCTTTCCCGTCGTATGCCAGCGCACCGCACCGAGAATATCCGGGTCAGTCACGCCGCATTCGCGTTCCAGATAGGCGGCGCCGAGCATCGCATGCCAGACCTTCCGGCTGCGGCGCTCGACATCCGTTAGTATTATACCAAACGACTCCATCATTTTCAATTGCTTCTCCGTGGGAAGCTCCTTCGTGATATCGTGCAGAAGACCGGCCAGCTCCGCCTTCTCCGGATCCGCGCCGAAACGCTTTGCCAGACGCACGGCCTCCTTCGCCACACAGAGAGAATGATGATACCGCTTATCCGCAAGCATCGGGCGGATCCAATTCTTTGCCTCCTGTGCCGTCACGGAAAGCCCCCCTTTCGGATGTTTGAAATTTCAGGCGCGCCGGTACAAACCGTGCTCCTTGATATACCGCTCTACCGGCGGCGGAACAAGCCCTGCCAGGCTCTCCCCCTTCGCGGCTTTTTCGCGTACCATGGTGGAGGAAATCGGAAGGAAAGAAATCGGGCAGATATGTGCCCTCGCTCCGAGCCTTTCCAGATATTCCTGATGCAGATACAGCTCGTCCCCCGGATCCGCGCTGCGCGGCGCGGCGCAGATATCCGCCATCTGCCAGATCTTTTCCGGCTCGCGCCAGGTCTGCATGGTGAGGAACATATCCTCCCCCATCAGCAGAAACAGCCTGGTATCCGGATACTGCTCCGTCAGAATGCGCAGAGTATCCACCGTGTAGCTCTTTCCACCGCGCCGGATTTCCGTATCGTTGACGCGGCAGAACGGATGATCCCGCACGGCCATGCGGCAAAGCTCAAAGCGATCCGCCGCCGGAGCCAGATCCATCGCATCCTTGTGCGGCGGCGTGGCGGTCGGAACAAACAGGACCTGAGACAGCCCGAGCATCCGGGCAAACTCCTGTGCGATGTGCAGATGGCCGAAATGGATCGGATTAAAGGTACCGCCGAAAACACCCAGCCTCATCTTTGTCACAGCTCTCACACTCCCCGCGGCGCCCTCGGCAGCTGATATTTGGATTCCTTCGCCTTCTGGCGGAACAGGACAAATTTCGACCCTATCACCTGGACAACCTCGGAAGAAGTCGCCTGCGCCAGCTCCTCCGCGGCCTCGCGCGGCGAAACAGGGCTGGTTTCGGTCAGCACCTTGCCCTTGATCAGCTCACGGGCTTCCAGAGCGTCGTCGGCCTGTTTGGTCAGCTCCGGGCTCATGCCGGATTTTCCCACCATCAGGATGGTGTCGAGATCCACGGCCAGGGAACGCAGATACGCACGTTGTTTGCTGGTAAGCATGGGATCACCTCTTTCTGTCAGTCCTTTGGATTTCTTTCCCGCAGACGCTCCGCCAGCAGGCGCAGCGCCTTTCCGCGATGGCTGACGGCATCCTTTTCCGACGGCGTCAGCTCCGCGTATGTCTTTTTTCCCACAAGAAAAACGGGATCATAGCCGAAGCCGTCCGTCCCGCGCGGCGCATGGGCCACGCGGCCCTCGCACACGCCTGTCACCGTGATGGTTTCCCCGTCCGGGAAGGCACAGCAGACGGCGCTGACAAAGCGCGCTGTCCGTTTATCGTCCGGTACATCGCGCAGTTCGTCCAGCAGCTTGCGGTTCCGGTCCTCATCCGTCGCGTCCGGCCCGGCATAACGGGCGGAATAGACGCCCGGCGCGCCGTCCAGAGCATCGACGGCAATTCCGGAATCGTCCGCCACACTGGGAAGCCCGGTCGCCTGACAAGCCGACCGCGCTTTCAGCTCCGCGTTCTCCTCAAAGGTTTTTCCTGTTTCCTCCACCTCCGGCAGATCGGCGGTGGCTACCTCGATCCCAAGCGGCGCAAGGATGCGCTGCAATTCCGTCACCTTGTGGCGGTTATGGGTCGCCATGATAAATTTTTCCAAAAAGCTCTCTCCTTTAGGGGTTGTTTGAAAATAGAGAAAATGCCGGATTTTTTCCCAGAGCGAGGGGCTTTCCAGGAAAAAAGCACAGGAATCCTTTTCGGATTCCGAGCATTTTTGACGCAGAAAGCAGCCGCTGTTGGGGAAAAAGACGGTGATTATGATTTTTCAAACACCCCTTAGTGCTCAAACAGCGCCTTCGCAAACTCGTCCGCGTCAAACGGCTGCAAATCGTCGAGCTGCTCGCCCACGCCGATAAACTTCACCGGGATCTTCAAATCCTCCCGAATCGCAATGACCACACCGCCTTTGGGCGTGCCGTCCAGCTTGGTCAGGACAATGCCCGTGATATGGGCGGCGTTCTGGAACTCGCGCGCCTGATTGACGGCGTTCTGTCCCGTGGCCGCGTCGAGCACCAGGAGAACCTCCTTTGCCGCGCCCGGAAGCTCACGGTCAATGATTCGATTGATTTTTTCCAGCTCAGCCATCAGATTTTTCTTGTTGTGCAGACGGCCCGCCGTATCGCAGATCACCACATCCGCGCCGCGCGCCTTTGCCGCCGAGATCGCGTCAAACACCACGCTGGCCGGGTCGCTGCCCTCGCTCTGGCGGATCAAATCGCATCCGCTGCGCTCCGCCCAAACCTCCAGCTGCTCAATCGCCGCCGCGCGGAAGGTATCCGCCGCAGCCAGGATCACACGCTTGCCCTCGTTTTTCAGACGGTAAGCCAGCTTGCCGATGGTCGTGGTTTTTCCCACGCCGTTAACGCCGATCACAAGCACCACGGAGGGCTTTGTGGAAACGTCCAGCGCTTCGCCGCCGCGCATCATGTCGGCGGTAATCTCCTGGATCAGGCCGTAAATCTCATCCGGATCGCTGATTTTGCGCTCCTTGACCTGACGGCGGCATTCCTCGCAGATGCGCTCAGCCGTCGGCACGCCGACATCCCCTAGCACCAGCAGCTCTTCCAGCTCCTCAAACAGCTCGTCGTCAATCTTCTGGAAGGAATGCAGCATTTTTTCGATGGAAGTGCTGACATTTTCCCTTGTCTTTTTCAGCCCTTCCTTAATCTTTGCAAAAAGTCCCATAAAAGCCTCCCCTGTCGGAAGAATAGCGCCGTGCCGGAAAACGGACGGCAGCTTTGTTTTTATTGTACAGCCGAACCGCCGCTCCGTCAAGGCTGGTTTCCGGCTTTGCACACGTCGGAATCGGCGCGTCTGTTACGCGTTTTTCTGCGCCAGCAGATGCTGCTCGATCTCCGCGGCGGACATTTTCAAAAGCTTGGATACGCCCTCATCCTGCATGGTGACGCCGTACAGGATATCGGCCTCCTCCATGGTGCCGCGGCGGTGCGTGATGGCGATGAACTGCGTGCGCCGGTTCATGCGCCGCAGATAAGCGGCAAAGCGTGTCACATTGACATCGTCAAGCGCAGCCTCGATCTCGTCCAGCACACAGAACGGAGGGGGATTGACCTTCATAATGGCGAAATAGAGCGCGATAGCCACCAGCGCCTTTTCTCCGCCCGACAAGCTTTCCAGATTGTTGACGATCTTGCCCGGCGGCTGCACGGCAATGTCAATGCCGCATCCCAGCACATCCTCGGGATCGCTCAGGGACAGCTCCGCCGTTCCTCCCCCGAACAGCTCACGGAATACCTCTGTAAAGTGGCGGGAGATCTCGGTAAAACGTTCCAGGAACAGATCCTTCATCTGCTTGGTCAGCTCCGCGATCAGGCGGCGCAGGCTGTCGCGGCTCTGCTCCACATCCGCCATCTGAGAGGTCAGGAATTCATACCGTTCGCTGACCTCCTTGTATTCCTCAATTGCCGCCACATTGACGGCTCCGAGATTCTTGATCCCCGTCTTGATCTCATTCAGACGGCGGCGCGACTGCTGGGGATCCTCCGGCTTGCGGTAGGATTCCTCCGCTTCGCGGCGTGTAAGTTCATATTCCTCCCACAGTCGCGCGGTGATTTCATCGTATTCCTTTTGCAGGTTTCCCCGCCGTTCTTCGAGACGGGCCACTTCATGGCCGATCGTCTCGCGCTCGGCTGATTTTTCCCGTTCCCGGATCCGCAGCTCGGTGGTCTGCTGTTCCAGCTCCATGCGCTTGCGGTTCACGTTTTCCACGCTTGCCGCAGCCTGCCTGGCCTCGGCGCGGAGCCGTTCCGCTTCCACACGGGCTTCGTCCATCCGCTCCCGGATTCCGGCAAGGGAATCCTCCACGGACTGCCGCTCCTGCCGCAGGCTTTCCACGCGGTCCTCATGACCGGCGCGGCGGCGCTCCAGCTCCTCAATGACCGCTTCCAGAGCGGACACGTCCTTGCGCATTTCAAGCAGGCGGAGACGATGCTCCTGCAAACGGGCCGTCAGCTCGTCGGAACGGCCGGTTGCCTCGTCACGACTGGCGCGGATAGCGTTGAGCTGCTCCTGCAGCGCGGCGATCTGCTCCGCTGCCTGCGCGGCTCGATCCTCGGCCTCCTGCCGGGCACGTTCCAGCTCCTCCAAACGGCGGGCGGACTCCTCATCCTCCCTGCGGAGAGCTTCCTCATCGCGCGCCAGCGCTTCCAGCGAAGCGGCGGCGCTCTTTTCCGCCGTCTCAAAGCGGACGGCGTCCTCCTGTGCGGTGGCAAGCTCCGCGCGGCCCGCGGTGAGCTCGGCTTCCTCGCGGGAGGCTTCCTCCTGAAGCGCTTTCCACTGTGCCTGCGCCTGCTCCGTCTGAGCGGCCAGCTCCGCCGCTTCGGCGCGGAACCGTTCAATCTCCGCCTTGCGGCTGATCAGACCGGAATTGCGCGCCAGCGAACCGCCCGTCAGCGAGCCGCCCGCGTTGACCACCTGGCCGTCGAGCGTGACGACACGGAAGCGGTAGGAATAGCGCTTGGCGATGGCGACAGCGCTGTCGAGATCCTCCGCGATTGCGATCCGCCCGAGCAGGGAATGCAGAATTCCCTCATACTCCGGCTTGCAGCGGCACAGCGTCCCCGCAATGCCGACAAAGCCCGCGCAATCCTCCAGCCCCGGCTCCCGCAGCAGCGAGCCGCGAATCGTTGAGATGGGCAGGAAGGTGGCACGGCCCGCGTCGCGCTGTTTGAGCAGGCCGATGGCAAGCTTTGCGTCGCGCTCCGTGCTGACAACAATGTTCTGCATGGCCGCGCCGAGAGCCGTCTCAATCGCCACGGCGTAGCGCGGCGGCACTTCAAGCAAACGCGACACCGGGCCGTGAATGCCTCCCAACGCGCCGCGCTTTGTCTCGCGCATCACCGTCTTGACGCTCTGGGAGAAGCCCTCCATGTTCCGTTCCAAGTCTTCCAGCAAGCGGGCGCGGCGTTCGCGCTCCTGTGTGTCGAGGTGCAGCGCTTCGCTCTGTTTGCGGGCTTCCTCCACCTTCTTGCGGCGGCTTTCCAACCGGAGTTCGCGGCCCCGCACCGCGTTTTTCAGCGCATCAATCTTCTCCCGCGTTTCTGTGAGCATCCGAGCGTAATCTTCCCGTTCCGCTTCCAAAGCGGCACGGCGCTCCTGCTTTTCCCGGCTGCTGGCCTCGGCGGACTCCCGGCGCAGGCGAAGCTCCTCCACGGAGGAGGACGCCGTTCCCGCCGCGACGCGCGCTTCGGTGGATTCCGTGGTGCGGTCCGCAATGGCGCGGGACAGATCGGCGATCCGTCCGCTGACCTCGTCCATGCCGCGGCGCAGCTCGTCCAGAGCGGCGACACACGCGCGCTCCTCCTCCTGCACCTGCCCGGCCTGTTGGTTTTTTTCCTCGATTTGCGCCCGCTTTTCCGCGATCTCCGCGCCGGTTCCACGGCCGGACTCCGCCGCTTCCTGCATCTCGCGCTCCAAACGGGCCATATTTTCGTTGGCGTGCAGGATATCGTTTTCCAAAACGGAGATCTCTCCGTCCTTGCGTGCCGCCGCTTCCTCCAGAGACGAGCCCTTCTGGCGCAGCTCGTCGGCCTTTGCCGTGCAGGCCGTACTCTCACGGAACACCTGATCGATCTCCGCGTCAATCGCCTCGATGGCCTTTTCCGCGTCCTCATACTGGCTGCGGGCAACCAGCAGCTTGTCCTCGTGCTCGCGCAGGATCCGGCCGGAGCGCTCCAGCGTATCGAGCCACAGGCCGATCTCCAGCGTGCGCTTTTCCTCGGACAGCGCAAGAAATTTCTGCGCCTTCTCCGACTGCTCCTTCAAAGGTCCGACGCGCTCCTCCAGCTCGGAAACAATGTCATGCAAACGCAGAAGATTGTCCTCCGCGCGTGCCAGACGGTTCTCCGACTCCTCCTTGCGGTAGCGGAACCGGGCAATTCCGGCGGCTTCCTCAAAAATCTCGCGCCGATCCTCGCTTCGGGCCGCTACAATGCTGTCAATTTTACCCTGCCCAATCATGGAGTAGCCGTCCCGGCCCAAACCGGTGTCAAGAAACAATTCCATGATGTCGCGCAGACGGACGGACGCCTTGTTGAGCTGGTATTCGCTTTCGCCGGAGCGATAATAGCGGCGGGTGATCGCCACCTCGTCGCTGTCAAAATTCAGGCCGCGATCGCTGTTGTCGATGGTCAGAGTCACTTCGGCAAAGCCCTGCGCCTTGCGGTGCGGCGTACCGTTGAAGATCAGTCCCTCCATGCGGGTACAGCGAAGCGTCCTGGCGGACTGCTCCCCCAGGACCCAGCGGATCGCGTCGGAAATATTGCTTTTTCCACTGCCGTTCGGGCCGACAACCGCCGTCACACCGCTGTCAAAGGACAGGGTGGTCCGATCGGGAAAGGTTTTGAAGCCCTGCAATTCCAGAGATTTTAAACGCAAGCAGCCATGCCCTCCTTCTCAAACCATCTCACTCTCGCCGCCGTCCGGCGCAACCAGCCGCCACGGTTTCCCGTCCTCCAAACAGACGGCAAAAAAGCCGCGCGGAATCTCCTCCCGCGCCGCAAATGAAACCGGATAGCCCATCCGGTGCAATGCTTCCGCATTGGCCCGTTTCTGGCCGACGGCGGCGGACAGATCGCGGGGCGAAACCAGAATCCGGCAGGGTTCCCCCGCCGGAACCTTCTCCAACGCCTTCTCCATCCGGCGCAGAAACAAGCGGCTGCGGCACAGCTCACAGAACGCCGGATGCCACGGCCCCGCCAGCCGGTCCCGTTCCAGCTCCGGGGAGCTGTGCAGTCCCAGCCGGATCACGCGGATTCCCCGCCGCTCAAAAAAATCGAGCAGATCGGCGCAGAGCTCCACCGCGCTGTCCAGCTCCATCGGCTGATAGGAGCCATCCTCATACCAGCGCGCCATTGCCGTACCGGGGAGGACGATCGCCGGGTAAATCCGCATGGTATCGGGGGACAAAGCAGCCAGGCGGCGCGCCGTCTCCCGTGCCCCGTCCGGCGTATCGCCCGGAAGCCCCGTCATCATCTGAAGCCCGAGGGAAAGCCCCGCTTCCCGAATTCGCCGGGAAGCGATCTCCACGTCCGACGCGGTATGGCCGCGCCCGTTTCGCCGCAGCACCGTATCATCCATACTCTGCGCGCCCAGCTCCACCGCCTTCACGCCGCAATCCTTCAAAAGCGAAAGGATCTCCGCGTCAACACAGTCGGGCCGCGTCGAGCAGCGGATCCCGGAAAACACGCCCGCGCGCAGATACGGCTGCACCGCGTCGAGCAGCGAGAGCATCAGCCCCCGATCGATCGCCGTGAAGCTGCCCCCGAAGAGGGCAAACTCCGCCGGTACGCCGGGCGGAAGCGTCTGCGCCGCCCGCTCCGCCGCCGCCTTCACGTCCTCCGGACCAGGCTGCGCGGCCCGGCCCGTGACGGTATTCTGGTTGCAGAAGCTGCACCGGTGCGGACAGCCGTTGTGCGGCACAAACACCGCCGCGTTTGCGTGGCGCATCAGTAGCCCATCAGTTCCAGGGCCTCGCGCGCGGCCTGCTGCTCGGCTTCCTTCTTGCTGCGCCCGCCGCCCTTGCCGATCACATTGGAATTCAGATGCACCTCGACGGAGAAATGCTTGTCATGATCCGGCCCGCTTTCCCCGGTCAGGACGTATTCCAGCGATTCCTCCGGGTTCTTCTGAATGATCTCCTGGAGCATCGTCTTGTAATCCTTGAACGGCTTCGGACGCGCCGTCTGGATCATCGGCTTGACAAAGCGCAGAATAAACGCGCGGGCCTCCTCCATGCCGCCATCCAGATAAATCGCGGCGATAATGGCTTCAAACGCGTCCGCCAAAATGGAGGGGCGGGCATTGCCGCCCGAATTCTGCTCGCCATGGCTCAGCAGCAGGTATTTTCCCACCTCCAGCTGACGCGAAAAACCGCAGCACGCTTTCTCACAGACAAGAGCGGCGCGCGTCTTGGTCAGATCGCCCTCGGGCAGATGCGGACAGTTGCGGAACAGGTAATCCGCCACCACATAGCCGAGCACGGAATCCCCCAAAAATTCCAGACGCTCATTGCTCCCGGAGGATTTCTTGCTCTCGTTCGCGTAGGAGGAATGCGTCAGCGCGTTTTTCAGCAGGCCGATGTCGTGAAAGGTATATCCGATGTTCTTCTCCAGCCCCTTCCAATCCGGAGCGGGAGCCGTCTGCCTGGCTCGGCTCATCCTTCCTCCGCCCCTTTCAGCGCCTGGATGGAATCGGCGATCTCCTGCACCACATTTCCGGCCACATACGCCTTCGTCAGCCGCAGAGCGCTCTTGATCGTTTTGGCCGTCGAGCTGCCATGCGCCTTAAAGACGGGTTTGGCCGCGCCCATGATCGGCGCTCCGCCGTACTCATTGTAATCCATTTCCTTTTTCAGGCCCTTGACGTCGTTGAGGATCAGGGAAGCCGCAATCTTATTTTTCAGACTCTTCTGGAAAATGCCCTTGAATTTGCGCATCATGACCATCGCAACGCCCTCGTACAGCTTGAGGATGCAGTTTCCGGTAAAGCCGTCGGCCACCACAACGTCGGCGGCGTCGTCCGGGATATCGCGGGCTTCGATGTTGCCGATGAAGTTGATCGGGGCATTTTTGAGCAGGGCAAACGCCTGATGCTGCAATTCGCCGCCCTTGTGGTCCTCCACGCCGACATTAGCCAGGCCGACGCGCGGATTCTTCACACCCATGACCTTTTCCACATAGATCGAAGCCATCACGCCGAACTGGCACAGCATCTCCGGCTTGCATTCCACATTCGCACCACTGTCGATCAGCATGAAAAAGCCCTTGTTCTTCGGCATGACGGGGGCAAACGCCACGCGCTTGACGCCCTTGATGCGCTTGACAATCATCGTCGCGCCCACGACGAGCGCGCCGGAGTTACCGGCGGAAAGGAACGCGTCTCCCGCGCCTTCCGCAAGCTTTTTCAAGCCGACCGCCATGGAGGAATTGCTTTTCGATTTCAGAATATCCCCGGCGGCGTCCTCCATCGTGATGACGTCGGGAGCGTCCGCGATCTCGATGCGATCGAGCGGGATCTGATTCGCCTGCGCCACGCGGCGGATCTCTTTCTCATCGCCGGTGAGCATAATATCCAGATCCAGCTCCTTGACCGCCTCGGCGCAGCCCTTGATGATTTCGAGAGGGGCGTTATCCCCGCCAAACGCATCCACAATGATTTTCATACCTGTGTCCCTGCCTTCCTTTGCTTACGGCTGGAAGCCGTGTTCCTGCAAATATTCCGTCAGCGCGCGAAGGCCTCGCTCCGCAAAGGCGGCGTAGCGGTCGCGCTTATCTTTGATTTTCATGCCGAGCGGCGGCACGATGCCGAAATTCGCCCCCATGGGCTGAAACTCTCCCTCGCCGCCCTCGGCCATATACCGGCTCAGCGCGCCGATCATTGTCTCGCGCGGGAGCACCCAGGTTTCCTCTCCGCGCAGGCGGCGCACCGCGTTTTGGCCCGCCATCAGTCCGGCGGCCGCAGATTCCATGTATCCCTCCACACCGGTGATCTGTCCGGCGAAAAAGAGGGAGGGCCGTTCCCGCATGCTGAAATCAGCGTGCAGCAGCGCGGGGGAATTGAGGAAGGTGTTCCGGTGCATCACGCCGTACCGCGTGAACTCCGCGTTCGCAAGGCCCGGGATCATCCCGAATACCCGCTTCTGCTCCCCAAATTTGAGGTTTGTCTGAAATCCGACGAGATTATACAGCGTTCCTTCCCGATCCTCGCGCCGCAGCTGCACCACCGCCCACGGACGGCGGCCCGTGGCGGGATCGCGCAGGCCGACGGGCTTCATCGGCCCGTAGCGCATCGCGTCCATTCCGCGCTGTGCCAGCACCTCGATCGGCATGCAGCCCTCGTACACCTTGGGATCGCGCACGTCGAAATCATGCACCGGGGCGCGCTCCGCTTCCACCAGCGCCTCACGAAAGGCTTCGTAGGCGGGCTTGTCCATCGGGCAGTTGAGATACGCGTCATCCCCGCCCTTATCGTACCGGGACGCACAGAAAATCTGACTCATGTCAAGGCTGTCCGCCGTCACGATAGGCGCGGCGGCGTCAAAAAAGCTCAGCCCACCGCCGCACAGCGCCTGGATTTGCTCCGCGAGCGTGTCGGAGGTCAGCGGGCCTGTCGCCACGATAGCGATCCCCTCACGGGGCAGCTCCCGGATCTCCTCGCCCTCATGGACATGGATCCGCGGATGCTCCCGAATCCGCTCCGTGACAAGGGAGGAAAACTCCTCCCGGTCCACGGCAAGCGCCCCGCCCGCCGGAACGGCGCACGAAGCCGCGCACTCCGTCAGAAGCGAGCCGAGACGGCGCATCTCCTCTTTCAGCAGTCCGGCGGCGCTCTCGATCCGTGCCGCTTTGAGCGAATTCGAGCAGATCAGCTCAGCAAACAGCGGGCTTTTGTGCGCCGGAGAATACCGGGCAGGCTTCATCTCAAACAGCTCCGCCTCTTCCCCGGCCTGCGCGATCTGCCACGCCGCTTCACAGCCGGCCAGGCCGGCTCCTATCACCTGAATCATTCCTCGTTATCCTCTGTCTTTTCATAGCCGCAGTCCGGCGTGATGCAGTAATACTTCGGCTTCTTTCCCTTCTTTTTCAGCAGCGTCTTGCCGCAGCGGGGGCACTTCTGCTGCGTCGGTTCATCCCAGGAGACGAAGTCGCAGTTCGGATAATTGCTGCATCCGTAAAACACACGGCCCTTTTTCGATTTCTTGACCACGACCTTCCCGCCGCACTTCGGGCAGTCCGCGCCGTTTTCCTGCACCAGCTTCTTCACATTCTTGCACTCAGGGTAGCCCGGACACGCGATAAAACGGCCAAAACGGCCCGTCTTGATGACCATGCGGCGGCCGCACTTCTCGCAGATGATGTCCGTCTCATCCTCTTTGAGCTGGATCTTGACGCCCTTCATCTCCTCCTTGGCCTGTTTGAGCGTCTTGTCAAAGTCGCTGTAGAAGTGGTCGAGCGTCTCCACCCAATCGGTCTCCCCGCTCTGCACCTTGTCCAGATCGCTTTCCACCTGGGCGGTAAACTTGACGTTGACAATCTTCGGGAACCGCTCGCGCATCAGTTTCGTCGTCACCTCGCCGAGCTCCGTCGGTTTGAGAACCTTGCCCTCGCGGACCACATAATTGCGCCCGGTGATGGTCGAGATCGTCGCAGCATACGTCGACGGGCGGCCAATTCCGTTTTCTTCGAGCGCCTTGATCAGCGTGGCTTCCGTGAAGCGGGCGGGCGGCTGGGTGAAGTGCTGGTTGCCCGCAATCTCCTTGCAGCGCAGCTTCATGCCGTTCTCGAGCGGCGGCAGGCTGCCCTCGTCCGCCGTCTCCTCGTCCTTGCCCTCCTCGTAGAGCACGGTAAAGCCGTCGAACGTCACAGTGTAGCCGGACGCCTTGAACAGGTATTCCGTTCCGGACGCGCCGGGGGCCGTGATATCGGCCTGCGTGGTGCTTTGCAGGCAGTTTGCCATCTGGCAGGCGACAAAGCGCTCCCAGATCAGCTTATACAGCTTATACTGGTCATTGGAAAGGCTGTCCTTGACCTTATCGGGAGACAGATCGATCGTGGTGGGACGGATTGCCTCATGGCCGTCCTGCGCGTTGGCACGCGTCTTGAAATGGCGCGGCGAATCGGGAAGATACTTCTTTCCCCAGCGTCCCTCAATATAAGCCGTCACCTCGTTGATGGCGTCCTCGGAGATACGCAGGGAGTCCGTTCTCATGTAAGTGATCAGACCCACCGCGCCAAGCTCTCCGATCTCCACGCCTTCATACAGCTCCTGCGCGGCCTTCATGGTACGCTTGGCCTGAAAACCGAGACGGCGGGAAGCCTCCTGCTGCAATGTGGAGGTGATGAAGGGCGGCGCGGGAGACTTGCGGCGGGTACCCTTTTTCACCTTTGCGATCTGATAGGCCGCGTCCTTCAAATCGTCCAGGATGCGGTTCGCCTCGTCGCCGCTGGTAATTTTCATTTTTTCCTGCGTCGTGCCGTAGAACGCGGCGGGAAACGCCTTGCGCGATCCCTGCGGGATCATTTTCGCGTCGATCGTCCAGTACTCCTCGGGCTTGAACGCGCGGATTTCCTCCTCGCGATCCACAATCAGGCGCACGGCGACGGACTGCACACGCCCCGCCGACAAGCCGCGCCGGATTTTCTGCGAGAGGAAGGGGCTGAGCTTATAACCCACGAGACGGTCGAGAATGCGGCGGGCCTGCTGGGCGTTGACCAGATTCTGATCGATGCTGCGGGGATGCTCCATTCCGGCGGTCACGCCGGTTTTGGTAATTTCATTGAAGGTAACGCGGTTTTTGTCGTTGGTATCCAGACCGAGAATATAGGCCAGATGCCAGGAGATCGCTTCTCCCTCGCGGTCCGGGTCGGTGGCCAGCAGCACACCGCTGCTCTTTTCCGCTTTTTCCTTCAGCTCCTCCACCAGCTTTTCCTTGCCCTTGATGATTTCATACTTGGGCGCAAATTTCTTCTTGATATCCACGCTCAGTCTGGATTCCGGCAAATCGCGGATATGACCCATGGTCGCGACCACATCGTAATCCGTTCCGAGATATTTTTTTATCGTTTTCACCTTGGTAGGCGACTCCACAATGACAAGCTTCGGCATAAGAAAACACCTCATTTTCCGTTCTGATTGACGGGACGCCTCAGCGCCCGGCAGACGGCTTCCCCGCCTGCTTGGATCGTCTTGCCCTGTTAAAATCCGCCGTGAAGCATCCGGCGAATTTTAACAGGGCACGGCCAAAACCGTGCCTACCGGCTATACCGGCGACCGGAAAAAGAACGCGCCCGTCCGCAAAGCTCCAGCTCCGTCACAGCGGCCAGCGCGTGATGGACGGAAAGCCCCGCGTCCAAAGCAATTTCTGTGATGTGGCGCGGAGAGGTTCCGAGCGCCTGATACAGCTTTGCCGCGTTGGCAGAGAGGGCTCCCGGCAATTCCAAGGGTTCCGGCGCAGTCTCTTCCTCAGGAACCGCCGGGATACTCCGGCTGCTTTCCTTCTCCGTCTCTTCCCAATAACGCCCCGGGTATTCTTCCAGAATATCCTGTGCGGACATCACCGGCTTTGCGCCCTCGCGGATCAGCTCATTGGCTCCCCGCGCGGCCTCATTGACCATTGCGCCCGGCACGGCAAAAACGTCGCGCCCCTGCTCGATCGCCGCGCTGACAGTGATCAGAGCGCCGCTCTTTTTGGCGGCCTCCACCACGACCGTTCCCGCGCACAGACCGGAGATCAGCCGGTTACGGATCGGGAAGGAATGCGCGGACGAGGGCGTGTTCGGGGGATACTCCGAAATCAGCGCGCCGTTCTGGGAAATGGTTTCGCGCAGCGGTGCGTTTTTCATCAGATAATTGTAATCAATTCCGCAGCCCAATATGCACAGGGTTTTCCCTCCCGCGCGCAAAGCGCCCCGATGACAGGCGCTGTCAATTCCCAAAGCGCCGCCGCTTACCACCACAACGCCCGCCTTCGCCAGGGAATACGACAGCCGATCGGCCGCCGCCAGTCCGTCCGGCGTGGCCTGCCGTGTCCCGACCATCGCGATGCACAGCGCGTCGGCTGGGGGCAGCGTCCCTTTGTAATAGAGCACACAGGGCGGCGAGGGAATCTCGCGCAGAAGAACGGGAAACTCCGGATGATCCGGGCAAATCACCGACTGTCCGAGGGACTGTGCCAGCCTGAGCTGAGCAGCCGCCTGTTCCAGCGTCCCGTCGGCCATGCGTTTTCTCTCAACCGGCGTAAAAATCCCGGCCTGTTCCCAGCTTTCCCGCCCGCTTTCGTAGCAGGCACGCGCACTTCCATAGTGTGCCAGAAGCTTGCGCGGCTTTGTGCTCCCCGGGCCGAGGGCATGCTGGAGCCAGAGCCAGTACAGGAGGTTATCCTCCACGGCGCGTTCCTCCCTCCCGCATCATTTCCCACATCAGAATCGCGGCGGAGGAAGCCGCGTTGAGACTCTCCGCGCGTCCCAGCATCGGGATCGTCACACGGGTATCGCAGGCCGCGATCGTCTCCGGGGAAAGACCGTTTCCTTCGTTTCCCACCGCCATCACGCAGGGACGGGAAAAATCCGCGCGCGTCACCGGGACAGCGTCCGCGTCCGGCACGGCGGCACAGGAGGAAAAGCCCTGAGCGGACAGCTCCGGGAGCGTTTCGGGAAGGCTTTCACAGAAAAAGACGGGCAGACGGAACACGGCTCCCATACTGGCGCGCAGCACCTTGGGAGCGTACACGTCGCAGCATTCCCCCGCGAGAAGAACGCTGCCGATCCCGAGCGCTTCGGCGGTGCGCAGGGCCGCGCCGAGGTTTCCGGGATCCTGCACCGTTTCGAGCGCCAGGCAATGCGCCCGCGGCAGAGACTTCATCCCCTCCCGCGTCCTTTTTTCGCACACGCAGAACACGCCCTGACTTGCGTCCGTGCACGCCAGAAGCGACGCCACCGGCTCCGCGACCGCAAACGACCGCTCCGCCGTCCGCAGGATGGGTTCCAGGTACGAGGCGTACTTTTCCGCCGCTCGGTCCGTGAAATACACCTCGCGGATCCGCACGCCGCTGAGCGCCGCATCCGCGCACAGGCGCGCCCCCTCCGCGAGGAAAAGGCCGCTCTCCCGGCGCAGGGACGCGCTCTGTCCCAGCTTCGCCGCGAACCGGACTGTTTCGTTTTTTCGGCTGGTGATGCGCTCCGCCAAGGCGTTTCCCTCCCTGAAAAACAATGCGCCCGGGAAGTTCCGGGCGCATTGACAGCTTTTTATAAAGCGGCTTTCGCCTTCTCCACAAGAGCCGTGAACGCGGCCTCGTCAGCCACGGCGATCTCGGCGAGCATCTTGCGGTTGAGAGCGATATTCGCCTTCTTCAGGCCGTTCATGAACACGGAATAGCTCACGCCGTTCATGCGGCAGGCGGCGGAAATACGGGTGATCCAGAGACGGCGGAAATCACGCTTTCTAGCCTTACGGCCGATGAACGCGTAGTTGCCGGACTTCATGACGGCCTGTTTGGCCATCTTAAAGTGCTTGCTCTTTGCGCCCCAGTAGCCCTTGGCCAGCTTCAGAGTCTTCTTTCTTCTTTTGCGAGTCATCATCGCGCCCTTAATACGAGCCATTTATCATTACCTCCAACTATTCGTGGTTCTTATATTTTGATTAACCGGCTTACTGCTGATAGGGCAGCAGTCTCTTCACCTGCGCCACATTCGTCTTGTCGGCGACAGTGGTGCCTCTCAGGGCTCTCTTGGTCTTGCGGGTCTTGCCGTGACCGTTGAGCAGGTGGGATTTGTTCGCATGAGCGCGAATGACCTTTCCATTCTTAGAAAGCTTGAAGCGCTTCTTGGCGCCGGAATGAGTCTTAAGCTTAGGCATGATTTTGCCCCTCCTTGATTTTATAGAAATTATGATTTGGCGGGTTTGGCTGCCAGGAACATCAGCATATTGCGCCCTTCGAGCTTCGCGGGCTTTTCCACGTTCGCCACTTCCTCAAGGGCGGCGGCAAAGCGCTTCATAACCTCGTAGCCCTGCTCCGGATGGCCCATTTCGCGGCCGCGGAAACGGATGGACACCTTGACCTTGTTCCCTTCCTTGAGGAACCGCATTGCGTGACCGGCCTTCGTCTCAAAATCGTGTGTGTCGATATTCAGAGACAGCCGGACCTCCTTGATATCCACCACGCGCTGGTTCTTTCTCGCTTCCTTTTCGCGCTTGGCCTGTTCAAAACGGAACTTGCCGTAGTCGATGATTTTACACACCGGCGGCGTGGCCTGCGGCGCAATCTTCACCAGATCAAGGTTCTGTGCAAAGGCCATCTCCAGCGCTTTCTGAGAGGACATGACCCCCATCTGTGCGCCGTCCGGGCCGATAACACGAACTTCCCTGTCGCGGATCTCTTCGTTGATCTGCAGTTCCTTGCTGCTAATGGTTAAGCACCTCCAAAACACGTTTTCCGTGATTCTCAAAGCAAAACAAAAAGCGGGCGGAAATTCTCCGCCCGCAACAACGTCAAGTCACGCCGCAGGTTCCCCTGCGGAATTCTCAATCGCTATTGACCCGTGCCGGACGGAACCTCACAGGTGAGGGGGCAGATCGCACCCTTCTTTGTTTTACTTGTGTTATTATACGCATTCTCCCAACAAATGTCAAGAGATTTTTTCGTCCTCCGTCCCTGAAAACGAGAGAAAATCCCCCAGATGGAAGGAATACAGCACGCATTCGCGCACCGGCAGCCCTGTGCACTGAGCCAGCGCGCCGCGATACAGCACCAGCTGCGCGCGGTAGCGGGCGAGCAGCGCGCCCAGATCCGGCACGCGGTCCGTCTTGAAGTCGAGAACGACGAGCGCGCCGTCCTCCACAAACGCGCAGTCCACCACGCCCTGCAAAATCACGGGCTTCTGCGCGTCCTCGCCGGACAGTCCTTCCCGCACCGCCCCGGCGGGCAGCTCGGACGTAAACCGGTACTCCCGCAGCACGCGCGGCGACGCGAAGATCCGCGCCGCCAGATCAGAGGAAAAGAATTTTTTCACGCGGGACAAATCCACCGCGCCGGCCTGTTCCCCGGTCAGATACCGACCGTCGCGCAGACGGCGCAGCTCCGCGTCCGGCGAGACGCGGGCCGCTTCCCAGTCCGCGAACTGCAAAAACTGATGCAGCGCCGTGCCGCGCTCGGCGGGAGTCAGTCCGCCCTTTCCAAGAAAGGCGGGACGCGACGACGCCCAATGCTCCCGGCGCAGACCGCGCTCCGCGAGATCGGACGCTGTAACCTTAGAGGGCACGCCCGCAAGCTTTTGTCCGGGATACTGCCACGCGATCCGCTCCCGCAGCTGTTGCAGAAGGGCGTCGTCCGGCGGCTCTGCGTTTGTCTGCTCTTCTCCCGCCCGCTCCACAGGCTCAGGACGGGTGATCCGCACCAGCCACGGCTCGGCGGCGGGCAGCATCAGACCCGGCAGGGCCCCGCCCCGGTCGCGCAGTTCTCCGCCGCTCGGGTGGCGCAGCGCGCACAGAATGAGCCAGTCCGCGATGCTCGCGCAGGTGCGCACTGTGTAGGGCGGCAGCTTTTCCTCCTGCCGCAGGCGGGGAACCAACCGTTCCAGCGTGCGCCTCGCGTCCTTCACGCCCGCCAGCAGGATCAATTTTTGCTTCGCGCGCGTCATGGCCACATACAGTACGCGCAGCTCCTCGCTCATCTCGTCGCGGTCCAATTCAAGCGCCGCCGCCTGACGCGGCAGAACGTCATACCGCACCCCCGTCTCCTCATCCGGCAGGCGCACGCCAAGCCCCAGATCCGGATGCAGCAGCACCTCGCCCCGCTCCTTGTTGAAGCGGCGCGAACAGCCCGCCAGCACGCAGACAGGAAATTCCAGCCCCTTACTGCGGTGGATGCTCATGATCCGCACAGCGTCGCCCTGTTCTCCCGGCTGCTGCGCGGCGGCGAGATCCGCCTTTTTGCGTTCCAGACGGTCCAGAAAGCGCAGAAAGCCCGATAATCCGCCATGGCCGGATTCCTCGTATTTCCCGGCGTATTCCAGCAGCAGGCGCAGGTTTGCCAGACGCAGCTCCCCGCCGTTCATGGCCTGCACCAGCTCCGGCAGTTTCGTTTTGTCGTACAGCTCCGCCAGCAGACGGTTCGACGGCAGAGCCGCCGCCAGCCCGCGAAATTCCGCCAGCTCGTGCAGAAACGCGGCAAGGCGTTCGTCCTCCCGCGCGGCGTTCTGCACCGCCAGATACAGGCAGGAATGCCGGTCGGAAAGGCGCACGCGGGCGAGATCGCCGGGTGTGAAACCGTAGATGGGGCTGAGCAGAACAGCGGCCAGCGGAATGTCCAGCAAGGGGTTATCCACACAGCGCAGGAGCGAGAGGGCAAGCGACACCTCCCGCGCGGCAAAAAAGCCGCCGGACGCATCCGCGCGGGCCGGGATCCCCAGGCTTTGCAGCTCCCGTGCGTACTCGTAGGCGAAACGGTTGGCACTGCGCAGAAGGACGCAGACGTCCGACCAGCGCAGCGGGCGTTCCCGTCCATCCTCCCAGACGCGCGTTTTCTCCTTGTGTTCCAGCAGCAGCGCGCCGATCCGGCGTCCCTCCTGCACGGCGAGCGCTTCGTCCTCCTCCGCGTCCGCGAGGTCGAGCAGTTCCAGCTCCACGGCCGGTTCCGCCGAATCCGGATACGACGCGGCGGGCACCAGCTCCTCCAGACCACCGTAATCGAGGTCGCCTGTCTCCCGGCTCATGAGCTGACGGAACACGAAATTCACCGCGTCCGTGATTCCCTTGGCACTGCGGAAATTCCGGTCGAGCACCACGCTGGCCGGGTAGCGGTCCTGCTCCCGGTCATAGAGCGGGAAGGACGCGCGGCGGCGCAGGAAGATCTGCGGCATGGCCTGCCGGAAACCATAGATACTCTGCTTGACGTCTCCCACCATAAAAAGGTTTTCCTCCCGCTGGGAGACGGCGCGGAAGATCATGTCCTGCGCTTCGTTGGTATCCTGGTATTCGTCCACCATCACCTCGTCGAAGCGCGCCGCGATCTCGGCGGCCTCAGGGGTCAGCTCCGGCCCGTTCTCGCCGTCCTTCCACAGCAGGCGGAGCGTCCAGTGCTCCAAATCTCCGAAATCAGCCGCGCGGCGCTCCGCTTTCTTTGCGTCGAGCGCGCGGGCATACGCCATCGTCACTTCAAACAGCTTTTCCACCAGCGGAGCCAGGCGCGCGATATCGTGGGCGCACTCCTCCCGCGACGCGCAGAACAGCCCGGTCAGCCGCTTGATCACAGCCTTAACCTCATCCCGCGCGGCAGACACGCGAAGCTTGACCGGATCCTCGGAAAAGCCGCGCACCGCTTTGAGCCGGGCAAATGAGAACGACGAGCAGCGGAACACCATCTCGTCCCAGTCGCCTGCCCGCGCTGTTTCCTTCAGTGCCAGAAGGCCCGCGCGGTCAGAAGCGTAGGCCTCCTGATACGCGGCTTCCAACTCCGGGGCTTCCCGCAGAAGAAGCAGCGAGTGGTCCGTGATGGAGAGGGCGTATTCCACCGCCTGCTCCGCGAACGCAAGCACTGTTTTTCCCCACTCGGTCTGCGCCGGGTCCGTCACATCCCGGTAAGCCGCCGCCTTCTCGCGAAGCCACCGCTCCGGAAACGGATGGGAACGGATGAAATCATAGAGCGTATCCACCGTGCGCACAATACGGCTGTCATCCCGGCCCGCGGCGAACGCGTCGATCAGCGCCAGAAATCCTTCGTCCCCGCGCCCGTAATACTCCTCCAGCACCTCCTCCACCGCGTCGGCGCGCAGAACAGCCATCTCACTGTCGTCGAGGATGCGGAAATCCGGGGAGATTTCCAGCTTATAGAAAAACTCGCGCACCAGATCGCCGCAGAAGCTGTGAATCGTACTGATATGTGCGCGCGCCATACGGATCTGCTGGCGCTGCAAGTGAACGTCGCGCGGGTTCTGCTCCAACAGCAGCGCGATCTGCCGCGAAATACGGGCGCTCATCTCAGCGGCGGCGGCGCGGGTGAAGGTCACGACAAGCAGACGATCCGCCGCCGTGGGATGCTCGGGATCCGTGAGCCGTTCCAGCACGCGCTCCACAAGCACCGCCGTTTTTCCGGATCCCGCCGCCGCCGAGACAAGCAGGCTGCCGCCGCGCGCGCGGATCGCGTCAGTCTGTGCCGGGGTCCATTGCCTTGCCATGTGCTTCCTCCTCTCGGATCTGTTCCATTGCCTGCGCCTTTGTCAGCTTTTCAAGCGGGCGCGTGGGATCGTCCTTTTCGTGGCCGCACACCGCCCCGTAGGGACACCACAGGCACGCGTCCGTTCCGCCGGACACCGGCTCGGCCTCGATGTGCCCCTCGTGAAGCTCCCGCGCCATTTCCTCCACCATGCGGCACACATGGGACAGCACGCTCTCCAGCTCAGCGGGCGTGGCTACATTGTCGCGCCGCGCCGGTTCGCCGTCTTTGAGCGTGACGGGGATGAATTTCCCCTCTCCCTTTTCCTCCATCGCGCGCAGAACGTCGGGGTCGTCCAGCACCAGGCCGTTCATGCGCAGAGCCTTGTCGCGCTCGGCTTTCGCCCGCTTCGCGCCCATTCCCCGGCTTCCCGTGATCTGCGGCTCCGCCGAGGGCATGTACAGCACGCCCGCCGGATGCGGCCGTGCGCCGTAGCGCGCCGCGCCGTTGCCGGACACGGCGGCCAGATACAGGAGCATCTGCAAATTCAGCCCCTGCAAGACATCCGACAGGCGAAATTCCTTCTTGCCTGTCTTGTAATCAACCACCCGGACATAGGCTTCCCCGTTTTCGCGGTACAGATCCACGCGGTCGATCTGCCCCTCCACCCGGGCGGTTCCCCCATCCGGCAGCGGAATCCGCAGAGCGGGAACGCCGCCCTTGCCGACGGGAAGCTCAAAATCCGTGGGGACAAAACGGCTCTGCGCCAGCTCCTCCGCGATCCGGCGCACCACCGCCGCCGCGGCCCCCGCCAGACGGGAAAACAGATGGGTAAACCGGGCGGTTTTCATGGCTTCGCCGCTGAGCTTGCGCGCGGCATAATCGCGCAGCAGGCCGGAAAGGCGCTGTTCCAGCTCCTCCGGCTCCATTGCCAAAAGCTTCTGCACGCCGTCCTCTTTCAGCACCGTTTCCAGGAGAAAATGCATCACGCTGCCGTATTCGAGCGCGTCCAGGGCGGCGGCGCGCCGCTCCTTCGCCCCCAGGCCGAACCGGCAGAAATACTGGAAATGGCAAAGGAAAAATTTCTCCACCTGCGTCGCAGAAAGCGTCATGGAGCGGCCAAACAAAGCGAGAGCCAGATCGGATTCCTCGAGCCGGGCGGGACTGCGATCCCGCGCGCGATCCAGAGCGGCAAAGCGCGGCGCATAATCGGGATCCTCCGCAAAACAGGCGCGCAGCGTCTCCGACCACGACGATCCATCCCGCCACAGACGCGCGGCTTCCTCGAAAGCGGGCTGTGCGGCGTTGGCAAAGAAATCGCGCGGCAGCTCCCCGCGTGAGAGCACGGGCGTATCCAGCAGGATGGCAAGAAGCTCGCTCACCAGTGTGGACGGTTCCCGCACGCCGCCATCCCCTCCGCTCTCCGGCCAGCTCACAAACAGCCGGTCGGAGGAGCTGGTCATGGCGGTGTACGTCAGGTAACGCTCCTGCACGGCTGTGCCCTCCAGCGTCTCGTTGAGCGGCAGGCCGAGGGCGATCAGCTCCCGGCGCTCCGTATCGCTGAACACGGAGCTCTGCGAGGGTGCGAGCGGAAATTCGCCCTGCGCCGCACCGACGACAAAGGTGATTTTCGGCTTGTTCGGGCGCATGCGGTCGGCGCTGCCCACCGTGACCTGATCCAGCCCCTGCGGAATGGTCGCGAGTGTGCCGCAGGCAATCACGCGGCGGAGAAGCTCGGAAAAGCGCGCGCAGCCGAGAACGGTTTCTCCCAATACCATCGCGCACTGGTCAAGGATCTGCATGAGCATATCCCACAACCGGATCCCGCGCTCCGCGAGATCGGGACGCCCAGCCCCTTCCAGCTGAACAGCCAGCGAGCGGAGCGCTTCGGCGGCCTGCGTGCGTTCCAGGTAACGGTACAGCGCGCGGGCGCAGTCCTCGCCCGTTCCCGTCTCCACCACGGAGGCCAGCTCCTCCAGCGGCTCCACGGCGCGGCGGCGGCAGTCGTTCAGGCTTTCCAGCAGCTGCCCGTCCTCCTCGGTCCATTCCTCCTCGAAGCCGCGCGGATGCGCCGTCCATTCCTCCCGCCACGTCCGGCCCGAGACGTTCCACAGGAAAGCGTAGTTTTCCAACCGCGCGATCTCCTCCGTGTCCAGCCCGGCAAGACCTGTTTTCAGACAGAGCAGAAGCTCGTCCGTACGAAAGCCCGTGCGCACCGTTTGCAGAGCGGCAAGCACAAAGCGCATGAGCGGTTCGGATTCGATGGCGGCGGGCTGATCCATAAAATAGGGAATCTCCCGCGCATCCAGCGCCCGATCCAGCACACCCGCGTAAGTATCGGCATTGCGGGCAATCACCGCGAAATCGCCGTAACGGTAGCCTTCCTCCATGACAAGACGGCGGATGGAGGACGCGACGAAAGCGGCTTCCTCATACACGCCCGAAGCCCGGTATACCGTGGCGCAATCCGTTCCGGGAAAGCTCCGCCGCCGCGCGCGGTACAGATTTTCTTCCAGACCGCGCAGTCCCTCGCAGGAAAAACGCGCTCCCGGCGGCAGCACGACCGGCGCGGCGACGGAAACGCCGATCTCACGCGCGAGCACCCGAAGCTGCCGCGCCGTGCGCTTGACGAGAGAAAACAGCCCCACGCCGTCGTCCGGGTCGTCGAGGGAATCGGCGCACAGGGAGACCGCCATTTCCTCCGACTGTTCGAGAATCACCCGCAAAATGGCGTACTGCTGTACCGTGAAGGCCGTAAAAGAGTCCACCGCCACCAACGCGCCGCGGAAAAAGCCGTGCTCCCGCAGAAGCGGCAGAGCACGCGTCAGATCGTCGAGCGGATCGAGATAGCTCTGCGCCACCATCGCGTCATAAGCGGAGAGGATCAGCGACACCTCCCGCAGCTTGCGGCTCAGCGCTCCCTCGGGCATCCGGCCCGCCGCTTCCGCGAGCGTTGCGGGGGAGACGGCGCACAGTTTAAGCTCCGACGAGATCGCCAGCATGAGTGAAACCAGCTCGCCGCCCGCCGCGCTGCGCCGGTAGAAATCGAGCCGATCCTGCACGGCGGAGAGCGCCAGGCTCATAAACATGCTGCGTCCGCCGTCGTCCAGCCGCCGCCCCGCTCCCCCGCCGTACAGCCGGAAGGCTTCGTCCGCCAGACGCGAAAAGCTGAGGACGTGCACCAGCTGCGCGTCCTCAGCCCCCAAAAGCGAAAGCATCGCCCGTTCATTTTCAAAGGAAGCCTGCTCCGGCACGATCAGGAACACCGGACGTTCCCGATCCTCCCGCAGAGATTGCCGCACCAGCTCCCGCAGCGTCGTTGTCTTTCCGCTCCCCGAGCGGCCCAGCACCAATTTCAGCATGGCTTCCCCCGTCTCTCACCAGTTTTCCACCCAGCCGCGGAACTGCTCATACAGCTCCACCGCCTTAAATTTCACTTCATAGCCGCCCTGCACCACGTCCAGCTCCCCGCTGGACAGCACATCGTCGAGCGAAGCGCTGTCCTGCGCGGCGGGCAGGCAGAGCGCCGGAAAGAGGACGCACCACCAGTTGTGGCCCGCTCCCTCCCCGATTGTGACCCGCAGCGCCTGATACCGGCCCGCCGGAAGCGTCACATTGTCATACTGCCGCGTGGGAAAATACATTTCCACCAGCTCGGCTTTCACCGGGTAGGTGTACCCGGCGGCCAATACCTCATCCTGTGCGGCCTTGCAAAGCTCCGGCAGCGCGTCCCGCACCGCCTGGATCGCTTCCTCCCGCGTGGTGACTCCGTCCATCAGGCTCCCGTTCTCCTCGAGCAGCCGATCGCGCACACGCAGTTTGAGCGCCTGATCCGCGTCGGAATCCGAGTTTGCGAGAATGTGCAGGCGCAGCACCTCGCCGGGAATGGACTCGCACTGAGCGGTGAATCCGAGCATCGAAAACAGCGCGGCGCAAAACAGGCCGAACAGCACACATTTTTCCCAAAGCTTCATCGAAAAAGCCTCCCATTCCATCCATTTCGTCTTTTACGGCGTTGGTTTCAGTATGGGAGGAAAATTTTCCCTTTATACAGGGACGCAGAAAAAAGTTTGCGGATACTCGTGCTTCAGCTGATCAGCACAGCGCCGCGCCGCCCCCTCGTCCGCGAAAAGGCCGAACACCGCCGAGCCGCTGCCCGTCATGCGGGCCCCCGCCGCCCCGGTCTCCAGGAGCAGGCTTTTGATGCGCTCCACCTCGGGCAGACGCGTCACATCCTCAAAATCGTTGCCGATCGCCGCGCCCAGCGACGCAAGATCGCCCGTTTCCAGCGCGCGCAGAACGGCTCCCGTGTAATCGTGTCCACCGTCCGTGCGCGCGTCCGCGCGGCGGAAAGCGTCTGGGGTGGAAACGCCCACAGGCGGCTTGCTGATCACCAGAAAGCACGGGATCATGGGCGGCGCGGGAGACAGAATCTCCCCCACGCCCCCAACCAGACGGATCCCGCCTTCCAGACAAAACGGCACATCCGCGCCGACGCGCAGGCCGAGGGAGAGCAGCTCCTCCTTCGGCAGAGCCGCGCCGGTCAGCTCGTTCAGGCCGTGCAGCACAGCCGCCGCGTCCGCACTTCCGCCGCCCAGACCGGCCTGCGAGGGAATCCGTTTATCGAGCGTGATCCGCACGCCCGTGCGCTCCGCCAGCCCGGTATGATGGAGAAACAGCGACGCGGCGCGGCACGCCGTGTTCGACTCCCCGTCCGGCACAGACGGATCGGAGCACGCAAACGATACGCCGGGCGGCGTGAGCGTCAGCGTCAGCTCGTCGCAGAGGGAGACGGACAGCATCACCATGGAAAGATCATGATAGCCGTCCTCCCGCCTGCCGAGAATATCCAGGCTCAGGTTGATTTTCGCGTGGGCTTGCAGCTTCATTTATATAGTTCTCCTTTGCCGCGCCCTCCTGTCAATGACGGAACAGGGACAGGCGTCGGATATCAATCACATGCTTCGGGCACATCTCATGGCAGCAATAACAGCGGATGCAGTTTGTGTAATCGATCACAGCTTTGCGATCCCGGATGGTGATCGTGTGCTGCGGACAGCTTTCGGCGCATTTGCCGCAGCCAACGCACTCTGCTGTCCGGATCTTCGGGGACGGCGTGGCCAGCCGGGTCGCCAGCGGCTGCAAAAACTTCGGCAGGCGCGTGATGAAGTCCGCGGACTTCGACTCCGGCTGGAGAAAATCCGGGACGGCAAACCGCGAGGCCGGTTCACACAGCCACACCAGCTCCTCCGCCGTGCGCGGGCACAGATCGCGTTCCATCGCGGAGCGCAGCGGATACACCGACTCCGGGTCCATGCCGATGATCTGCGTGCAGGCCAGATCCACCGCGTAGGGACTGCGGCTTGCCAGCAGAGCGCCGACGTGACGCGGCTGCCCGCCCGTCGGCCCGTTGCCCTCCATCGCGGTCACAGCGTCAACGACGCTCAGCACCGGGTGCAGCGCCTGACAGAGATCCGTGATCATGGTGCCGAAGGGCTCCTTCTCCGGGAAACGGCAGTGCAGCTCCGGCTTCATCAGGCCGGGAACCGATCCAAACAGATTTTTCACCGCCGCGCTCATGCCCATCATACAGTGCGTTTTCAGCTTGCAAACGTCAACGATCGCATCTGCCTGCAAAAGCGGCGTAATGACGGAAAACGACCGGCACAGGCGCGCTTTGGGCGCTTTCAGCTCGCCCCAGGTGCAGTCCAGATTCAGTTCTGCTCCGTACTGCTCCGCCTGCGCACAGCCGGACTGCTCATAAATCCCTTTGAGAAGGGAGGGCGTATACGGCCCGCCGGGGCTTTCCGCGATCACCACGGACGCACCGAGCTCCTTTAATAAGGAAACCACAGCGCAGATCACGACGGGATGCGTCACCGCGCTCTCGTCCGGCGTGGAGCGCGTGACCAGATTCGGCTTGACAGCCACACGCATGCCCGGACGGATCACCTCTTCCGCTTTCAATAAATAGAATTGCTCTTCAAGAACGGCCCGCACTTTTTCATATTCATACGCTTCGCACGCCGAAACGCAGACCTCCACTGGTTCTCTCATGCGCGGTGCTCCTCAAGAAAGCGCTCGATCCGGTGAAGCGCCTCGGTGATATGTTTGATGGAATAGGAATAGGAAACGCGGACAAAGCCCTCCCCGCATGCACCGAAGGCGGGACCGGGTACCACGGCCACATGCTGCTCATAGATCAGCTTTTCGCAGAATTCCTCGCTTGTCATCCCCGTGCTGCGGATGCAGGGGAACACATAGAACGCGCCCTCCGGCTCAAAGCACGTCAAGCCCATGCGGTTGAAGCTATCCACGATCAGACGGCGGCGCATATCGTACTGCGAGCGCATGTTCTGAATATCGGAATCGCCGTTTTTCAGCGCCTCAATGGCGGCATACTGCGCCGTGGTGGGCGCGCACATGATCCCGTACTGGTGCAGCTTCGTCATCTGGGCGACAAGCTCCTTCGGACCGGCCGCATAGCCGAGCCGCCAGCCCGTCATGGCGAAGGCCTTAGAGAAGCCGTTCACCACGATGGTGCGCTCCCGCATCCCCTCAATGGTGGAAAAGCAGACATGGGGCGTTCCCCCATATGTCAGTTCGCTGTAGATTTCATCGGAGAGCACCAGCAGGTCGCGGCGTTTGACCACCTCGGCCACCGCTTCCAGATCGGCGCGGCGCATGACGGCGCCCGTCGGATTGTTCGGGAACGGAAGCACCAGCAGCTTGGTGCGGGGCGTCAGCTTTTCCTCGATCTCCTCCGGCGTCAGACGGAAGCTGTTCTCCGCCTTCGTCTCAATGATCACGGGAACGCCGCCCGCCATGCTGGCCAGCGGTCCATAGCAGACAAAGCTGGGCTGCGGGACGAGAACCTCGTCGCCCGGAGCCAGCAGCGTGCGGAAGCACAGATCGATGGCTTCGCTGCCGCCGACCGTGACAAGAAGTTCCTTGTCCGGATCGTATTCCACCTGATAATGACGGTCGAGCCAGCGGGAGATCTCCTGCCGCAGCTCGGAAAAGCCGCGGTTCGGGCTGTACCACGTTTTGCCGTCCTCCAGCGACCGGATTCCCTCCTGCCGGACATGCCAGGGAGTCACGAAATCCGGCTCGCCGATGGAGAGGGAGATCACATCCTCCATCTCGTTTGCAATATCAAAAAACTTGCGGATCCCCGAGGGCGGGATCTCGAGGACCGCCGGGTTCATTTTCTGCTGATAATCAATCACAGAGCACGGTCCTCCTCTCGTCGCGCTCATCCTCCGGATCGAGCACCACCCCGCCATCCTTATAACGGGTCAGAATAAAATGCGTGGCCGTGGACAGCACGGAATCGAGCGGAGCGAGCCGCTTGGCCACAAAGAGCGCGATATCCTGCATGGATCTGGCGTTGACGCGCACCGCCAGATCAAAGCCGCCGGACATGAGGTAGACGCTCTCCACCTCTTCAAACTGCATGATCTTGTCAGCAATCTCGTCAAAGCCCTTGTCTGGCTTCGGCGTCACGCGCAGCTCAATCAAAGCGGAGGCGCGGTTGGCGTCGGCCTTTTCCCAGTTGATCAGCGTATGGTAGCCGCGAATCACGCCGTCCTTTTCATACTGCGCGATCTGCGCCCGAACCTCCTCCGCCGTCTTCCCCAGCATCACAGCCATCTGCTCGCAGCTCAGGCGGGCATTTTCCTGAAGCAGTCCCAGCAATTTATCCATTGTTCGCACGCTCCTTTTTGCATATTTTTTGAATCATTTTTCCTTTTCCGTTCCCGGAACTTTTCTTTTTTAAGTATACTCACCCTCGGAACGATTTGCAACCTTTCCCCTAAATTCATTCACAGCGGCAAAAGCCGGGGCACTCTCTTTTCATAGACGGCGATCTCGGAGAAACCGCAGGCGCGCAGCATCGCGGCCCCTTCCTCCAACCCTGTTCCCACGTCCGCGCCCCGGTGCGCGTCCGAGCCGATGGTGACCAGTTTGCCGCCCAGCTCCCGGTAGCGCTGCAAATACTCCCGATCGGGAAGCAGCTTTCCGATCTTCTGGCGCAGGCCGGAGGTGTTGACCTCCAGCGCGCGCCCGGAGCGGATCAGGGTTCGGAAAATATCATCCACAATCCCCGAAAAACGGCGCAGATCCACGGAAACGCCATATTCCCCCATCAGATAGCGCAGAGGGTAGGTCAGGTGCGCCAGGGAGTCGAAATCGCCCCAGTCCCGCACCAGCTCCAGCTCCTCCTCAAAATAGCGATCCAACAGGGCGCAGGGATCGTCCATCGCCGTATAATCGAGGAAATAAAAGTCCTGCTCTCCTCTTATGGCATGGATGGATCCCAGAACAAAGTCAAACGCATGGGAGGAAAGAAGCTTTCTGGCCGCTTCCGGATTCTGCATGGGCTGCGCGAGCTCCACTCCGCACAGGATTTGCAGGTCCCCAAAGGCTCCCTGCTGCGCTTTCGCCGCTGCAAACGAGCCGTCAATCCGCTCTCCATAGGAATCCTTTTCAAATTCGTTGCATTCACAGTGGTCTGTAATCGTCAGATGGGAAATCCCCTTCTCGGCCGCCGCCGCGCACAGGCTTTCCACCGGCTCCTCGGAATCGGGGGAAAAAAGCGTGTGTGTGTGGCTGTCCGGCAAATTCATGTTCCGCATCGCTGCACCAGGCTTTCTGTCTTTATTTTATTATCAGGATAACAGGAATCCGGCTTTTTTTCCAGTTCTTTTTGCTTCTTTTCGCTGTAATTCCCGAAAAAGTCGCCGTCCCTCTTTGCGGTTGACAATTCCGGCTAAAAGGAACATAATGAATTTATCTATAATTTCTGGTTTCTGTTGGGAAAACAGCTTCCTGAAACAATTAAGCTTGGAGGTATTTTTATGCATGCTGTAATCACTGTAATCGGTAAGGACATGGTGGGAATCCTTGCCCGTGTCTCCACCATCTGCGCGGAGCACAACGTCAATGTGGTGGAAGTCACCCAGTCGATTTTGCAGGAGCTTTTCGCCATGATCATGATGGTGGACATTTCCAAATGCAGCGTTCCTTTCAGCGAGCTCTCCGATTGCCTGACCTCCCTCGGCAGTGAAATGGGCCTGACCGTCCATGTGATGCATGAGGATATTTTCAATAGTATGCACCATATCTAAGTATCACCCCGGCAGCCCGAACCTTTCATTTTACTCTGAAGGAGTGTTTTAGCTTGATCAACTCCCATGATATCCTGGAAACGATCAACATGATCGACAATGAAAATCTGGATGTGCGCACCATCACGATGGGCATTTCCCTGCTCGACTGCATTGACAGCGACTGCGACAAGGCATGTGACAAGATCTATGACAAGATCTGCCGCTATGCCGGCCGGCTGGTGCAGACCGGCGAGGACATCAGCAAAGAGTACGGAATCCCGATCATCAACAAGCGGATCTCCGTCACCCCGATCGCCATGATCGCGGGCGCCTGCCCGGGCGCGGACCCGATCCGCTACGCCAAGGCGCTGGACCGCGCCGCGCACACCGTGGGCGTCAACTTCATCGGCGGCTACAGCGCGCTGGTGCACAAGGGCTTCGGCCCCGGCGACTACGCCCTGATGCGCAGTATCCCGCAGGCCCTTTCCGAGACGGAGCTGGTCTGCTCCTCCGTGAACATCGGCACCACGAAATCCGGCATCAACATGGACGCGGTGGACCGCATGGGCCAGATCGTGCTGGAAACGGCGCAGGCCACGGCGGACCGCGACTGCATCGGCGCGGCCAAGCTGGTGGTATTCTGCAACGCGCCGGAGGATAACCCCTTTATGGCGGGCGCGTTTCACGGCCCCGGCGAGCCGGACTGCGTGATTAACGTCGGCGTTTCCGGCCCCGGCGTGGTGCGCGCGGCCCTCGCGAAGGCGGGCGACTGCGACATCACGGAGGTCGCGGACATTGTGAAAAAGACGGCCTTCAAAATCACCCGCATGGGCCAGCTTGTCGCGCAGGAGGCCTCCCGCCGCCTGTATGTACCGTTCGGCATTGTGGACCTCTCCCTCGCGCCCACGCCCGCCGTGGGAGACAGCGTGGCGCACATTCTGGAGGAAATGGGCCTGGAGCGCTGCGGCGCGCACGGCACCACGGCCTGCCTTGCCCTGCTCAACGACGCGGTGAAAAAGGGCGGCGTCATGGCTTCCTCCCATGTCGGCGGCCTGTCCGGCGCGTTTATCCCGGTCACGGAGGATGCGGGCATGATCCGCGCCGCGAGCTGCGGAGCGCTCTCAATCACCAAGCTGGAGGCCATGACGGCGGTCTGCTCCGTCGGCCTTGACATGATCAACATCCCCGGCGATACGCCCGCGGAAGTCATTTCCGCCATCATCGCGGACGAGGCGGCCATCGGCATGGTCAACTCCAAAACGACAGCGGTGCGCGTGATTCCCGCCATCGGCAAAAAGGCGGGCGAGGAGCTCAGCTTCGGCGGTCTGCTCGGCGGCGGTCCCGTCATGGAGGTCAACCGCTGGTCCCCGCTGAAATTCATCCGCCGCGGCGGCCGGATCCCCGCCCCGATGCAGAGCCTCAAAAACTGAGTAAACGGCTGCGCAAGGGACGTGGAAATCGATCGATTTTTTGTGTTTAATTCTTTTATAGAAAAATAATTTTAAAATTTTGTGTGATATCTCCATTTTTGTACAGTGAGTTTTCAACATATTTCATTTTATTCGATATTGCCAAACAAAAAATTGAGGTCTATAATAGCCACGAAAAAAATGATTGCTGCTTCCAGAAAATCCTGTGAGGAGGTGCGTGCAGCATGCAGAATATGGTCAAAGAAATCGTTGATATGGATCGCCGGGCCAGAGAAATCACAGAAGCGGCCCAGCAGGAAAAAATCAACTCGGAAAAAGAGGTTGCGGCGAAGCGCGAGGAAATCCGGGAGGATTATCTCAAACGGGCCCGCGAGAGAATCGCGCTCAATGAGCCGAAGGAACGGGAAGCCGCTGAAAATGCCTGGAAGCTTGTACAGGCCAGGCAGAATGAAATTTCCGCGCAGCTTGACGCACAGTACGCTGAAAACGCCGACCGCTGGGCTCAGGAATTGGCAAAACGGGTTCTTGAGGCATAAGCGCCCGATATTCCCCCGGAAAGGCGGTATCAGCTATGGTTCCAACTTATTCTTCCAATGTGATTCTGGCTAAGGCGCGCGCCATGTACGGACGCCGCCTGACGCGCGCGAACTACCGCGAGCTGCTGGAATGCCGGACGGTGGGCGAGGTTGCCTCCTATCTGAAAAATCAGACCTCCTACGGCTCCATTCTCGCCGGAATCAATGAAAGCGACATTCACCGCGGACAGCTGGAAATCCGGCTGCGCCAGAAGCTGTTTGAGGACAATTCCGCTCTGTGCCGCTATGAGGTCACCATCGGCGAGCATTTCGCCAATTATCTGATTTCGCGCGGCGAGATCGAACAGATCCTTCACAGTCTCGTTCTTCTGGAAGGCGATGTGCCGGAGGAATACCTGTTCGCGATGCCCGCTTATCTCACGGCGCATACCCACCTGGATCTCACGGCCCTGTCGCACATCCGCAGCTACGACGATCTTCTCCTTGCGGTTTCCCACACGCCGTACCGCAAGGCTCTGGAAAGCTTCCGGCCCGCGCCGGGCGTCCCGCTCAACTACACGGGAATCGAGAACGCGCTGTACACCTACCTGTACGGCCAGGTGTTCGAGGTGATCCGCAAGTACACGCGGGGCGAGACGGCGGCCCAGCTTCGCCAGATGTTTGAATCCTACATTGATTTGCAGAATTACCTGCGCATCGCCCGCCTGCGCTTCATCCACAACGAGGGAATCGATGTGGTGCGCAGCGCGCTTCTGCCCTTCGGGCAGCTTCACGAGCGTCATCTGAACGCTCTGCTGGAAGCGCAGAGTCAGGAGGAGCTTGCCTCCATTATGCGCAAAACTCCCGTCGGAATGCAGTTCATCAAATCACAGGGCTCCTACGCCTATGTCGAACAGCTGATGAACCGGACGAAATACCGGATCTGCCGCCGGGATATCCGTTTTTCCACGCATCCGAGCGTTGTGCTCATGAGCTACATCTTCCTGATGGAGATTGAAGTCGGAGACATCATCACCATCGTCGAGGGGATTCGCTACCAGCTCGCGCCGGATGAGATCAAAAGCATGCTCACTGTGGTTGATTTTTGAAGGGAGGTGTTTGTTTGGCCGTCCTCAAAATTAAGGTTGTGAGTATGATCGGGCGGATGACGGAGCTCGACAGCGTGACCGCCGTGTGCGGACGATCCGCGTGCTTCCATCCCGACAACTCGCTTTCCTTTTACTCAGACACCGCGAAATTCTCCCCCATTACGGAGGAAAACCCCTATGCGGAACCCTTACAGCGTCTCTGCGACGCGTTCAACGGCTCCCGCATACGGCTGGAGCTGCTGCCGAACGAAGCGCTGGACAACGTCAGCTACGACCGGGATGAGCTTGAGGAATATGTTTCTTCCCTGGCTGAACAATTCCAGCATTTGCAAGAGGAGCGAAACGACGCGCAGGCCCGGATTCAGTCCTGTACACGGGAGATGGAGGAAGCCAGCCACTTTACGGGGCTGGATCTCGACTTGGATTCCATCCGGGAATGCCGCTATATTAAGGTACGGTTTGGCCGCCTGCCAAAGGACAGCTATGAAAAGCTGAACCATTACCACCAGAACCCTTATGTGATTTTCTTCCCCTGCACCTCGGACGACATTCAATACTGGGGCGTCTATTTCTCCCCGATTGAGATGGTCAGCGAGGTGGACCGGATTTTCTCGAGTCTCTACTTTGAGCGCGTGCGGCTGGCCGAACTGCACAGCACGCCGGAGCACGTTGTGGAGGCGCTGCGCGAGGAGCGCGCGAAGGAAATCGGGCGGATTAAGGCTGTGGATGCGAAGATTCACGCACTGTGGCAAAAAGAGCGCAAAGAAGCGCAGAAGGTCTATTCCTACCTCAACCAACAGTCTGTTTATTTCTCCATCCGCCACTACGCGGCACGGTATCACGATAACTTCATCCTCACCGGCTGGATTCCCGCCGAAAAAGAGGAAAGCTTCTGCCGGGAGCTGGACAAGCTGACCAGCGTCGACTACACGCTGGATAAAGCGGAAAACGAGCTGGAGCATTCTCCGCCCGTACAGCTCAAAAACAAGAAGCTGATCCGGCCCTTCGAATTCTTCGTGGACATGTTCGGTCTGCCGCAGTACGACGAGCTGGATCCCACGCCGTTTGTCGCCATCACCTATGTGCTGCTCTTCGGCATCATGTTCGGAGACGTCGGCCAGGGCCTGTGCGTGTCGCTTGTGGGCGCGCTGATGTGGCGATTCAAGCGCATGGCGCTCGGCAAAGCCCTGATTCCCTGCGGCTTCTCTTCCGCCTTCTTCGGGCTGGTCTACGGCTCCGTTTTCGGTTACGAGCATGTGCTCGATCCCATGTACAAGGCTTTGTTCGGCCTTTCGGAAAAGCCGGTGGAGGTCATGGAGTCGGATACAACCATCATGATCATTCTTGCCGCCGTGTGCATCGGCATTGTATTGGTTCTGACAGCGATCGCCATCAATATTATCTGTTCTCTGCGGCGCAAGCGGTATGAGAGCGCGCTGTTCGGGCCGAACGGGATCGCGGGCTTTATCTTTTACGGCAGCCTGGTCGTCGGCTTCGGCGGACAGCTTGCCTTCGGCTGGCAGATTGTCACGCCGGTCTATGTGGCCCTGCTGATTATCCTTCCACTGCTCGTTATTATGTTTGCCGGAGTCCTCGGCGGCCTGGTGGAGCACCGGCCCGACTGGAAGCCGGAAAGCTGGGGCGGATATATCACCGAAAATTTCTTTGAGCTGTTTGAAGTCCTGCTCGGCTACGCGAGCAACACCATTTCGTTCCTGCGCGTCGGCGCGTTCGTGCTGGTTCACGCCGGTATGATGACGATGGTGTTCACGCTGGCGGACATGTCGGGTGGAATCGGCTACCTGCTGATCGTCGTCCTCGGCAACATCGTGGTGATGGGCATGGAGGGACTGCTGGTCGGCATCCAGGTGATGCGTCTCGAATTCTACGAGATGTTCAGCCGCTTCTTTGAGGGCGGCGGCCGTCCGTTCCGTCCGATTGTCGTTGGACAAAAGCGTTGAGCTGCTTTTTGGGAAAAGGGCCCTTTCCTCAAAAAGCTCCCCATATACCGGCGGCGCTTTGCCGCCATCCACTATACTGCATTGTTTGGAGGTATCACACATGACTGCTCTGTTTCTTGCCATTCCGACCGTATTTTTGATTGCTTCCGCCGTTCTGGCGGTTCGTTCCGTCCGCCGCGGCGCTAAGAAAAGCCGCGCCTTCGCGCTCCAGCTGCTGAGCTTCCTGGCTGTGTGCGCTCTCTCCTTCGCCCTGCCTGTCGCGAGTTCCTTCGCGGCGGGCGACGTGGAGCCCACCGCCACCGCTGCCGAGACGCAGGAAACTGCGGCTGAGACCGGCGCTGTGAACGGCCTGGGTCTTGTCGCTGCTGCTCTGGCTGTCGGTATCGCCGGCGTCGGCGGCGGTATCGCCGTTGCTTCCGCCGCTCCCGCCGCTATCGGTGCGACGAGCGAGGATCCGAAGGCCTTCGGTAAAGCGATGATTTTCGTGGCTCTTGGCGAAGGTATCGCCCTGTACGGCCTGCTGATCGCTATCCTGATTTGGATGAAGTGCTGAGCCTGCGTCTCAGCTTGAAGCCAATCTTAATTATTTACAGGAAAGCAGGTGCGCCGATGCGATTTTACCTCATCAGCGATAACGTGGACACCCAGGTCGGCATGCGCCTTGCCGGGATCGAAGGGGTTGTGGTGCATGAGCGCGAGGAAGTTGAACACGCGCTTCGCAGCGCCATGGCGATGGAGGATGTGGCTGTGGTGCTGATCACGGAAACTCTCCTCCAGCTGTGCCCCGATCTGGTTTACGACTTGAAGCTGAACCAGAAGCGCCCCCTTATCGTGGAGATCCCGGATCGCCACGGCAACGGGCGCACCAAGGACTCCATTACCCGCTATGTGCGAGAGGCAATCGGAGTAAAAATTTAAGTAGCCGCCGCGCACGGCGGAGACGGGAGGGTTTCCCACATGGCCAATGAAGAAAAACTCGCCAAGTTCCACCAGGCGATCAACCATTACGCGCTTGAACAGCGCCAGAAGATCGAGGAGGAAGTGGCGGATTTCAAAAAGAAAGAGCTGCAGGAGGCGGAGGACGAGGTTCTCGTCGAGTCCTACCACCTGATCCAGAAGGAAATGGCCGACATGCGCGGCCGGATTTCCAGAGAAATGGCTCAGCGGGAGATGGCCGGACGGCGCGCGCTTCTGGAACAGCGCAGCCGCATCACGCAGGAGGTTTTCAACAAAGCCTCCGCCATTCTCAGCGAGGAAACAAAGAGCGAGCACTATCCCAAGCTGCTCGAGCGTTTCGCGGATCAGGCGCGCAAAGCGTTTGACAGCCGCGCGGCCGGAGCCAAGCTGCCGGAGGACATTGTGTTCTTTCTGCGCGCCGCGGACAAATCGTTCGAGCCTGTAATCCAGAAGGCCTTCGGCGCACCGTGCCGCTTCTGCGAGGATGATTCCATCCTGCTCGGCGGACTGCGCGCGGAGAGCGCCGCGCTGCATCTGGAGCTTGACTCCACGCTTGACGCCCTGCTGGAAAACCAGCGGGAATGGTTTGAAGAGATCTCCCATCTCTCGGTGGGCTGAGCCCGCCGGCAAGTCCGGAGGGGATTGAGGCTTCCCCGCCGCGCCCGGGACGGTTCCCGGGAAGTCCTTTCAGGAAGGCGATGATATCCGAATGAACGATATGAACGTAATTTACGGGATTAACGGCCCTGTCGTTACCGTAAAGGAGTCCCACAGCTTTTCCATGATGGAAATGGTCTATGTGGGAAATGAGCGCCTGGTGGGCGAGGTCATCGGCATCACAAGCGAGCTGACCACCATCCAGGTGTACGAGGAAACGACGGGTCTGCGCCCCGGCGAGCCCGTGGTCGGAACCGGAAGCCCCATGAACGTCACGCTGGGCCCCGGCATTCTGGACAATATTTTTGACGGTATCGAGCGTCCGCTCAAAGCGATTGAGGAGCAGAGCGGCGCGTTTATCTCGCGCGGCAGCAGCGTCTCCGCTCTGAACGAGGAGCGCGAATGGGACGTAACACTTCGCGTGAAAAAAGGCGACGAGGTCAAGGGCGGCGACATTTACGCCGTCTGCCCGGAGACTCCCATCATCGAGCACCGCTGCATGGTTCCCCCGCTTCTGAGCGGTGTGATTGAGTCCGTCCAGCCGGACGGCAAATACAAGGTCAACGACACGGTGGCGGTTCTGCGCGACAAAAAGGGCGCGCTCCATGAGCTGACGCTGTGCCAGCACTGGCCGATCCGTACCCCCCGCCCGGTGGAACAGCGTTTGCAGACGACGCTGCCGCTCATCACCGGACAGCGCGTCATCGACACCCTCTTCCCCATCGCCAAGGGCGGCACGGCCGCTATCCCCGGCGGTTTCGGAACGGGCAAGACCATGACGCAGCACCAGCTCGCCAAATGGTGCGACGCCGATATCATTATTTATGTCGGCTGCGGCGAGCGCGGCAACGAGATGAGCCAGGTGCTTGACGAGTTCTCCGAACTGATTGACCCGAAATCCGGCCGTCCGATGACGGACCGCACCGTTTTGATTGCCAACACCAGCAACATGCCCGTGGCCGCCCGTGAAGCGTCCATCTACACAGGCATCACTCTGGCGGAATACTACCGCGACATGGGCTACCATGTGGCCATCATGGCGGACTCCACGTCCCGCTGGGCGGAGGCTCTGCGTGAGATCTCCGGCCGTCTGGAAGAGATGCCCGCCGAGGAGGGCTTCCCGGCTTACCTGCCGAGCCGCCTTTCCGAGTTCTACGAGCGCGCCGGTATGAGCGTCAACCTCAACGGCTCCGACGGCTCCGTCACCATCATCGGCGCTGTGTCTCCGCAGGGCTCCGACTTCTCCGAGCCTGTCACGCAGAACACAAAGCGCTTTACCCGCTGTTTCTGGGCGCTGGATAAGGCGCTGGCCTACGCCCGCCATTATCCCGCCATCAACTGGACCCAGAGCTACAGCGAATATTTCCTGGACCTGGATCCGTGGTACACCGAAAACCTCGGAGAGGATTTCATCAAATATCGCCGCCGCATCAACCAACTGCTTCAGGAAGAAAACCAGCTGATGGAGATCGTCAAGCTGATTGGCTCCGATGTTCTGCCGGACGATCAGAAGCTCGTCATAGAGACGGCCCGCGTGATCCGCGTCGGCTTCCTCCAGCAGAACGCTTTCCACAAGGACGACACCTTCGTCCCCATGGAAAAGCAGAAGCAGATGATGCGCGTCATCCTTCATCTGTACCGCAAGGCCCGGCAGCTTGTCTCCGCCAGCGTCCCGATCTCGAACATTCTCGAGACGGGTCTGTTTGACAAGCTGGTCAAGATGAAGTACGACATCCCCAACGACCGGCTGGATCTCTTCGATGAATATGTCGCGGAGATTGACAAGCTGCTGGCCGAACTGGTGGCGTCGTGACGCGGCAAGGAGGCGATTGAACAATGCTGATCGATTATTTGGGCGTGCGCGAGATCAACGGCTCGCTGATCGTTCTGGACGACGTGGAGGGCGCATCCTTTGAGGAGGTTGTGGACATCCGTCTGGAGGACGGAACCCTGCGCCAGGGCCGTGTGGTCCAGATGGAGGGCAGCCGCGTGGTCATTCAGGTGTTCGAGGGCACGCGTGGAATCTCGCTGGACAACACGCGCACCCGCCTGAAAGGCCACCCGATGGAGCTGGCCCTCTCCCCCGAGCTTCTCGGGCGTGTGTTTGACGGCGCGGGACGGCCGATCGACGGTCTGGGCGATATTTACCCCGTGGCGCGCGCCAACATCAACGGGACTCCGATCAACCCGGTTTCCCGTGTCTATCCGAAAAACTATATCAATACCGGTATTTCGACCATCGACACGCTGATGACGCTGATTCGCGGCCAGAAGCTTCCCATCTTCTCCGGCTCCGGCATGAAGCACAACGAGCTGGCCGTGCAGATCGCGCGTCAGGCCCGCATCAGCGATGAGGGCGAGGAAAAATTCTGCATCGTGTTCGCCGCCATGGGCGCAAAGAACGACGTAGCCGAATATTTCCGCCGTTCGTTCGACGAGTCCGGCGTTCTGCAAAAGGTTGTCATGTTCCTCAACCTCTCGAACGACCCGATCATCGAGCGTATCCTGACCCCCCGCTGCGCGCTGACCGCCGCCGAATATCTGGCCTTTGAGCAGGGGATGCATGTGCTGGTCATCATGACGGACATGACCTCCTACGCCGAGGCTCTGCGTGAATTCAGCTCCAGTAAGGGCGAGATCCCCGGCAGAAAGGGATTCCCCGGATACCTCTATTCCGACCTGGCTTCCCTGTATGAGCGCGCCGGCATGGTGCGCGGCAAGAGCGGTTCGGTGACGCAGATCCCGATCCTGACGATGCCGAACGACGACGTGACGCACCCGGTGCCCGATCTGACGGGCTACATCACCGAGGGCCAGATCGTGCTGGACCGCACGCTGGACAATTCCGGCGTCTATCCGCCCGTCTCGATCCTGCCGTCCCTGTCCCGTCTGATGAAGGACGGCATCGGCGAGGGCTACACCCGCGCCGACCACTCCGCCCTCTCCAACCAGCTCTTTGCTTCCTACGCGAAGGTGATGGACGCCCGTTCGCTGGCTTCCGTTATCGGCGAGGAGGAGCTTTCCCCCACGGATAAGAAATACATTGAGTTCGGCAAGCTCTTTGAGCAGCATTTTGTCAGCCAGGGAGCCAACGAAAACCGCTCCATCGGAGAAAGTCTGGATCTCGGCTGGCAGCTGCTCTCCACGCTGCCGCGCGAGGAGCTGGATCGTGTGGACGACAAGATGCTCGATCAGTATTACCATCCGGAACAGAAGGAGGCGTAAGCCATGGCGGTCCAGACGGTCCCCACAAAAGGCAACCTTCTGGCGACGAAGAAATCGCTTGAACTGTCGCGCACAGGCTTTGAGCTTCTGGATCGGAAGCGCAATATCCTGATCCGCGAGATGATGGCCCTGATCGACCGCGCCGCCAGCATTCAGGACAAGATTGACACGACCTACGCGCAGGCTTACAAGGCGCTCCAGATGGCCAACATTGCCTCGGGCATCTGCTACGAAGTCTCGCGCACCGTCCCGGTGGAAAACGGTCTGAACGTCGCCTTCCGCAGCGTTATGGGTGTGGAGATCCCCATGGTTTCCCTCGCGGAGCACAACGATCCCATCCCCTACGGCCTGTCCAGCACCAACTCGATGATGGACCGCGCCTACGAACGCTTCAACGAGGTCAAGCGGCTGACGGCTGAGCTGGCCGAGGTGGAAAACAGCGTGTACCGGCTGGCCGACGCGATCAAAAAGACGCAGAAGCGGGCAAACGCGCTGAAAAACATCATGATCCCGCGCTTCGAGGAAACGGTGAAATTCATTACCGACGCTTTGGAGGAAAAGGATCGTGAGGAGTTCTCCCGCCTGAAGGTCATCAAAAGTCAGAAAACGGCAAAGAGCCAGAAGAACGCATAAATCCGCGCCGATACGGCGCATATAAAAAGCAGAGAGACGCCCGAGGCGTTTCTCTGCTTTTTCTCTCGCACCGGAGATTTTCCTTGCGTTTTCTTTTCAATCCCGGTATCATGAAAAGGAGATCCGGGAACACTTTTTCAGAAGAAAAGGAGGGGCAGCATGCAGGAAGCGATTCAGGAAATCCTGGACTATTACGCCGGACGGCGCGATAAAACGGATCAAACCGTTCTGGTGGAGCTGCTGCGCGAGATTCAGGAGGTGTGCGGCTGCGTTCCCCCTGACGTGCAGCACGAAGCCGCCGTGGCCTGCGGCGTGCCGAAAAGCCTGATCGCCGGGCTGGTCCGGCGTTATCCGAGCCTGCGGGAAGCGGCGTACCGGCACGTCATCACGGCCTGCACCGGCCGCTGCTGTCTTGCCAAACAGGGCGGAGCCGTGCTCGAAGCCCTGCGCCGCGAGCTTGGGGTGGAAACCGACGGCATCTCGCGCGACGGAAGCATTCTTCTCAAAACGCAGATCTGTCTCAAAAGCTGCGGCACCGCGCCGAACCTGCGAATCGACGGCGATCTGGTTCCGCACGTTTCCCCGGAGCAAATCCCGGCGCTGCTGAAAAAACTCCGCGACACGGATCCGCACGCATAGAATCCAACGGTACAGCCAAAAGGAGAATCCTCATGGAAGAAAACCGCTTTGAGATCCCAAAGGCGGATTATTTCACTTTAAATTACAACATCTATTGCGGAAGCATGGACGGCTTCAATTACCGGCTGAACGCCAAAAGCAAGGAGACGCTCACCGTCTCTGTCTGGCTGGGACGCCTTTGTCTGGAAAAAAGCGAACTGGCCGCCGAGGAAAGCTTTCCGCTGGATGAGGAGGGCTATCAGAAAGCGCTCTCCTGGCTCGAAACAGAATTTCAGACCTTGCACGAAGGAGGCGGCACATGAGACTGTTTGACGTAATTGGACCCATCATGACAGGGCCTTCCAGCTCCCACACGGCGGGAGCGGTGAAAATCGGGCTGGTGACGCGCGCCATGCTGGGCGGGGAACCTGCCCGCGCGTCCATTCTGCTGCACGGCTCGTTCGCGCAGACAGGGCGGGGCCATGGCACCGACCGCGCCATTGTGGCGGGACTTTTGGGGATGCACCCGGACGATCCGCGGATCCCGGACAGCTTTGCCCTCGCGGAGCAGGCGGGGCTTTCCTTTTCCTTCACCACCGGAACGCTCAAAAACGTGCATCCAAACACAGCCGCGCTGACGGTGCAAAATACGAATGGGAATCAGCTTGAAGTCGTCGCTTCGTCGCTCGGCGGCGGGCGAATCCAGATCTGCCGCGTGGACGGCATTGAGACGGGTTTCTCCGGCGGCAGCAACACGCTCATTGTCCACAACGAGGACAAGCCCGGCTGTGCCGCCGTCGTGACGGCGCTGCTGGCGCGTTTCGGGCTGAACATTGCCACCATGCAGCTGTGCCGCAATTTTCCGGGAGGCTACGCTGTGATGGTGATTGAGTGCGACCAATACATCCCGGAGGAGCTGGCACACGAGCTGGAACAGGCGGACGGTGTGGCCCGCGTCACCCGGCTGAATCTCGACGTATGAAAGGAGACGCGTTATGGCGATCGATTCCATTGCCGCCCTGTTGAGCCGGACGGAGGAAAGCGGCCTTCCGCTCTGGGAGGTCATTTTACAGGAGGATCTGGCGGAGGGGCAATCCTCACGGGAGGACTCTCTGAAACAAATGGCGCGTCTCTGGGAGGCCATGAAGGAATCCGGCGACGCGTACCGGCCGGAAGAACGCTCCCGAAGCGGCCTGTCCGGCGGCGACAGCGCCAAGGTGCAGGCCGCTATGGAGGGCGGCACGCTCTACGGCGGCCGCTTTTTTCAGGAAGTGATTGCGCAAGCTTTGCGGATCAGCGAGTGCAACGCCTGTATGAAACGTATTGTAGCGGCTCCGACCGCCGGTTCCTGCGGCGTTCTTCCCGCCGTCCTGCTTCCCCTGCTGCGGCAGGGAGAAAGCGAGGAGGAGATCCTGCACGCCCTCTATGTGGCGGCGGGTTTTGGAGAAGTGATCGCCACGCGCGCTTCGATCTCCGGCGCGGAGGGCGGATGCCAGGCGGAGATCGGCTCCGCTTCGGCCATGGCGGCCGCTGCTCTCACCCAGCTGCGCGGCGGCACGCCCGCCATGTGCGCCCACGCCTGCGCGATGGCTCTGTCCAACCTGATGGGGCTGGTCTGCGATCCCGTGGCCGGGCTGGTGGAGGTTCCCTGTATCCATCGGAACGTGGTGGGAGCGGTCAACGCGCTGAGCTGCGCCGATATGGCGCTTTCCGGCGTGGAGTGCCGCATCCCGGCAGACGAGGTGATTGACGCAATGGCCCGCGTCGGTACGGAAATGGACGATTCCCTGCGAGAGACGGGCGAGGGCGGTCTTGCAGGCACCCCGACCGGCAAGGCCATTGCGGAACGTCTGGCGGCGGAGGGATAACGGATCCTTCCATTCAGACAAAATGGGAAAAATGCTTTCGGAACTGGGAAGGCGACAGCCCGTAATACCGCCGGAACGCCGGACGAAGTGCGGGCCAAGGTATTCGAGCATATGGAAATCGCCAAACCCTTCGGAGGGCTTTTGCCCGCTCCCACCCATCTCCTGGAACCCGAAGTACCATGGGAAAACATCCTCGCCTATGTGGAGACCTGCCAGGATTACCGTCCTTAATCCCACAGCCAGGCCGGGAGACGGATATCCTCACGGGGCAGCTTGTCCCACGCAAACAGCGGAATCAAATCCCCGGCGGAAACCGGTTCCGGACGATCCATCAGTCCCGCGGCACAGGCAAGGAATCCCAGGATCTCTCCGGAGGAAAAGCGTTTGCGGAGAGCACCGAGATCCAAAGCGCCGTCGCGCTTGGAAAGCCGCCTGCCGTCCGGGGCCAGCAAAAGCGGAATATGTCCGAACTCCGGCGCGTGCAGCTGAAGAAGGCGGTACAAATAAAGCTGGCGTGGTGTGGAATCGAGAAGATCCCGTCCCCGCACCACCTGCGTGACGCCCATCAAAGCGTCGTCCACCACCACGGCAAGCTGGTAAGCGAACACACCGTCGGAGCGGCGCACAAGGAAATCTCCGCATTCTTGGGCCAGATTTTCCCGGTAAACGCCGCAGCAGAGGTCACAAAAGGAGACAATTTCGTCGGGAACCATCAGGCGGGCGGCGGGCCTGCGGCTCTTTGCAAGCGTCTGCCGTTCCTGCTCCGTCAGGGATCGGCAGCGGCCTGTATACAAAACACGTCCATCGGAAAGGTGCGGAGCTTCGGCGGCATGAAGCTCCGCGCGGCTGCAAAAGCAGGGGTAGATCAACCCCTGCTTTTGTAATTTTTGGAAGGCTTCCTCGTAAATCGCGGTGCGCTCACTCTGATAATAGGGGCCACGCGGCCCTCCCCGGCTGCCGCCTTCGTCCCAATCCAGGCCGAGCCAGAGGAGATCCTGCTCCAGCATATCCGCATTTGTGCGGAGACAGCGCTGCGGATCCAGATCCTCCTGCCGAAGAAGGATGCGCCCACCTTCCGATCGGGCCGCCAGCCACGCCATCAGCGCGCAAAACACATTGCCCAGGTGCATTCTTCCGCTGGGACTGGGCGCAAACCGCCCCACCGTCTGTTTTCCCTGCTCCATTGTCTTCCCCTCTCTATTCGTACACTCTCCCCGGCCATCGGTGTATTTAGCTGAACGCTTTACGTCCGCTGCTGCCGCGGAGAAACACGGGAGCAGGTCCAGACCGTCCCGCGCTGGCGGGCTGACACTTTACACCGTGCTAATGCGCGGGCCGCTGCGTGCAGACTCAGTCTGCCTGCGTCTATTATACCATACTTTCTTTTCGCCAAAATAAGAGATTACTCTTTTGCTTGTCGAAAGAGGGGCGCAAAAACTTCACCAGATTGTAAAATTTTTCAAATTTGATAGATTCTTTCCTGGGAAATGATATAATATGATTGATATGCCTCATAAAATCCGACACGAAAACCGGTTGGAGAAAAAGAAAGGTGTGATACCATGTTGAAGGAATTCCCGCTGGGCCGCGAAATTGATCGACCCTCGGCGGAATCCGCCATCGAGTCTTTTCGGGAAAAACTCTCCGCGCAGCAGCTTCTGCTCAAGGAAAAAAAGCTTCCCGTTATTCTTTTGATTGAAGGCTGGGGCGCTTCCGGAAAAGGAAGCCTGATCGGCCGCTTGATCCGCTATCTGGATCCCCGCTTTTACACCGTCTGCACCCGCAGCGTTCCATCCGACGAGGAGTTGCGCAAGCCCTTCCTCTGGCACTACTTCACCAAAATCCCGCAGGCCGGAAAAATCGTCCTGTTTGATTCCGGATGGATGGAAGAAACTGTGCGGAGTGTGGAAAGCAAGGAACTGAAAAAAAGAGAGCTGACGGAGCGTTTGGACGGCATCCGCATTTTCGAGCGGCAGCTTGTGGAAAACGGCTACCTGGTGATTAAGCTGTTCCTTCATATTTCCAGAGAGGAACAGAAAAAGCGTTTGGAAGCGCTGGAAGAGGATAAAAACACCGACTGGCGCGTCACCAAGAACGACTGGCAGCAGAACAAGCACTATGACAAACAGCTCAAGCGCTTTGACAAATACCTGGAAGCGACCTCCGTTCCCTGGGCTCCCTGGCATATTCTCGACGCCACCAACCGTAAGGAGGCGGAGCTTGCCGCATTCCGCATTGTGACGGAATCCATTGATCGTGCTCTGGAACGCCGTCCCGGCTCCACCCCTCTTCCGAAAACGGAACAGTTCCCGCTGGTGCAGATGCCTCTGCTGTCCAAGGTCAGCCTGGACAAAACGGTGCGCTCGGACGAAGAATACCGCACGCAGCTGAAATCCGCGCAGAAGCGATTGCGCGAGCTTCACAATATGCTGTACCGCAAAAAGATTCCGCTTATCATCGTTTACGAGGGCTGGGACGCGGCCGGAAAGGGCGGCAATATCAAACGCCTTGCCTCCGCTCTCGACCCGCGCGGCGCCGAGGTACATCCCATTGCCGCGCCGGAATCGTTTGAGCTTTCCCGCCATTATCTTTGGCGCTTCTGGACCCGCCTGCCCAAAACGGGGCACGTTGCCATTTTCGATCGCAGCTGGTATGGCCGCGTGATGGTGGAGCGTCTGGAAGGTCTTTGCTCCGAAGCGGACTGGAAACGCGCGTACCACGAAATGAATGAGTTTGAACATGAGCTGGTTCGCTGGGGAGCCATCGTGATCAAGTTCTGGATCCACATCGACCCTGACACCCAGCTCGAGCGTTTCCAGGAACGTCAAAACACCCCGGAAAAGCGCTGGAAGATCACCGACGAGGATTGGCGCAACCGTGAAAAATGGCCGCAGTACGAAAAGGCGGTCAACGAAATGCTGCGCAAGACCAGCACGCAGTTCGCCCCCTGGTATATTGTGGAGTCGAAGGACAAGCGCTACGCGCGTCTGAAAGCTTTGAACACCGTTATCCAGGCCATCGAAACCAGAATTCGGGACGACGAAAAATAAAAAAGCAACGCACAGAAAGGATAGAATACAGAATGGATCAAGGTTTTCCCCGGTTTACCGTATCGGATAAGGCGGAACGGAGCATCCGTCTCGGCCATCCCTGGGTGTACGATACGGAAATTCTCTCAGGCGAAGGAGCGGACGGCTGCCTGGCCACCGTCCTCAACCGAAAAGGCCGCTGGCTCGGCACTGCCCTGTTTAACAGCCGCTCAAAAATCCGTCTTCGCCTGATCTCCCGCAACACCAACGACGATTTCAGCGAATCCTTTTTTGAGCGCCGCCTGCGCCACGCCGTGGAGTACCGCCGCACCGTCATGGGGCCGGATTTTTCCTGCTGCCGTCTGATTTTCGGAGAGGCAGACTTCTTCCCCGGCCTGACCGTCGACCGCTTCGGCAATATCCTTGTCGCGCAGACGCTTTCGCTTGGTATGGAGCAGCGCAAAGAGATGCTTTTCCGCCTGCTGGTCAAAATTCTGCGCGAGGAAGGGGAAACCATTGACGCCCTCTATGAGCGCAACGATGTGCGCATCCGTGAGCTGGAGGGCATGGAGCAGGGCAAGGGCTTCTTTGAAATGGAAGGACTGGCCAAGGATCTGTCCGGCGTGACAGAGATCTGTGAAAACGGGATCCGGTATGAGGTTGACTATATCAATGGACAAAAAACCGGCTTTTTTCTGGATCAGAAATACAACCGTCAGGCGGCGGCGCGTCTGGCCCCCGGACGGCGGGTGCTGGACTGCTTCACACATACCGGCGCGTTTGCCCTCAACGCGGCAAAGGCGGGAGCCGAGCACGTCTGTGCCGTGGACGTCTCAGCCGATGCTCTCACCATGGCAAGGAAAAATGCGGAGCGCAACGATCTGACGGGAAACATGTCCTTCCGGGAAGCCAATGTCTTTGAGCTTCTGACCGCCATGGGAGACACAAAAAACCGGGAATACGATTACATCATTCTGGACCCGCCTGCCTTTACCAAGTCCCACGGAACCGTGCACAGCGCGGAGCGCGGCTACCATGAGATCAACCGGCGCGCGATGCAGATTCTCCCGCGCGGCGGTTATCTGGCGACCTGCTCCTGCTCTCACTTCATGACGGAGGAGCTGTTCTGCAAAATGCTGCGGCATGCCGCGTCCGACGCGGGCCGCTCCCTGCGGCAGATCGAAGCAAGGCAGCAGTCGCCGGATCACCCCATTCTCTGGAATGTGCCGGAGACGAATTATTTGAAATTCTATCTGTTCCAGGTGGTTTAAGGAGGGATTCCAATGGAAATCACATTGACGCGGGGACTTCCCAACGGCGGCAGGCAGGTTCGGTTGGCTGTCTTTGTACAGGAGCAGGGCTTTGCCGAAGCTTCGGAGTTTGACGCGGTGGATCCCGCCGCCTGGCACGCTGTTCTCTGGGAGAACGGCCTTCCTCTTGCCACGGGACGGGTATTCCCCGACGAATCCCGGGAAAGCCGCTTTACGATCGGACGCATCGCGGTGCAGCGCGAATACCGCGGCTCACGGCTCGGTGCACAGATTATGGAAGCACTCGAAGAAAAAGCTCGAACCCTTGGCGCGAGGGAGGTTGGTCTGTGCGCACAGGTTCAGGCTCGGGGCTTTTATGAATCTCTCGGTTATGCTGCCTATGGCGACACGATATATGAGGAATCGGTACCGCATATCCATATGCTCAAAAAGCTGTAACGTGCCTACATAGAACAAAATAACAGGGCTGTCTGAAGAAAGTTCTTCAGACAGCCCTGTTATCTGTTTTTATGCGGCTTTTCAGCCCTGCTCTCAGTGGTAAGCGGGCAGATAATCGCCGTGAGCCTCGATCAGCTCATCGACCATCTTCACAATATCGTCGATGGACAGCTCCGCGGCCGTGTGCGGCTCAAGCATGGCAGCGTTATAGATGAGGTCGCGCTTCTTTGTCACAGCGGCTTCAATGGTCAGAAGCTGTACATTGATGTTTGTCATATTCATGGCAGCCAGCTGCACGGGCAGCCGTCCCACATGGCACGGCGTGACACCGCTGCCGTCCACCAGGCAGGGAACCTCCACGCAGGCGTCCGCGGGCAGGTTGTCGATCAGGCCGGTGTTCAGCACGTTGCCGCCAATCTTATACGGCTTGTTCGTCACAATGGCCTCCATGATATAGGAAGCATACTCGCGGCTTCTCTCATGGGTCAGGGCGGTGTTGTGCACCAGCTCGTCGCGGCGCTTGTTCCAGTCCTCAATCTGCTTGACGCAGCGGCGGGGATATTCGTCCAGCGGGATCTGATAGCGGTCAATCAGCTCCGGATACTTGGCCTTGATGAAGAACGGGTTATACTCCGCGTTGTGCTCGCTCGACTCGGTGCAGTAATAGCCCAGACGGCGGATGTACTCATAGCGCACCATGTCGTTGTGCTTTTCCGTGTCGTTCTTGTGCAGGGCGCGGCGGCGGATCTCGGGATAAAGATCGTTGCCGTCCTTGTCGTAAATTTCAAGCAGCCAGGCCATATGGTTGATACCAGCGATCAGTTCGCGGCGGCCTTCCAGCTTATCCTTCATGTCGAGCGCTTCCAGCAGGTTCTGGGAGCAGGTCTGCACGCTGTGGCACAGGCCTACCGTCTTGATGCCGGTATAGCGCTGCATGAAGCCGCTGAGCATCGCCATCGGGTTCGTATAGTTGAGGAACCACGCGTCGGGGCAAACTTCTTCCATATCGCGGGCAAAATCCTCCATCACCGGGATGGTGCGGAGAGCGCGCATGATGCCGCCGATTCCCAGCGTATCCGCGATCGTCTGGCGCAGGCCGTACTTTTTCGGAATCTCAAAATCGATCACGGTGCAGGGCTCATAGCCGCCCACCTGAATCGCGTTGATCACGAAATCCGCGCCGCGCAGCGCCTCCTTGCGGTTTTCCACGCCGAGGAAGGTCTTGATCGTGGCCTTGCCGCCGTTGCTGTTGCGGTTGATATTGTCAAGCATCATGCAGGATTCCTTCAGACGCGCGCCGTCAATGTCATAAAGGCAGATCTCGCTCTCCGAAAGGACATCGCAAAGCATGGAGTCTCCCAACACATTCTTGGCGAAAACCGTGCTGCCCGCTCCCATAAATGTAATTTTCATCTTACAATTCCTCCTAATTTTTTTCGGGAACTCCTCCCTTTCTATAGGCAATCATACCATGGAAGTTTGAAAAAAAGAATTGCATAAAGGAATCCATTCATGGTATTATGTAACTAAAGCGTCCCCGAAACGATGGGTTTTCACTCCGGGCACGCTGTTTCTCTGATTTTCATGCAGGAAGGAGGAAATCCAGATGGCGGTGGAGCGTTCCGTGCTCAACCGAAGCTTTCCGGGTCTGAATCCCATCACCTATGGAGATGAACGCTGTGAGCCTGGCCATGCCTACGGCTACGCCTCGCGCGAATATTATCTGATCCATTATATTATGAGCGGCTGCGGAACCTTCGCGCGCGGCGGTGTGACCTACTCGCTGCACCGGGGCTGCATGTTTCTGATTCGTCCCGGCGAGCTGACGTTTTACCAGGCGGATGAAAAAACGCCGTGGGAATACATCTGGATCGGCTTTGACGGGGCGTTGTGCCCTTCCCTGCTGCGCTCCTCCGGCTTTACCGACGACGTATGCTGGCGGGACGTGCCGCAGGCCTCCTCCCTCTTTGAGGAGCTGCGTTCCATCCCGGACCGCCGCCCCTCCACAGAGCTTTCCCTGTGCTCGCTCCTGTACGGGCTGTTCAGCATGCTGTGCTCGCAGGACGCATCCCCACGCACGCCGCGGGACTATGTGGCGCGCACCTCCGATTATATCCGCGCCAACTACGCGCTTCCCATCTCCATTGAATCCATCGCCTCCATGCTGGGGATCGATCGCCGCTATCTCAGCCGGATTTTCCTCCGGGAAACCGGCGTCACGCCGAAAGAATTTCTCGTGCGTGTGCGTCTGAACCGCGCGGCGGAGCTTCTGGAAACCAGCTCTTGCACGGTTACGGAGACGGCACGGTCGGTGGGTTATGACGATGTGTATAATTTTTCCAAAATATTCAAAAAGAAATACGGGATCAGCCCTGCCCATTACCGGCAGCGGCTTTTTTCCCGCAAGACAGAAAAGGATGATTGAAACAATATGCAGCAATATGAGCTTCCCCCATACGCACTGACGCATGCGGGAAAATTTCACGCGGACGATGTGTTCTCCGGCGCTCTGCTGCGCCTGCTGCGTCCGGGGATCGGCATCTCCCGTGTCTTTCAGATTCCGGAAAACTTTGACGGGCTGGTATTCGATATCGGCTGGGGAGAATTTGATCACCATCAGCAGGGCGCTCCCGTGCGCGAAAACGGCGTGCCCTACGCGGCCTTCGGCCTTTTGTGGCGCGCCTTTGGAGAGCAGCTGCTCCGCCGGGGCTGTTCCCCCGAGGAAGCGGCGCGGGAAGCCGCCCACTTTGACGAAAAATTCATCCAGCCTTTGGATCTCGACGACAACACCGGCTGCGGCAGCGAGCTGGCTTCTGCCGTGGGGGCCTTCAATCCGGCCTGGGATTCTGACGTGTCCGCCGATGAACGGTATTTCGAGGCTGTGGAGTTTGCCTGCGGAATCCTGAAAAGAAAGCTGGAAGAAATCTGGGCTGTGTGCCGCGCCTCGGCGCGCGTGCGCGAGGCTCTCGCCAACATGCAGAACGGCGTGGTAGTGCTCGACTGCTACTGTCCGTGGAAATATGTGCTCGCCCATTCGGACGCGCAGTTTGTGGTTTATCCCTCCCAGCGCGGCGGCTTCGGCGCACAGGTGGTTCCCAGCGGCGAAGACGGGGAAGCGCCCGTCGATTTTCCCGCCGCATGGGCTGGACAGGAAGCAGAAAAGCTTCAGCAGCTCACAGGCCTTTCCACCATCCGGTTCTGCCATAAGAGCAGATTTCTTGTCACCTGCGATACGCTGGAGGACGCGGTGGCGGCCTGCCGCCTTGCCCAGCAGGCGGGTGAAAGAAAGACGAAAGAAATGTTTCCGGCGTAACGGCCAGCCCTTGGAGAGGGGCGATAAACACTACTACTTTACAGGAAAAGGAAGATTTCCATGGGACTTTTTTCCAAGTTCAATAAGAAGAAAAAGAAAAAAGGAGGCTCCACCGAGCCAAAGCGCAGCGAATCCATCCTCGCCCCCGAGACCGGCAGCAACGGGGCTCCCGATCCGGATTCCCCGGAGGGAAAGCAGCTTCAAAAATTTGAAGAGCTCAAACCGCGCATTTATCCGTTCCTCCGCCCCGCCAACACGCCTCCCTTTCTTCGCTTTGAAACGGCAGGGCGCGCCATTGACATTCCTCTGCCCTGCATTCCCTTCCACGCCGCGACACGAATTTTCTTTGTGGAGGACACCGGAACCTCGTTCCGCGTCCTGCAAAAAACAGCCGTTCCCGAATCCGTCAGCCTGCTGGAGCTGCTGAACCTTTCCATCCGGAACCTGGTGCAGAACGTGCGCTTTGAGGTGCGTGCAACAACCTTCGGCGGCTACATTTTGGTGGGAAATCCCAACCATGTCACCTCCTACATCCTGGTCAAAAATCTGTGGAAGGATTTGGCCAAGCGGTTGGACGACAATCTGATCATCGCCATGCCTGTGCGGGAAGCCCTGCTGTTTATTCCGGAGAAAAAGCAGGAGGAGCTGCTTCCCAAGCTGGCCACCGCCTGTGTGGGAATGCTCAAAGATCCCCAGCATCGCACCCATCCCCTGACGCCGCTGCTCTTCCACTACAACCGCGAAACCGAACAGCTTTCCACCTACGCGGTGCGCAAGCCGAAGGAAGGCAGCGCCCCGGCTGAGGCCCCCAAAGCGGAGCCCCATGTTCCCGAGTCGGAGATTCCGGCCGAACCGTTACAGGAGGAAATGCCGAAGGCTTCGGACGATGCTCCCGCATCCGCCCCGGAAGAAAAGGAAGCGCCGCATCTGTATATTGTACCGGACGATAACAAAGAAGAGCAAAAAACAGAAGAATAAAATTCCATTGTGATGATAAGAAAGCAATCCTTCGGCCTTTCAGGCCGAAGGATTGCTTTCTTTTTCCCCGTCAGCGGGGCCATCATGTTTTCCGGATAAATTCCGTCCGGCAAACCGGGCAGGTGATCTGGATTTTTCCTTTTCCGCGCGGGACGCGCAATTTATTTTTGCATTTGGGGCATTTATAATACCGGTGATCCTTATCACGCCATTGCGCGGCCTTGGAAGTGAAAAAGCCCTTGAATTTGTTCCAAAATCTCAGAAATTTCTGATTTTCCGCCCACCGCTTTGAGGTATTGCGGGACAGCATACGAAACAGCACCAAAAAGAACAGAAGCCAGGACAAAATGGGAAACACCACAATGTGCGTCACCACTCCCAGCAGCCACAAAAGCAGATACAGGATCAACAGCGCCCAATTCAGCTGATCTCCTCCATACCGGCCATAAAAGAAGCGCTGCAACCAATATTGAAACCGCGAAAAGAAATTCATCCTTCTTGCCTCCTGTCATTTTCCAGATGCTGCTGCATGATTTTTGAAGCACTGATCAACGCGTCGAGCTCCTCGCCGCTGTAGGACTCAAAGGAATGCTCCAGAGTGGAGAGAGCCTCGCACAAAACACTCTGCATCGCCTGACGTCCCAAATCCGTCATCGTCAAAAACACCATCCGCCTGTTCTCCGCGCTCTGTTCCCTCCGGACAAAGCCGCGATCCTCCAGACAATTTGCCACCTTTGTCAGCTGCTGGCGTGAAATGCAGAGTTCTTCCGCCAGCCATGTCATATTTGCCTGTCCTTCCGCTCGTTCCAGCAGCATCAGCGTTTGCAGCTGCGTCGGCGGCAGATCGGGAAGCGCGGTCCTTCTGCTTGTCTGAAACAGGCGGCGGAACAAAAGCGGCAGCAGGCGGAGAGTTTCCCTCGCCAGCTCCTTCCTGCGCTCATCCAAAGCGCCACCCCCTTTCTGTTTCTGGCGTTCATTATACGGGAGCGCTTCTCTCCTGTCAAGAAACGAAACGTGAACAATAAATAAAAATTTATTGTAAATAAAAGTTAACTTTTTATTCACGCATTTCTTCTGTCCCGGCTCTATAATAGTTTCAAGATTCAGGTTCCTTGAAGCGCACACCGAAAAGCGTTTCTCTTACAAACTGGAGGTATCCGCTATGGTAGAACAAAAAAAGAACCCCCGAAAATCCCTGATCTGGTACTGTGTGATTGTCCTGGCCGTGATGGCGGTGCTGAACACAATCCTGTTGCCCCAGTTCAGCAGAATGAAGACCAAGGAGGTGGATTACAGCACCTTCCTCACCATGCTGGAAAACGGTGAGGTCAAGCAGGTGGAGAAAGACGGAGACGTGATCGCGTTCAACTCCACCAATGAAAACGATCCCTTCATCTATGTGACGGGCGCATGGGACGATCCGGATCTGGTCGATCGTCTGACCCAGGCCGGTGTGCAATTCACCAAAGTCGTTCCTCGCGAAGAATCCCCCTGGCTGTCGCTTCTGATTGGTCTGGTCCTTCCGACAGCGCTTCTGTGGGGCGCCGGTTATCTGCTGATGCGCAGCATGCAGAAAAAAATGGGCGGACCCAACGCCATGTCCTTCGGCAAAAGCAACGCGAAAATCTATGTTGCCGCGCAGACAGGAAAAACCTTTGCGGACGTGGCCGGTGAGGACGAGGCCAAGGAAGCGCTCAAGGAGATTGTCGATTTCCTGCACGATCCGAAAAAATACGAATCCATCGGCGCAACCATGCCCAAGGGCGCTCTGCTTGTCGGCCCTCCCGGCACCGGCAAAACGCTGCTGGCCAAGGCTGTGGCCGGTGAGGCAAACGTTCCGTTTTTCTCGATCTCCGGTTCGGAGTTTGTGGAAATGTTCGTCGGCATGGGCGCCGCCAAGGTCCGCGACCTGTTCAAGCAGGCGCAGGAAAAGGCTCCCTGCATTGTTTTTATCGATGAGATTGACACCATCGGCAAGAAGCGTGACAGCGCCGGTCTGACCGGAAATGACGAGCGCGAGCAGACGCTGAACCAGCTTCTGACGGAGATGGACGGCTTTGACGGCAAGAAGGGCGTTGTCATTCTCGCCGCAACCAACCGTCCCGAAACGCTTGACAAAGCCCTTCTGCGCCCCGGCCGCTTTGACCGCCGCATCCCGGTGGAGCTTCCCGATTTGCAGGGCCGCGAGTCGATCCTCCGCGTTCATGCGCAGGACGTCAAGCTGGGGCCTGACATCGACTTTTCCGCCATTGCCCGCGCCACGGCCGGCGCATCCGGCGCCGAGCTGGCCAACATCATCAACGAAGCCGCTCTGCGCGCCGTCCGCCTGGGACGCTTCGCGGTCACGCAGGAGGATCTGGAGGAAAGCGTGGAAGTCATTCTGGCAGGCTATCAGAGAAAGAGCGCTGTGATTGCTCCCAAGGAAAAGCAGATTGTCGCCTACCACGAGATCGGTCATGCTCTGGTTGCGGCCAAGCAGACAGATTCCGCTCCGGTACACAAAATCACCATCGTTCCCCGCACCTCCGGCGCGCTTGGCTATACCATGCAGGTCGCTGAGGATGAAAGCGTCCTGATGAGCCGTGAGGAAATTTTCAACAAGATTGCCACCCTGACCGGCGGCCGTTCGGCTGAGGAGCTGATCTTCGGCACCTGCACCTCCGGCGCTTCCAACGATATCGAGCAGGCGACAAAGCTGGCTCGTTCCATGGTCACCCGTCTGGGCATGTCGGAAAAATTCGGTATGATCGCTCTGGAAACGCAGAGCAACAAATATTTGGGCGGCGACACCTCTCTGGCCTGTTCCGAGGGCACGGCCCGCCAGGTCGACGAAGAAGTGATTACGCTCATCGGAAAAGCGCACGAAAAGGCATTCTCGATCCTCAAAGAGAATCTGCCCGCGCTGCATGAGCTGGCCCATTATCTTCTCGAAAAAGAAACCATCACCGGCGAGGAGTTCATGGAGATTCTGAAAAAATATGACTCCCCCGCCGCTCTGGAAGGCTAAGAACAAAGCGGAAGGACCGGATGCCTTTACAGGCATCCGGTCCTTCAATTCATCTAAAATGATTGTTACTTAGCGAAGCTTGTTCAGCTTTCGCCTTATGATAAAAGTCCGAAAAAAATCGCTTTGCTCTTTTTTCTAGCTACTTTACGGCTCCGCGAGGATTTTCTGGGGCTCTGGGTCTCGCCTGCCGGCTCGGTCGACGCTAATCCGTGCGCCACTGGCGCACCGCGCCCCCAAACCCCGCCGCCTTTTGAAAAAGGCGGGCGAAAACTTCACGTTTGCATTTTTTACAGCTTTGTTATGCTTCCCGTTTATTCCAGATTCAATCGCTTTTTCAGCATCTGGCGGTTCAGGATATAATATCCGCCTCCAAGCAGGATATTATACAGAATCATTCCTCCCAGAATCAACTCCACAACAACCATCATTGCCTGCGCGTTCTCATACGGATAACCGAAGATCCAGAGAAGACCCATCGGAAAATCCGGTATCAAAAACAGAGCCGTAAAAGCCATCGATGTGATGAACTGTTCCACCACGGAAAAAAGGAGATACACACCGATTCCGGCCAGAATCCGGTATTTTTTCGCCTGGCATCCCAGTACAATCGCCCCATAGATTTCGAGAATGGCATGCAGCAGAGAGGTTACCAGGAAAATCAGGAGCAGAAGCAGCAGCACCCACGAATGAGGCGCTTCCTTCCACATGGCTTCTCCCAAAGCAGAGAAGAAATCCGCCAGATCGACAAAAAACGTGCTTTCGGCAAACAGGACAACGAAAGACAGGAGCGTAATCAAAATGCCGCCCATATACCATACAAAGGCTGTCAGAATCTTACTCCAAAGATGCTGCACCGGTGTGACGGGCAGGGTAAACATCAAATACCCCTCGTCCCCCAGCAGGTTTTTGTAAAAGCGCTGGACGATGATCAGAAGTGTAATCACATAGACGGCCAGAAGTCCCGCTCCATAGGCAAACCCCATCACCACCGAAGGGATATCCACCAGAAAGCTCTTCACAAAGGTATTATCCGTCTGCATAAAGGCCAGAGAAAAGGTCAGACGTGTCACAAGCGCAAGGACCAGCAAAAGAAGATACATCGGCAGGAAATAGCGAGCTGTGGCCTGAAACTCGTATTTCATCAATTTTCTCAGCATCGGAACACCTCCCGGAACAGCATGTCCACACTTTTATCCTGCTGTGCCCGAATGTTATCCACCGAATCACACAGGACAATATTGCCGCCGTTGATAAAAACAACGTCATCCAGAATCTTTTCCACATCCGAGATCAGATGCGTGGAAATCACTACGCTTCCCTCCGGATTGTAGTTGCTGATGATCGTGTTGAGAATAAAATCGCGGGCCGCGGGATCCACACCGCCGATCGGCTCGTCGAGCAGATACAGCCTGGCACGGCGGCTCATCACCAGAATGAGCTGCACCTTTTCCTTGGTTCCCTTGCTCATGGTTTTCATCCGCTGAGCCGGATTGATGTTGAGACGGGAGAGCATATCATAGGCGCGGGCGCTCTCGAAGTCCTCATAGAAATCCGCGAAAAAGCGGATCATCTGGTTCACATTCATCCAATCGTTCAGATAGGTGCGCTCCGGCAGATAGGAGACAACCTTTTTGGTCTCCACGCCGGGCGTATTGCCGCAAATCAAAAGCTGACCGCTGTCCGGCGAAAGCAGGCCGTTGCACAGCTTGATAAATGTACTTTTGCCGCTGCCGTTCGGCCCCAAAAGGCCCACAATCCGTCCGCTGGGGATTTGCAGGTTGATCCCGCCAAGCGCCCGGCAGGACGGAAAGGATTTGACAAGGTCATGACACTCAATCAGATTTTGCATTCTTCTCCTCCTCTTTTTTTAAAAGCTCCACAGACTGTTCGCGTGTATACCCCAAACGATTCATATTCTCGACAAACTGCCGGATCAGTTCCTCCGCCAGCGCTCTTTTGACTTCCATAATCCTCTCTGTCTCCTCCGTCACATACCTTCCGCTTGTCCGCTGCGTATACAGCAGCCCGTCCTCCTCCAGCTTGACAAGAGCCCGCTGCATGGTGTTCGGGTTAACCGCCGCTTCCGCCGCCAGCTCCCTCACAGAGGGAAGCCTGGAGCCGGCCGGAAAGATTCCCGTTACAATCATGCGCTGGATCTGATCCACCAGCTGCGCATAGATGGGACGATCGGACTGCAGATTCCATGCCATGAAATCACCTCGCTCCTCCTGTGTATTATTGTATTAAGTTCATAATACAATAATACACTTTTTTGAGCCTTTGTCAAGACCCCACATCACAAATTATGCTCCTCCACCCAGAAACCAACGCACCGCCCAGCCCGCGCACAGACAGGCGGCCAGATGTCCCGCCAACGCCGCCGGAAGCGCGCATGTTTTTTCCCGCTTTTTCACCGCGCCAAAATAGACAGCGATACAATACAGCGCTGTTTCCGTCGATCCGGCCAACACGCTGGCGGTCCGGCCTGCCAGGCTGTCCGGTCCGCAATCATGCAGAATCTGCGACAGCAGCGCCGTGGAAGCGCTGCCGGAGACAGGTTTCATCAGGGCAAGCGGGATCACCTCCCGCGCCATACCCAATGCCCGCGCAAACGGAGCCAGAAGCTCGGAAGCCAGCTCCAGCGCACCGGAGGCTTCCAGCATGGTGACGGCCATCACAAGCCCCGCGAGCAGCGGCAGAAGAGAGACGCACGATTGCAGCCCCTCCTTTGCCCCCTGGGTAAACACATCGAACACGGCCACACGGCGAACCAGGCATACCACCACCACCAAAGCCAGGAAAAGAGGAATCAGCAGGGAAACCAGATCAGGCATGACGACCCTCCAACGCAAAACAGGCGAGCAGCGCCACCACAAGCGAAACAGCGGAAACCAGCCAAACGGCCGGGAGAATGTCAAACGGATTGGCCGAGCCTTCCGCGGCGCGCAGAGCTCCCAGCGTTGTGGGGAAAAGCTGGAGCGAGGCCGTGTTCACGACCACAAAGCGCACCATGGAGCGGTTCACGCCCCCCAGCGGATTCTCCCGTTCCATTGCGCGCATGGCGGCAATGCCCATGGGTGTGGCCGCGTTTCCCATCCCAAAGAGATTGGCCGCCAGATTCATGCAAATGGCCTGCTCCGCTTCCCCACCTTCACGGCAGTCGGGAAACAGACGGCGAATCAGAGGATGAAGCATGCGGGCCGCCGCACCTGTCAAACCGCCCGCTTCAGCGGCTTTGAGCACACCGGTCCAGACCGCCATCGCCCCCGCCATGGCAATGACCAGCTCCACCGCCCGCTGTGCGCCCAGAAAGACAGCCTGCGTCAGCTCCTGCGTTCTGCCCGTCACAAAAGCACAAACAATGCTCGCCAAAATCAGCGCCGCCCAAACAAGGTTCAACATTTTTTTGATTTCCTCCTTCCCTTCCGCAAGATTGTATGATATAATGACGAATATTATGAAAATGTCAAAAAAAATTTACATTCCACATCTTGACATGATTTCCATTTACTACTATTATAATGATAGGAAGCTCTACAATTCGACAAAATTACGGAGAAAGGAATGTGCCAGACATGAAATCCACAGGAATCGTCCGTCCCATTGACAATCTTGGCCGTATCGTCATTCCGACGGAACTGCGCAAAACACTTCACATCAACGACAAGGATCCTCTCGAGATTTTTGTCGACGGAAACTGTATTATCCTGAAGAAATATCAGCCGTCCTGCATTTTCTGCGACAGCATGGACGACATTATGACATACAAAGGATACAACGTCTGCCAGAAGTGTATGAAAAAGCTCGGAACCCTCGCGGATAACCTGTGAGTGGAATTCCGCCGGATCCTGCAAAAAGGACGGTGGACCCTTCCACCGCGAACCGGACAGAAAAAAACGGCTGGAAAGCAGTATTTTACTCTGCTTCCAGCCGGTTTTTTCATTATGAGAATTTTTCTTTACATCGTGATCATCCGATACATGGCTTCCAGGCAAATCTGCGCATGCTGCATAAAGCGGGAAATCTCAAAATGCTCTCCCACGTTGTGCAGGCGGCGGTCCGGTTCATCCGCAAAGAAGGGACCAAAGGCCACACCCCGCGATTTCAGCGCCCGGGCATACGTTCCGCCTCCCGTCGCGTAAAGCTGAGCGGGAACTCCCATAATCGCCTCATAGGCATCGCTGAGCAGATGGATAAAGGGGCTGTCCGCCGGAAGGAAGAGCGGCTCCGTCACATCGCAGCGTTCCAGCGTCAATCCCGCTTCCCGCACCTTTTCCGTGATTTGAGCGCGAATCGCTTCGCCGTCCTTGGTAACAGGGAAACGGATATCCAGCGTAATCGAATCCCCCGCTTCACGGGCGGAGACAAGGCCCAGATTCAGCGTGAGCGGGCCGGATTCCGCATCCTCCTGCTTCACGCCGAGAGAAGCGCCGTCGTATTCCAGGCCGATGCCGCGATCTACAAAGGAAAAGAATCCGCCCAGCTCCTGCCCGGAAAAGACGCCCGCCAGCAGGCGAATCAGATGAGCGGCCGCGTTGACGCCCTCCTGCGGCTGCATGGCATGCGCCGCCACACCGGACGCACTGACACGCGCGCCGTCTGCCGTCAGTTCCACGGCAAAGCGTCCGTCTTCACGCTCCGCAGCGTTCTTCAGAGCCTGCGCCTGCTCAGGCGTGCAGACCACTTCCGCCTCCGCTCTCGCGGGAACGGCATTGGCCACCGTCCCGGCGGAGAAGGAACGGATCACAGAGGAATCGTGCTTTCCTGTAATGACAACGCTGACGCGGCCCTTCTCCCGGTTGCAGATGCCATATTCCGCGTCCGGGGTAAAGCCCATGACGGGCAGCGGCTCCTTTTGATAGTAATAGGCCAGATCCTCGCTGCCCGTCTCCTCCGCCGCGCCGAACACAACGCGCAGGCGGCGTTTCGCGGGAACCCCTTCATCCTTGAGGGCTTTCAGGCAGTAAAGCGCAACGATAGCTTCTCCCTTATCGTCCGCCGTGCCGCGTCCATAGCAGCAGCCGTCGCGAATCACCATCGTATAGGGATCGCCTTCCCAGCCGTCCCCGGCGGGCACCACGTCAACATGGGCGAGAACAGCCGCTGTCTCCTCGCCCTCGCCGTACTCCGCATGACCGGCATAGTTATCCACATTTTTCACCGTCAGGCCAAGACGCTCCGCCATGGAAAGCACCGTTTCGAGAGCACGGGCGGACTCCCGGCCAAACGGCATTCCCGGCTCCGGAGCGGAGCGGACAGAGGGGATGCGGATCAGCTCCGCCAGATCGCGGAGAATATCGTCCTGATAACGCAGAATTTTTTCACCAAAGCTCATATCGCAGACCTTCCTTTTCATGAAATATCAAAACAGAAAAAAGGGATTCCAACCGAGAAACAGCGCCGCGTTTTTCCAGATACACTGAAGGAACAGCAGCACGATCCCGGCCACCACACACGGGAAAATGGGAAACCGCGGCAGATGCGGACGCAAGCGCCGTCGCAGCGTTTCCCAGACAAGGAAAACGGCATACACCAGTGCGGTATAGGGAACGAAAGGGTGATAGCAGAAGCTTTTCACCACATGGAGCCGCGCAAGCTCCATCACCGATCGGGTTGCGCCGCAGCCGGGACAATACAGCCCTGTGATCGCATGGATCGGGCAGGGAGAAAACCATCCCAACACAGCATCCCCCATACAAGCCACCAGAATACCACACAAAAAGAATACCGGCAGAAGCCAAAGCCCCAGCCGGTATAACAGATCTTCTGCGGAAAGAGGCTTTCTCATCAGAAAATATCGTCGTAATAGTTGTAGTAGTAAGAGTAGCTGGAATCAAAGGAGTTTCCCGCCTGTCCCACGGCATACGCAAAGATGAAGAAGCCGATGGACAGCAGCAGACCAAACACCGCCGTGATAATTCCGGCAATCGCCATGCCGCGGCCTCCCTGACGCTTACTGAGCGACACAGCGCCCAGAATGATCGCAACCACAGAGAGAATCCAGGAAATCCACATGCCGCAGCAAATCACCACAGAGAGAATGCCGCAGACCATGGAGGCAATCGCCAGACCGCTGCTGCGCTTGGGCTGATCCTGCATGTCATAGGGCGAAGCCTGATATGGCTGAGCGGAATACTGCGGCGCCTGATACGGCTGAGACTGGTAAGACTGCTGGGGCTGCTGCTGATAGGACTGGGACTGATAATCCGGCGCTTGATACGGCTGAGAAGAATACTGGGGCGCCTGATAGGACTGCCCGTATGTCGGCTGCTGGTACGAGGAGGAACCATCGTACTGGGGCGGCTGATACTGCGGAGGCTGGGATCCGGCAGGAAGCTGCGTGCTGCCTTGATCCGGCGCAGAGGGCGGAACGGAAGAGTTCTCCTCCGATGGGTAATTTCTGTTCTCGTTCGGATCCATAGTGACAAAATCCTCCAAATATTTGATGTTTTTGCACGATTCTATTTCCATTATATCGGCCGCAAATTCCTTTGTCAACAAAAAGTCCCCGACGCGGGATTTCTCTCCTGCGCCGGGGACAAAACAAAGTCCTGTTATTTTCCGAGAGCCTTCTTCACCACTTCTTCGATGTGGGAAGCGCACAGGCCGAACTGCTGGAGCAGGTCGACTGCCGGGCCGGAATGACCGAACTCGTCGTTCACGCCAATCTTCACCAGAGGTGTGGGGCACTCCTCGGAAAGGACGCTGGCGACAGCGTCGCCCAGACCGCCAATCACGTTGTGCTCCTCAGCGGTGACAATCTTGCCCGTCTCCTTCGCGGCCTTGAGAATAATCTCGCGGTCAAGGGGCTTGATGGTGTGCATATCAATCACGCGGACGCTGATTCCCTGATCCTTCAGCGCATCGGCCGCCTTGACGGCTTCCCCAACCAGAAGACCGGTGGCAATCACGGTGATGTCCGAGCCGTCGCGCAGGGTAATTCCCTTGCCGATCTCAAACTTGTAATCGTCGTTGTTGTTGACGCTCTCAACAGCCAGGCGGCCCAAACGCAGATACACGGGACCGTTGTACTCAATCGCGGCCTTCACAGCGGCGCGCATCTCATAGTGGTCGGCGGGGTTCAGAATCACCATGCCGGGGATGGTGCGCATCAGGCCGATATCCTCGCAGCACTGGTGCGTCGCGCCGTCCTCACCCACGGAGATACCGGCATGGGAGCCGACGATCTTCACGTTCAGGTGCGGATAGCCCACGGAGTTACGAACCTGCTCAAACGCACGGCCGGCAGAGAACATAGCAAAGGACGCGGCGAAGGGGATCTTGCCGCATGCCGCCAGACCAGCCGCGACGCCTACCATGTTGCACTCCGCAATACCGCAGTCGATAAAGCGATCGGGATGCGCCTTCTTGAAAATGCCCGTCTTGGTGGCAGCCGCCAGATCCGCGTCCAGCACCACTACATCCGGATACTGATCCGCAAACTCAGCAATGGCGTTGCCAAAGCTTTCACGGGTTGCGATTTTAACCTTCTCAGCCATTATTCTGCCTCCAATCCGGCGAGCACCTTGTTCAGGTCATTCATTGCCGTTTCATACTGTTCCGCATTCGGAGCGGTACCGTGCCAGCCGACTTGATTCTCCATGAAGGAAACATCCTTGCCCTTCACCGTCTTGGCAATGATGACGCTGGGCTTGCCCTTCACGGTGCGGGCATGCGCAAAGGCGGCTTCAATCGCGTCAAAGTCGTGACCATCGATCACCTGCACGTCAAAGCCGAACGCGCGGAACTTCTCGTCGATCGGAGCGGGACCCGCAACCTCCTCGACAGGGCCGTCAATCTGAAGCCCGTTGCTGTCCACTACCAGGCAGAGGTTGTCCAGCTTTTTGTGAGCGGCGAACATCGCGGCCTCCCACACCTGGCCTTCCTCGATCTCGCCGTCGCCCAGGATGGAGTACACGCGGTATGCTTTGCCGTCCAGCTTGGCAGCCATCGCCATGCCGCAGGCAGCGGAAATGCCCTGGCCGAGGGAACCGGTGCTCATATCGACGCCGGGCGTGTCGTTCATATTCGGATGTCCCTGAAGCATGGAGCCGATATGGCGCAGGGTTTTCATCTCCTCAGGCGAGAAAAAGCCTCTCTCGGCAAGCGCGCCATACAGACCGGGGCAGCAATGGCCCTTGGAAAGAACAAAACGGTCGCGGTCCGGATCCGACGGATTCTCGGGATTGACCTTCATCTCTTTGAAATACAGGTACGCAAGCAGGTCCGCCGCGGAGAGGGAGCCGCCGGGATGGCCCGATTTTGCGTGAAAGACGCCGGTGACGGCATCCATTCTGATCTTGCAGGCGGTAATCTGCAAGCTCTTCTTCTCGCTGCTGTTCATGGTTGGCCTCCTAATCATTTTCTTTGGGATACGGAGTTAGTTTCATTTGGATCTTATTATACTATGCCGCCGGGGTATTTTCAAGACAGTTCCCTGGTACTTACGAAAAAAACAATGATATCTTTCATATTTTTTCAAATTCAAGGAGAATCTCTTTTTATTTTCGCAATTCGCAAGATCAAAAAACGGAGACGGAACCTTCCGCCTCCGTTTTTGCCGGATTCTTTCGCCTTCACTCAGGAAGCGGAATCCTCGAAATCGTTGGAGATACGCAGCTTATCGAAGATGTAAAACAGGATTCCCATGAGCATGCCCACGATGCAGGCCAGCACCATGCCCTTGAGCTGGATATCCCCCAGGTTGACGGTGATGCCGGACAGGCCCGTCACAAACACGACAGCGGTCAGCGCCTGGTTGCGGGCACGGTCAAAATTCACTTTGGAGTCAACGAGAATCCGCAGGCCGGACACGCCGATCATGCCGTACAGCAGGAAGGAAATTCCGCCGATGACCGGGCCGGGGATGGAGGAAATCAGCGCGGAGAACTTGCCGATAAAGGCGCACACCACGGAAAGCACGGCGGCCCCGCCGATCACCCAGACGCTGTACACCTTCGTCATCGCCATAACGCCGATGTTTTCCCCGTAGGTCGTCGTCGGAACGGAGCCAATCAGGCCGGACACAGCGGTGGAAATATTGTCTCCCAGCAGGGAGCGGTGCAGGCCGGGATCCTTGAGCAAATCGCGGCCGATAATTTTGCCGGTGACAATCTGGTGGCCAATGTGCTCGGAGGCAATGATCAGGATAACGGGTACCATCGTCAGGATGGAATTGACGTCAAACTTCGCCAGCTGGAAATGCGGCAGAGACAGCACCCCCGCCTGGTTCACCTGCGTAAAATCAACGATCCCAAGCACGGCGGCAAGCACATAACCCGCGACAATCGCAATCAGCACGGGAATCACGCTGAAAAAGCGGCGGAACAGGATCGAGCCGAGGACAGCCACACCCAGCGTCACAAGGAACACCGCAAGGCCGCGCATGTCCACGCTCTCCCCGGAGCCCGGCAGCAGGCCCGCCGTATCCGCGGCCGTTCCGGCCAGCTCCAGACCGATGAGCGCCACGATCGGCCCCATGGCCGCGGGCGGCAGGATAATGTCAATCCAGCGTGAACCGAACTTATAGATGATCAGCGCCAGCACACAGCCGAGAATACCGACCACCACAAAGCCGCCCTGCGCATACGCAAACGCTTCCATGTGCTGCGCCTGCTGCTCGGGCGTCGGATTGGAAAACAGCGGGTCGGCATACGGGGAACCATGCTGTGCCATGACCAGAAGCGCCGGAGCGATAAAAGCAAAGCTGGAGCCGAGATAGGCGGGCGCTTTGGCCTTCGTGATGAAGATGAAAAACAGCGTGCCAAGACCGTTCATCAGCAGCACGACGGCGGGATCGATGTGGAACAGCGTCGGGACAAGGACGGAAGCGCCGAACATCGCAAACATATGCTGGATGCTCAGCGGAATCGCCTGCCCAAGGGGCGGCCGTTCGTTGACCTGGATGATTTTTTTCAATATACTCTCCTCTTTCTTTTCAGGCAGCCGCATGTGCCGCCTTTTTTCCTCTGTTTGCGCAAAAATCCAAAAAAAAAGCCCATCCGGTGCGGAAATCCGCACCGAAGTGAGCTTTCCTGTTCTGTTTTATTTGCGCTTAAACGCCGATTTCGGCATCCCGCAGATGGGACACACCCAATCCGCCGGAAGCTCTTCAAACGAAACGTCGGGATCGTTGTACAGATAACCGCAGACCGTGCAGACCCACTCTTCCCCGTCGTTTCCATCCTCCACCGGAGGAGCGGCGCGGTAGGTAGGCGCGTTGCGCGGCGCGGAGCCCTTGATCACGCTGTGGTAATAGTCATACGTCATGGGAGTTCCCTTGGCTTTGTCGCTTCCCGCGATCACTTCTCCGATGAACACCGTGTGCGTCGGCGTGTCGACGCTGGTAATCACCTTGCACAGGAACCAGCAGCAGGTATTTTCCTTGATCACCGGCACGCCCTCGGCCAGCACCTTGTGACGGATATTGGCCAGCTTGTCGGTGTCGCGCCCGGAATTGAAGCCCAGAGCGCCGATCACTGTGCCGGGCGTATCCTCAGACAGGACGGAAACGGTAAACAGCCCGGTTTTCATGATGCACTCATGGCTGTAATTGTTATGGTTCATGCTGACGGCCACCGTGTTCGGCGTGTTCGTCACCTGAAAAACCGTGTTGACAATACATGCGGAGGGCTTGTTTTCGTCTTTTACTCCAATCGCGTACATGCCGTAGGAAAGCTTGAACAATACTTCATCCTTCATTGATTTCCACCTCCACCCATAGGTCTTGTTTGAAACATCATAAACAGTGTCTTTTTCTCTATTTTCAAACAAAGCCTAGCTTTTCATTCATCTTTTATCATGATACCATTTCCCGGGAAAAGTTACAAGAAAAAAATCAGTTACGTTTTGATTTTCTTCCAATATCCGCAGAAGCCCTGCTCCGTCTTGTTGTCGCCCCATTCATAATAGCGGGTGCCCGCCACCACGTCCGGCAGATACTGCTGGTCTACCCAGTGATTCGGGTAATCGTGCGGGTAGCGGTAGAACTGGCCCTTGTTCGGGTTATCCTCGCCGTCATAGTGCTTGTTTTGCAGCTGACGGGGAATCCGCCCGATTTTTCCCGCTTCCACGTCCGCCGATGCCCGGGCGATCGCGTCGTGCGCGGAATTCGACTTCGGGCTGATGGCCACGAGGATCACCGCGTCGGCCAGCGGAAGGCGCGCTTCCGGCAGACCGATTTGCAGCGCCGCATCGACAGCCGCCTTGACAATCGGGATGATCTGCGGATACGCAAGCCCCACATCCTCACAGGCGCAGACCATCAGACGGCGGCAGACGGAGGGCAGATCGCCCGCCGCGAGAAGGCGCGCGAGATAGTAGACGGCCGCGTCCGGATCGGATCCACGCATCGACTTCTGAAAGGCGGAAATGAGATCGTAGTGCTCGTCGCCCTCCTTGTCATACCGCACAGCGCTTTTCTGCGTCAGCTCCCGGGCATTTTCGAGCAGGACGCGCCGCGTGCCCTCCGCCGTCACCTCGGCGGAAAGCACGCTCAGCTCGACAGCGTTCATCGCCTTTCGCACGTCTCCGCCGCAGGCCGACGCAATCTGCTCCGGCACGCCGTCCTCCATCACCAGCGGCGTTTCGCCCTCCTCCAAAACGGAGAAAGCGCGCCGCACGGCCCGCAGCACCTCCTCCGGTTCCACAGCGCGGAACTCAAAGACAGTAGAGCGGCTCAGAATGGCGTTGTATACATAGAAATACGGATTTTCCGTTGTGGACGCAATCAGCGTAATGCTGCCGTCCTCCAGAAATTCCAGCAGCGTCTGCTGCTGCTTTTTGTTGAAATACTGAATCTCATCGAGATACAGCAAAACGCCGTGAATCGCGTCAAGGCCATCCAACCCCGCCACCACCTCGCGGATGTCGGCGGTGGAAGCCGTCGTTCCGTTAAGCTTGACCAGCTTTTTCTTTGTCTGCTTCGCGATAATCGACGCGAGCGTCGTCTTTCCCACGCCCGGCGGGCCGTAAAAGACCAGATTCGGGATGGTGCCGGACTCGATGATCCGGCGCAGCGCCTTGCCGGGCGCGAGCAGATGACGCTGGCCTACAATCTCATCGATCGTCTGCGGACGGATCCGATCCGCAAGCGGAGAAGCCATAAATTCTTTCCCCTTTCGTTGTGTTCCGGGAGGTTCGCCGCCCGGCGGCGCGCGGTAATACGCCGCCGGAACGCGGAAAAAGGCCGGGGAGGGCGGCTCGCCTTCCCCGGCCCAACAAGCGGAACAATCGCTGTTTATTCGTAAAGCGGATGCTTCTTGCAGATGGCTTCCACCATCGAGCGGATCTTGTCCTCGCTGTTCTCAAAGTCATGGATGGCCAGCGCGATGCACTCCGCCACCTGATCCATGTCGCCCTCGTCCAGGCCGCGTGTGGTGACGGCGGGGGTGCCGAGGCGCAGACCGCTCGTCACAAACGGGCTTCTCTGCTCGTTCGGGACGGTATTCTTGTTCGCCGTGATGTAAACGGCGTCCAGACGGTGCTCCAGCTCCTTGCCGGTCAGCTCCAGGCCCGTCAGGTCAACGAGCATCAGATGGTTGTCCGTGCCGCCGGAAACCAGCTTCACATTGCGGTTGAGCAAGCCCTTTGCCAGCGCCTGCGCGTTCGCCGCGACGCGGTGGCCGTACTCCTTGAATTCCGGTTTGAGCGCCTCGCCGAAGCAGACCGCCTTGCCCGCGATGATGTGCATGAGCGGGCCGCCCTGCGTGCCGGGGAAAATCGCCTTATCGATCGCCTTCGCATACTGCTCCTTGCAGAGGATCAGGCCGCCGCGGGGACCGCGCAGCGTTTTGTGCGTCGTGGTGGTCACAACGTCCGCCCACTCCACCGGGTTCTGGTGATCGCCGGAAGCGACCAGACCCGCGATGTGCGCCATATCCACCATGAGGTAAGCGCCGCAGTCGTCGCAAATCTCGCGGAACTTTTTGAAGTCGATCGCGCGCGGATAAGCGCTCGCGCCCGCGACGATCAGCTTCGGCTTAACCTCCATGGCCTGCTCATGCAGCTTCTCATAGTCGATATAGCCTTCGGCGTTGACGCCGTAAGGGACAAAATTGAAATATTTACCGGACATATTGACGGGGGAACCGTGCGTCAGATGGCCGCCCTCGGAAAGGCTCATGCCCATCACGGTATCGCCGGGCTCAAGCAGGGCAAAATAGACCGCCATGTTGGCCTGCGCGCCGGAATGAGGCTGCACGTTGGCGTGCTCCGCGCCGAACAGACGGCAGGCGCGCTCGCGGGCAATGTTCTCCACCACGTCGACATACTCGCAGCCGCCGTAGTAGCGCTTGCCCGGATAGCCCTCCGCGTACTTGTTCGTCAGGATGCTTCCCATCGCCGCCATTACAGCGGGCGAAACCAGGTTCTCGGAGGCAATCAGCTCCAGATTGCGGCGCTGGCGGCCCAGCTCGTCGGCCATGGCGGCCCCAAGCTCCGGATCCACTTCGCGGACAAAGCCGATGGTGTCCATCATATTCTGATACATCTTTTTCATTCCCCTTCCCACCAGGCTGAGCCTGAATGCAATCCGCACCCAAAGCCCGGCTTTTTCTTTTCTCTTTCTGCACTAGGGCTTGTTTGAAAAATCATAAACATCGTCTTTTTCCCCAATAGCGGCTGCTTTCTGCGTCAAAAATGCTCGGAATCCGGCAAGGATTCCTGCGCTTTTTTCCTGGAAACCACCTCGCTCTGGGAAAA
>DVGZ01000030.1 GCA_018712435.1 Candidatus Caccousia avicola
TTTTCCCAGAGCGAGGTGGTTTCCAGGAAAAAAGCGCAGGAATCCTTGCCGGATTCCGAGCATTTTTGACGCAGAAAGCAGCCGCTATTGGGGAAAAAGACGATGTTTATGATTTTTCAAACAAGCCCTAGCTGTTTTGAGATAAATAGGGCAGAATGGTGCGGTAACGGTCCAAAAGGGTATCGTAGGTACAGAAGCGGCAGTTGGCGGCGCTGGTCGAGGGCAGCGGGATCGCTTCGATCCCGGTTTGCGGCAGACACAAACGCCGGTAAAGCGAGGAAGCCTTTGTTCCGGTGGTGAAAATCGTCTGGATAGGCGCGGCGGAAAGCACCACCGAGAGATCGTTCGGCTGCGGATCGCGGATACTGCCGTCATCGGCTCCGCGGATGGTGCAGGAAGCCAGCACATCCCACAGCGCAAAGCCATGCCGCAGGGCCAGAGCGAGCCGCTCCCCGCGCGAAGCGGGAAACGGCTCGTTCAGAAGCTCAGCCATCACACGCCAGAAACGGTTCTGGGGGTGGCCGTAGTAGAAGCCCGTCTCCCGTGATTTCGGGGAGGGCATGGTGCCGAGGATCAGCACGCGGGAACGGCTGTCAAAGACAGGTTCCAGCGGGTGCAGGATACGTTCGGCGGGTTTTTCGGTATGTTCGCGGCTCATACGCCGTATTTCTGTTCGAGGTAGTCGAAGTAGTAGCGCGGCTCAAAGCCCTCGCCGGTCATTGCCGTGAGAAGCTCCTGCGTGGTGCGCTCGCCGCCGTACTGGTGGATGTGCTCCCGCAGGAACTCGCGGATGGAGCCAAGGCTGCCGGAGCGGAGCGCGCCGTCGAGATCCATGGTGCGGCGCAAATATGCTTCAATCTGCGCGGCGATCGCGCTGCCGACCGCGTAGGACGGGAAATAGCCCAGAAGGCCGCTTGCCCAGTGGGTATCCTGGAGCACGCCCTCGGAATCCGTCTGCGGCTCCACGCCCAGCAGTTCGCGGTATTTCGCGTTCCATGCGGCGGGCAGATCCTTCGTCTCCAGCTTTCCGGCAAACAGATCTTTTTCCAGCTCATAGCGGATAAGAATATGCAGCGGATAGGTCAGCTCGTCGGCTTCCGTACGGATCAGACTCGGTTCCACCGCATTGATCTCGCTGAGGAACTGATCAAGCGGCACATCCGCGTAAGCTTCCGGCAGCATCCTCTGCAATTTCTCATAGATAGCGGACCAGAACGCACGGCTGCGCCCCAGATTGTTCTCAAAGAAACGGGACTGCGACTCGTGCATCCCCATCGAGGTGCCTCCGCCGATCATCGTGAGCGTGTGGTCGTCCGCGATCTGCTGCTCGTAGATCGCGTGGCCCGTCTCGTGGATGGTGGAGAAGATGGCGGACGCCGCGTCATTTTCATAATAGTGCGTGGTGATGCGCACGTCGTGATTGTGCAGGTTGGTGGTGAAGGGGTGCTCCGTCTCCCCAATCACGCCGCGGGAGAAATCAAAGCCGACATATCCGGCCAGCCAGCGGGAAAATTCGCGCTGCTTGTCCTCCGGGCAGGCGTGCTTTTTCGCCGGTACGATTCCCTGTTCCACACGGCGGCGCAGAAGCGGCACGACGCGTTCCCGCACCTGGGCGAAGAAGGGATCAAGCTGTGCCATGCCGAAGCCTTCCTCGTAATCGTCGAGCACCACGTCATAGGGAGCCTGTCCCTCCTTGGCGCGCAGGGAAGCAAAGCGGCGGGCTGTCGAGATAACCTCGTCAAGCACCGGCAGGAAGGAAGCGAAATCGTTCTTCTCCTTGGCTTTCTTCCATTCGGAGGGGCTGCGTGCCAGCAGCTCCTGATAAGCGCCGTATTCCTTCTGCGGAAGCTTTTCCAGGCTGTCCAGCTCACGGCGCAGACGGCGCAGAATTGCGCGCTCCTTTGTGCCGAGGGCTTCCCCGTCAATGGAAGCGGCCAGCTCCCGCACGCGCTCCCCGGTCATCAGGGCAAAGTATTCCTCCGCGAGCACGCCCACCACGCGGGCGGTCAGCTCGTGGCTCTCCGGCGGGGCCAGCGTTTCCGCGTCCCAGCCGAACAGGGCCAGCGCCGCCTGATACGACGCGGCTTTATCCAGATATCCTCGTAATTCCTTCCATTGTTCTTCCATCAAACTCGTCCCTCTTTCCAAAGGCGGCAAATCCGCCTGCTTGCTGATTTTTGTTTTCCGGTTTGCGCCCGGTTATCTGCTTATTATAGCATATTGATTTTTTCAATACCAGCGGGGTACACAAGATTTTGTGGGAACAGGGTAGGCGTGCCCTTTATTTTAAAAATTATCGGCAGCGTACCAGAAGATGGGGAGCGGGAACCAGCCGTTGGGAGCCTGAACCGGCAGCCAGCGGCCATGCGGGGTGAGAAGAAGCTCCTGGGCTTCGCGCAGCGTCAGTTCCGGCGCGCCGGGCAGGGCGGAGCGTTCCACGGAAAGCCCCGTGTCATCCACACGCGCCGTGACGGGCTGGCCGTCCAGGATGGCGGAGAATACGCCGGGCGTGAGACCTTCGGTGCGCAGTTTGAGCGTCAGATACGCTTCCAGAACGTTTGCAAATTGGAAAATACGGAACATCTCGTTCTGCTCCAGGCGATAGCTTTCGGCAAATACGCTCAGGCGGCGATTCAGCTCGGTGTCCCAGACAGGCGTGGGAATGGTCAGCTGTTGTGTGCCGGTGCTTTGCATGTACGCTTTGAGCATCGGTTCAAAATCCTCCCACTGGGAAAGGGCCAGCTCCAGAATGGATTTGTTATCATTGGAAAGGAGCAGATAGCCCACGGGCTTCCCGTTTTTACACACGGCCAGCGGCTGCTCCCCGAAGGTGCGCAGGATGTCGCTGAACAGATCGGCGGAGCGCTCCACACGGGCGATCCGCGCGTTGTGAAGGGAAAGGGCTAACTCCACCGCTCCCGGTGTTTCCTCCAGCGGTCGGAACGAGAAGGGGGACGCGTCCACGCCGCGCAGAGCGTGGCGGATGTTGGAGCTGTTCACGGTGTAGACCATCTGCTGTCCGCCGTGGGTGTAGCCGAAATATTCATAGCGCTGACGCTGGCCGCCAAGTACCGAGAGATCGCAGGTCTCGCGCATTTCCTCGATCCAGGCGTTCATCAGCGCTTTCATGTGGCCTTCACCGCGTGCGCGGGGATGTACCGATACCGTCCCGATGAAGCCCGCCCGCAGAGGATAGCCGCAGATCGAAAGCGTTTGGGGCAGGCAAGCGACCTGTGCGCACAGCCTTCCGTTCTCCGAGACAGCTACTTTATGGATAGAAGCGTTATTTTTATCCTCTCCGTATACCTTGGGAATCATGCGGCTGAAATTGTGCGGACAGCTGGACTGGCTGAATACAGCGTTTCCCAGATCGATGCAGTCCAGAAATTCTTCGGGTTTTGCGTTGCGATAGGTTGTCATGTGTTTTCTCCTCCCATAATGGGCGTTCCGTGAACGCCGCCACAAAGCTAAAAAAGTGCAAACATGAAGTTTTCGTCCACCTTTTTCAAAAGGGTGCCGTGTGCCGGTGGCACACAAACAAGGCACCGACCGGAGCGGAAGCGAAGACCCGGCGGGGTTATAAAGGGGCAGAGCCCCTTTCAAACAGTGATGCGAAGCCATAGCAAAGGTCAGGAAAAAGAGCGCAGCGAATTTTTCCGAACGTTTACTTTAAAACAAACAACCCTGGCAAAGGTTATGCTCCGCAAGAAAGCGGTCGATCCCGCCGAGCACCGCGATTTTGTCCCGGCTCCAGAGCGGAGCCAGCAGAAATTCCTTTGCACCGTCTCCTGTCAGGCGCTCCACCACCGTCTCGGGCGGCAGGCGAAGAAGCTGGCGGCACACAATGCGGATGTATTCCTCCCGCGTGAGCGTGGGGACCGCGCCGTTTTCCCATTCGCGGGCAAGGCGCGTACCGCTGAGAACGTGCAGAAGATGAATTTTCACCCCGCCGGGCCGCAGCAGACCGACGGCGGAAGCGGTTTCCAGCATCATGTCCTCCGTTTCGCCGGGCAGACCGTTGATCAGATGGATACACACGCGGATTCCCCGTTCTGTCAGAGCCCGGTACGCGGAGAGAAATTCCGCATAGCTGTGGCAGCGGTGGATCCGGTTTGCCGTTTCCTCGTGAATCGTTTGGAGTCCCAGCTCCACGGTGAGATCCGTTTTCCCGTTCAGCTCCGCGAGCAGATCGAGCACGTCCGGCGGCAGACAGTCGGCGCGCGTGGCGACGCTCAGACCGCAGATTCCGGGGACGGCAAGCGCTTCGGTGAAAAAAGCGCGCAGACGGGAAACGGGCGCGTGGGTGTTGGTGTGCGATTGAAAATACGCGATTGCCCCGGCGTCCGGCCATTTGCGTCGGATGCGGGAAAGCTCGCGTTCGAGCTGTTCCCGCACGGGAAGCGCGGCGCTTTCCGTGAACTCCGTCCCGCCGGAACGGCAGTAGGAGCAGCCGCCGCGCCCGCGCGTTCCATCGAGATTCGGGCAGGAAAAGCCCGCGTCGACGGCGGCCTTGCCCACGCGGTGCGGGAAGCGCGTGCGAAGGTGATAGTACAGCGTGTGATACCGCTTGTTGTCAAGCGAGTAGGGGAACGGGTTTACCATCTGCCGAATTCGGCCAGCTTGAGATCGGGGTTATGCTCCTCGGCCCAGCGGATGCTCCACTCGTTCGCGAAGATCAGAAGGTAATTGCCCTTGAGATCCTGGATCCGGCGCGTGTCGGACGTCAGGTTCAGCTTCTTCGGATCGAAGTTTTCTTCTTTGTTCTCGATCCAGCGGATATATTCATAGGGCAGACCCTCCATGCGGATGTCTACATTATATTCGTTTTTCAGACGGTACTCGAGCACGTCAAATTGCAGCGTGCCGACCACGCCGACAATGACCTCCTCCATACCGCCGCCGAGCTCCTGGAAGATCTGGATCGCGCCTTCCTGGGCGATCTGGCTCATGCCCTTCACGAACTGCTTGCGCTTCATCGTGTCCACCTGGTAGACACGGTTGAAATGTTCGGGGGCAAAGGTCGGGATGCCGCCGAACTGGAATTTTTCCGCGCCGGTGCAGATGGTGTCCCCGATCGAGAAAATACCGGGATCGAACACGCCGATGA
>DVGZ01000031.1 GCA_018712435.1 Candidatus Caccousia avicola
AAAAGGCGGCCGCGGACACCAGGTCCGCGGCCGCCCGCCGAATGAGGATAGAGTTTTGTTATCGCGTTGGAAGCGCGAATCAGTCGTCGTATTCCTTCTCGGTGAACAGGATGCTGCCGTTGGAAGCGTCGATCACGAACTTATACTCCCAGTAGTAGCCTTCCTTCACTTCCACCTCGTACACGGCGCGGCCGTGCTCGTACTCATACTCCACGTCGGTGACGCGGCCGTTCGGCACCTGAGCCTGTGCGATTTCTCTGGCTTTGTCCATCGTGATGGAGCCGGTCGTCTGCGTGGGCTTGCTCACCTGCGGAGCGGAGGGAGTGCTGGTGGACGGGGTGGACGGGGTTGTCGTGGAGGCCGTTCCCTTGTCGGGCAAGGTTGCAACGGTCTGCGCGCCCGCGAGATTCTTCGTGTAGTAGGAAGCGTCGGACTCCTTCTCCCAGCCGGAGCGGAGAACCGTGCCGTTGTCGGCGTCGATCACGATGGTATATTCGGCGTCGTTGAGCCAGACCTCCGCGTCATATACCACGCCGTCGTTCCAGCGGCTCTCGAGCGTAAGCTTGGAGACGAAACCACCCTTGACCTGGCCCAGAGCCACCTCAGCGGCCTTCTCATAGGTGATATAGCTGCCTGCGGGGATTGCCTCGTCACGGTCGATGGTATCCTGCTTATTCTGGTAGACGGTGCCGTCCGTGGCGCTGAACTCGAGATCGTATTCCTTGCTGTTGTAGTGAATCTCGGCCTTGTAGCGCAGGGAACCATTGTCCTCGATGTCAAATTCGATGCTCTTGAGCACGCCGGGGACTTCCTTGAGCGCCAGATCCATCGCGCCCTTCATGGACAGGAAGGTGACGGAGGAGGTCTGCGCGGCGGGAGCCGCCGTTGTGGAGGTCGTGGTGTTGGTGGTGTAGGAGACGACCAGACGGTCGCCGGCTGCCGCGAAGGCGGGGACGGACGCGGATACGGCCAAAACAAGCGCTGCTGCGATAGAAATCATCTTGATTCTTTTCATAAAATTTCCTCTCCTTTTGGTTTTGTATGAAAATTTGTTTTGCTTTCTGTCTGTATATTGCACGGGCGGTTTGTTTTATTGCAGGATTGAAAAAAATTTGAAAAAATTTTTTTCGCGGCTTTTCATTCCCCTCTTGGGATGCTATAATGATGGTTACATATAGTATTCAAAACCATATGGATCAGCTGGGCTTCCGCCCGTAAAGTGGAGAGGTGTTACCCCATGGTTAAAATCATTGTCGACAGTACCTCGGATATCCCGCGCGAGGAAGCCGAACGGCTCGGTATTATTGTCGTACCCCTGACGGTGCGTTTCGGGGAGGAGGAATTCCGGGACGGCGTGGATCTGCTGCCGCCCGAATTTTTTGCCCGGCTGGCCCTGTGCCGCGATCTTCCCACAACAAGCCAGGTCAGCTCCGGCGTTTTTATGGATACCTTCCGGGACGCGCTCGCGAACAAGGACGACGAAATTGTGGGGCTTTTCCTCACGCACCGGCTCAGCGGAACCTATCAGTCCGCCTGCATCGCGCGCAACTCCTTCCCCCGCCGGAACATTTATGTCATTGACTCCGGTACCGGCTCCTACGGCCTGTGGCCGCTTGTGCAGGAGGCTGTGCGCATGCGCGACGAGGGCCGCTCCGGCGCGGAGATCGCCGCGCGCATTGACGCGATCAAGGGCCGCGTGATGCTCCGCATTGCGCTGGAAACGCTCAAATTCGTCCAGAAGGGCGGGCGCATCCCGATGACCGCCGCCGTCGTCGGCTCGCTCCTCCATGTCAAGCCCATCCTGCGGATTCAGGACGGAAAGATCGAGATCGAGAAAAAGGTGCGCGGCAATCAGGCCGCCTATGATTTCATGGCCAAGGCCATGGACGCGGAATGGGATCGCTCCTGCCCGCCCAGCCTGGCCTCCGCCCAGTGCCCCGATCTCCTCGCGGCCTTTGTGCGCCGCCTGCGCTCCGAAACCGGGATGGAGGAATACGACCACCACGAGCTGGGAACCGTCATCGGCACCTATTCCGGCCCCGGCGCGGTGGGCGTCGCCTACCTTTTGCGTGAGGACGCCGCGCCCGGCTCCGAAACGCACTGACCCCATACAAAATTGAAGGCCCTCCGCGATGTTCATCGCAGAGGGCCTTTTACTATGTTCTGTTCCTTATCTCCGGGAACGGGAGGAATGGGGCGGGCGGAGTGATGGGCGTACCAATGTCCTTTCCCATCCAGACCATATCATACCAGCGATCGAATTTGAAGGCGCACCGCTCGGCGTGTCCCCAGGTGCGAAAACCGAGCTTTTCATGAAACAGCAGGCTTGCGCGCGTGAGGTGGGGATCGTCCTCGCCGCGCGGGCAGGCGATGCAGGCGTTCAAATTCTGCACCCGCTGGGCGGCGAGGATTTTTTCCAGTTCGTCATACAGCCGCCTTCCCACGCCCTGCCCGTGACAGTCCGGAGCCAGATAGATCGACGCTTCCGCTGACCACGCATACGCGGCGCGGGGATGCAGAGGCGAAGCGTAGGCGTAGCCGATCACCCGATCGCCCTGCTGCACCGCCAGCCATGGGAAACGGCGCAGCGTCGTTTCGATCCGGCCCCGGAACTCTTCCAGAGAGGGCGGGGTCAGTTCAAAGCTGACGGCGGTACGCTCCACATACGGCGCGTAGATCGCAAGCATGGCCTGCGCGTCCTGCGGGGAAGCGACGCGAATTTGTATGGGTTCCATGTGAGGATTCTCCTTTCTGAGCGGGCGGTTTCGATCCCCTCCCGCGCACCCATACGCCAAAAAACGCCGCGGCGGAACAGCGCGCGGCGTTTGGCTGGGCAAACTTTTTACAGCAGGCGGCCGTCCGGGCAGCGGTGAGGTCAGGCGTGAGCGGCATGGCGCACATCTCGCCGTCCTTCACCTGGAGCCATTCATGGCAGAACACCAGATACGGCGTGCCGTCCGCCGCGACGTAGAGCGTACCGTCCAGACACTCCCAATCGGCGGGAGTGACAGGGCCATCGCTGAGGGGGACAAACGGGCCCTCCGGCTTGTCCGCGCGCAGAATCTGCGTCCCACGGCAGAACAAACGGGTCGCGGATATTGATTTCACTCGTTTTTTTCATGAATACTCTCCTCCCGAAAAAGCGCTTTTTCGTCTCCTATTGTAACGCAAACGGGGGAAAAGATCCATCCGGGATTTTACGACAGTCCGAGAGTGCGGATCACCTCGTGAAGCTGAGCGGCGGACTCGTGCAGGGCGGTGGATTCCTCCGGGCTAAGCGGGATTTCCAGCACCTTTTCCACACCCTCATGGCCCACGACGGAGGGCAGGCTCAGCGCGATATTGTCCAGCCCATACTCACCGCGCGGCAGGACGGAAATCGGAAGCACGGCGTGCTCGTCGCGCACGATGCACTCGGAAATGCGGGCGACAGCCATCGCGATACCGTAATACGTCGCGCCCTTGCGCTCGATGATCTCATACGCGCTGCCGCGCACGGCTTCATAAATTCGCTGCATGGAATTTTCATGGTCGAAATGGCCGCGCAGCTCGCAGAAATGGTTCAGGTCGATGCCGGAGACGTTCGCACCGCTCCACACAGCCAATTCGCTGTCGCCGTGCTCGCCGATGATGACGGCATGAATGCTGCGGCTGTCCACGGCGAGATGGCGGCCCAGCTCATATTTCAGGCGGGCGGTATCCAGCACGGTACCGGAGCCGATCACGCGCTCGGCGGGATAGCCGGAGATGCGCTGGGCGGCGTAGGTAAGCACGTCCACCGGGTTCGAGACGATCATCAGAATCCCGGAAAAGCCCGTGGCGGTGAGGTTCGGCAGAATGCTTTTGAGGATCGCCACGTTCTTGTCGATCAGATCGAGACGCGTTTCGCCGGGCTTCTGGTTGGCTCCCGCCGTCACGATGACGAGGGAACAGTCGGCGGCGTCGCGGTAATCGCCCGCATAGATTTCCATGGACGCGGTATAGGGCAAGCCGTGGCTGAGATCCATGGCTTCGCCCTCGGCCTTTTTATGGTTCGCGTCGATGAGGACGAGCTCGGAGAAGAGGCTGCGCTGCATCAGGCTGAACGCAATGGACGCGCCGACGAAGCCACAGCCGACGATAGCGGCTTTTCTGGGATTTGGCATAGAAAAAACCTCCTTGAATAAAGTCATGTTTCCGGTATCACGCGGAGCGCAATTAGCTCAGGCCGCATGGCCCCCCTTTTCTTGACGCCAAGAAAAGGGGGAAAGAACCGCGAGGGGCTTTGCCCCTTCGAACCCCACGCTTTGTTTTCTACGTTGGTTTGCCGCCCCCTCTCCCCCGTCGCGGCCGGCCAAATTTGCGCTGACGCGCAAGACTGGCCGGCTGGTGGGGGAATCTCCCCAAATTAGCGTGGGGAATAATTTGGGGAGATTCCGTGCGTTGGGGTTACGGCTCTACAAAGGATTGCAGATAACACCTAGCTGCTGAACTTTGATTTTCCGGTTCGCAAGAACCGCAAAATTGAAGTTCAGACCGCGAACTGACGCAGTCAGTTTGCGAGAATCCCCACCTTGCGCAGCAGGAACTGGCCGTTGGTGGTTTGGGAGGGGCCTTCGCGGCGTTTGTAGTCGAAGAAAATTTCGCCGTCGCGGTACGTTTCGCAGAAGCAGCAATTCACCACGCGCGGCCGCTCGTCCGCGAGACGGCAGATTTCCAAATCATGCGTCGTGATCATACCGGACACGCCCAATTCCTCCAAACGGCGCAGGACGGCCTCCGCGCCAACCAGGCGGTCGACGGAGTTCGTGCCCCGGAAAATCTCGTCAATCAGGAACAGCACGCTTTTATCCTGCGACGCCGCGTCGAGAATCGTCTTGATGCGCTGAAGCTCCGCGTAAAACGTGGAGATCCGCCCGGACAGGTCATCGGACAAGCGCATGGACGTCATGACGCGCATGGGCGAAAACGCGAGGGATTCCGCGCAGGCAAAGCCGCCCGCGCAGGCCAGCACCATATTGATTCCCACCGTGCGCAGAAACGTTGTCTTGCCCGCCATATTCGAGCCGGATACAATGTGGATTCCCCCGCCAAGCGTGAAATCGTTGCAGACGCGCGCATTGTTCGGCAGGAGCGGATGCCCCAGCGCCCGCGCGGTAAACACGCCCGCGCCCTCCACCGGCTCCGGTACGCACGACCCGGTACAGCAGCGCGGCAGGTTCGCCAGACTCAGCAGGCTTTCCGCTTCGCCCAGCGCGGCAAACCAGTCCGTGGATTTTTCTCCCCACTTCTGCTTCCAGCTGTCGAGCGAAGCGGCGTTCCAGAGATCCCACAGGAACAGGCCGTTCAGAATAAACGCGAGGATAGAGCTGTTGCCCAGGCCGATCCGCCGCGAAAGTCCCGCGAGACTGCGCAGAGGATCGCGCGCTCCGCCCAGCACCGAGGCCAGTTCCCGCAGCTTTTCGCTCTCAAACGGCTCCCGCGCGAACGCGTCCACCGGCTCGCCGCACACGCTGAGCCGCTGGGAAGCGGCGGCCATGGCCGCGAGGAAGGGACGGATCTGCGGCGAGCTCAATCCCCAGATTGCAAGCTGGACAAGAAACAGCACGCTGAACATCACCCCCGGCACAACGGCCATCGACTCCGGCAGCAGCAGAGTCAACAGGCCGGAGCCGCACGTCAGCACGCGCAGCACCCAGAACAGGGCGCGCACCGCTCCGCTTTGCAGTCTACGCTTGCCGTCCGCGAGACGCTCCGCCGCCTGCGGCAGACTTTCCTCCACACCGACGCGCCCCAGCAAAAGCTCCATCCGGCAGCAGAATTCCGGCTTTCCCGCCAGCTCCGCCACGGCCCGCTGGCGCTCGCGGATCTCCTTCCCGCTGTAGCGCGGGCAAAGCAGATCCTCCGCGAACCGCGCGCGCCCGAAGGAGGTGCCGGTGCTGTTCAAAAGCTGAAAGAGCGAGCGTTTTCCCACGATATCGAGATCGCGGGCGTATTCATGCTCCGGCCCGGCCAGCTCCTCGCCCGTATCCTTGAAGTCGCCCCAGCGGCCCTCCAGACGATCCAGATGCTTCTGCACCTGCTCGGCCATGCCGCTCTCAAAGCGCATGCGGGCGTTGAGCTTCGCCTGCACAATGCCCGCCGCCACAAAAATCACCGCCTGTACGACCGTGAGCGCAATCCCCAGCGTGGGGTTGCCCCTCAGCCAGATAAAATAGACGGTGAGAAACACGGTGATGAGCAGCGCAAGCTTTGTCAGGCCGAAGATCAGCGAAAGACGGTTCCACTTCTTTTCCCCGGCGCGGTGTTTTTCCAAAAGCTCCTGCCACTCAGAAGCCGTTGTGTGCATTTGTTCCTGTTGCATGTGTGTTCCCCCGTTTGCTTTGCTTTTATCTTTTTCAGTATAGCACACAGGTATACAAAATTTGTAGATGTTTTTTGAACCGGCACGGGCGGCAGAAAAAAGACGCTTCCCGGAACACGATCCTCCGGGAAGCGTCCTGTTATGCCTTAATAGTTTTCCGCTCTGCGCTCAAAGTATGCCTGCGGGTGCTTGCACGCCGGGCAGACAGTCGGGGCGCTTTTGCCGATGTGGATGTATCCGCAGTTGCGGCAGACCCACACGGTCTCCTCGCCCGCCTTGAACACGATATCCTGCTCCAGGTTCTGGAGAAGCTTGCGATAACGCTCCTCGTGGGATTTCTCAATCCCGGCGACAAGGCGCATCGTCGCCGCGATCTCCGTGAAGCCCTCTTCCTCGGCCACGTCCGCGAACTCTTTGTACATCTCGGTCCACTCGTAGTTCTCGCCGGCGGCCGCGTCCTTCAGGTTCTCCGTGGTGGCCGGGATGCCGCCGTCATGCAGAAGCTTGAACCACAGCTTCGCGTGCTCCTTCTCATTGTTCGCCGTCTCCTCGAAGATAGCCGCGATCTGCTCGTAGCCGTCCTTCTTCGCCTTGGAGGCATAGTAGGTGTACTTGTTTCTCGCCTGAGACTCGCCCGCAAACGCCGCGAGCAGATTCGCTTCGGTTCTGCTTCCCTTGAGTTCCATTTTCATTTCCTCCTTATTTTGTGACTGTTGCAGGTTTGTTTCGCTCCGTTGGTTAGTGTATCCTCATTGTACCCGATTTATTTCCAATAATCAAGAGGTTTTCACGGAAAAATAAGAATTATTCTTAAATTTAATAAAATCCCCTTGTTTTCCGGCATCGGGAGATAAAAAAAGCCCCGAAGCGCGGGAAAGCGCTCCGGGGCGAACAATGCACAAAATGAAATTTTATTCGGCGTCCGTAATGGCTGCGTGGAACTCCTGCAGGGACTTCACGCCGCGCGTCTCGGGATCCTTCGCGGCCTTGATGCCCTCGACCGTCGCCTTCGCGGCGGCCATGGTGGTGACATACGGCACGCGTCCCTTGATAGCGGCCTTGCGGATATAGCTGTCGTCGGTCGCGCCCTTCTTGCCCAGCGGCGTGTTGACGATCAGCGTGACTTCGCCGTTGGTGATGCGGTCGAGCACATTCGGACGGCCCTCGTTGATCTTCGCCACACGCTCGGACTCAATGCCCGCCGCGCTCAGCGCGTCATGCGTGCCGGCGGTCGCGATGAGCCGGAAGCCGCAGGACAGGAACCCGCGCGCCACCTCGGCAAGCTCCGCCTTGTCGCGGTCGTTGACGCTGATCAGCACCGTGCCGGACAGCGGCAGCTTCGTCTGGGTGGCTTCCTCCGCCTTGAAGAAGGCTTCGCCCACGGTGGAGGCAAGGCCGAGCACCTCGCCGGTGGAGCGCATCTCCGGCCCGAGGACGGGATCGACCTCCTGGAACATATTGAACGGGAACACGGCTTCCTTCACGCCGTAATGCGGGATCTTCTTCTCCTTGAGACCCGGCACCGGGGACGGACGGCCCGTCAGCTGAGCGGTCATGATATCGGTGGCAAGGCTCACCATCCTGATGTTGCACACCTTGGACACCAGCGGCACGGTACGGGACGCGCGCGGGTTGGCTTCAAGCACGAACACGCGGCCATCCTCAATGGCGTACTGCATGTTCATCAGGCCGACAACGTGCATTTCCTTGGCAATGCGCTTGGTGTAATCCTTGATCGTGGCAACCTGCTCGTCGGTCAGGCCGCGCGAGGGCAGGATGCACGCGGAGTCGCCGGAGTGTACACCCGCAAGCTCGATATGCTCCATCACGGCGGGGACGAACACATTCTCGCCGTCGCTGATGGCGTCGGCCTCGCACTCCGTCGCGTGGTGCAGGAAGCGGTCAATCAGAATCGGGCGGTCCGGCGTTACGCCGACAGCCGCGTTCATATAGAAGGCCATGGCCTCGTCGTCGTAGACGACCTCCATCCCGCGTCCGCCGAGGACGTAGGAGGGGCGCACCATGACAGGATAGCCGATGCGGTTCGCGATCGCGATGGCTTCCTCGGCCGTCGTGGCCATGCCGGATTCCGGCATCGGAATGCCGAGCTTGTCCATCATGGCGCGGAACAGATCGCGGTCCTCCGCCATGTCGATCGTCTCCGGCGTGGTGCCGAGAATGTTCACGCCCGCCTTCTTCAGGTCGGCGGCGAGGTTCAGCGGAGTCTGGCCGCCGAACTGCGCAATCACGCCCACGGGCTTCTCCTTCTCGTGGATGCTCAGCACATCCTCCAGGGTGAGCGGCTCAAAGTACAGCTTGTCGGAGGTATCGTAGTCGGTGGACACCGTCTCCGGGTTGCAGTTGACGATGATCGTCTCAAAGCCCAGCTCTTTCAGTGCGATCGCCGCGTGTACGCAGCAATAGTCAAACTCGATGCCCTGGCCGATGCGGTTCGGGCCGCCGCCGAGGATCATGATCTTCGGGCGGTCGTGATCGGTGGGAGCGTCGTTCTGAATGTGATAGCTGGAATAATAGTAGGCCGCGTCCTTCGTGCCGCTGACGTGCACGCCCTCCCAGGCCTCGTTGATGCCGTACTTCGCGCGGGCGGAGCGGATATCCGTCTCCGGCACGGCGAGAATCTGGCTGAGGTACTTGTCGGAGAAGCCGTCGAGCTTCGCGGCGCGCAGGGCCGTCTCGCCCGGCACCTGGCCCTTGTGCTGGAGCAGCGCTTCCTCCTCCTCGACCAGCTCCTTCATCTGCTCGATGAAGTAATGCTTGATCTTCGTGAGGTTCCACAGCTCCTCCACGGTCGCGCCCTTGCGCAGGGCCTCATACATGATGAACTGGCGCTCGCTCGTCGGGTTGGCGAGCAGGGCGAGCAGCTCATCCTTTGTCTTATCGTGGAAATCCTTCGCCCAGCCCAGACCGTAACGGCCGTTCTCCAGGCTGCGGATGGCCTTCTGGAAGGCTTCCTTGTAGGTCTTGCCGATACTCATGACCTCGCCGACGGCGCGCATCTGCGTGCCCAGCTTGTCCTCGGCTCCCTTGAACTTCTCAAAGGCCCAGCGCGCAAACTTGATAACAACATAGTCGCCGCCGGGGACGTACTTGTCCAGCGTGCCGTGCTTGCCGCAGGGGATCTCGTCGAGCGTCAGCCCGCTGGCGAGCATCGCGGAAACGAGGGCGATCGGGAAGCCGGTGGCCTTGGAGGCGAGAGCGGAGGAACGGGAGGTGCGGGGGTTGATCTCAATGACGATGATACGGCCGCTCTTGGGATCGTGGGCGAACTGCACGTTCGTGCCGCCGATCACGCCGACCTTCTCGACGATCTTGTACGCCTGTCTTTGCAGCTCCTTCTGCACGTCCTCGCTGATGGTGAGCATCGGGGCGGAGCAGAAGGAATCGCCGGTGTGTACGCCGAGGGGATCGATATTCTCGATGAAGCAGACGGTGATCATGTTGTTCTTCGCGTCACGCACGACCTCCAGTTCGAGCTCCTCCCAGCCGAGGATGGATTCCTCAACCAGAACCTGCCCGACCAGGCTGGCCTGCAAGCCGCGCGCGCAGACGGTGCGCAGCTCGTCCACGTTATAGACAAGGCCGCCGCCCGCGCCGCCCATGGTGTAGGCGGGACGCAGCACCACGGGATAGCCCAGCTTCTCCGCGATGGCGAGGGCGTCGTCAACGGAATAGGCCACTTCGCTGCGGGCCATCTCGATCCCCAGCTCGTTCATGGTGTTCTTGAACTCGATGCGGTCCTCGCCGCGCTCGATGGCGTCGACGTTAACGCCGATCACCTTCACGTTGTATTTCTCGAGGACGCCGGCCTTGTTCAGTTCCGAGCACAGGTTCAGACCGGACTGTCCGCCGAGGTTCGGCAGCAAAGCGTCGGGGCGCTCCTTTGCGATGATCTGCTCCAGACGCTCCACATTCAGGGGCTCGATGTAGGTGATGTCCGCCGTCTCGGGGTCGGTCATGATGGTGGCCGGACTCGAGTTGACGAGCACAATCTGATATCCGAGCTGCCGCAGGGCCTTGCATGCCTGCGTGCCGGAGTAGTCAAACTCGCAGGCCTGGCCGATGATGATGGGACCGGAGCCGATGATCAGGACCTTGTGAATATCATTTCTCTTCATAAATATCCCTCGCCTCGCCTTTCTTTTGTCAGTCTATATCCTTATTAGTTTACTGGAAAACCGAAAAAATGACAACTGTTTTTTTACAAGCATTTTTGCATATTTTTACAGGAGAAACTGATAAAAACGACAAAAAG
>DVGZ01000032.1 GCA_018712435.1 Candidatus Caccousia avicola
CCCTGCCCGTCTCAGGTGACAATCCCCATGCAGCAGCATGTGGGCGCTCCGTGCAAGCCGCTGGTCAAGGTCGGAGATCTTGTCCAGGTCGGCCAGAAAATCGGTGACAGCGACGCCTTTGTCAGCGCTCCCATCCATGCCAGTATTTCCGGCAAGGTCAGCGCCATCACAAAGGTTGCGCTGCCAGGCGGGCAGATGGTTGACGCCGTTGTGATTGAATCCGACGGACAGATGACCGTCTCCCCAGAGGTCAGGCCCCCTGTCGTGAACACACCGGAGGACTTTATCCGGGCGGTTCATGAATCCGGTCTGGTCGGTCTCGGCGGCGCGGGATTTCCCGCGCATGTGAAGCTCAACGTGCCGAAGGACAAGCATCTTGACACGCTGATCGTCAACGCCGCCGAGTGCGAACCGTACATCACCGCGGATAACCGCGAGGCTTTGGAGAATTCCTGGGCCGTTCTTTCCGGCGTCTACGCTGTGCGCGATCTGCTTGGTCTGGAACGCGTGATCATTGCGGTGGAAGACAACAAGCCCGACGTGATCGAGGTCTTGCGGAAGGTGGCAGACAATCCCAAGCTGGATCCCGAGGACCGTGTGCGGATCCTGCCGCTGCGCGCACGCTACCCGCAGGGCGCGGAAAAGGTGCTTGTGCAGTCCTGTACCAACCGCGTCATTCCGCTCGGAAAGCTGCCCGCGGATGTGGGCTGCCTGGTAATGAACATCACCTCCGTCGCATTTCTCGCGGATTATCTGAAAACAGGAATGCCGCTTGTCAAGAAGCGCGTCACCGTGGACGGCTCCGCCATTGCCAGCCCGAAAAACGTGATCGTTCCGATCGGAACGAAAATTGCGGACGTGGTTGCTTTCTGCGGCGGCTACAGCCAGCCGCCCGCCAAGCTGCTCATGGGCGGCCCCATGATGGGCATTGCCCTGACAAGCGACGAGCTTCCCATTCTCAAGCAGAACAATGGAATCCTGGCCTTCGCGGAGAAGGACGCGGCACTGCCGAAGCCGACCGCCTGCATCCGCTGCGGCCGCTGTGTTTCCGGCTGCCCGATGAATCTGGTTCCCACGCAGCTTGAGAAATATGCGGAGCTTCGCGATACCGACAAGCTGGATCAGCTTGGAATCATGTGCTGCATGGAGTGCGGTACCTGCGCCTACAACTGCCCGGCTCACCGCCCGCTTGTGCATGCGATCCGCATGGGTAAGGCTTTGCTGAGAAACGGAGGGAAAAAGTAATGGAGAAAAAACTGATCGTCTCCGCTTCCCCCCATCTGAGAAGCGGAGCCACCACCCAGAAAATCATGCTCGATGTGATTATCGCGCTGGTTCCGGCGGCTGTGGCGTCCGTCATTCTGTTCGGGCCCCGTGCGCTGCTGCTGATTGTCCTGTGCGTTGCGAGCTGTGTGCTGTGTGAATATCTGTGCCGCCGCGTGATGAAGCGCGAAAACACCATTATGGATCTGAGCGCGGCTGTCACCGGCCTTTTGCTGGCGTTCAACCTGCCTGTCAGCATCAATCCTCTGATCGCGGTATTCGGCTGCGTGACTGCTATCGTTGTCGTCAAGCAGATGTTCGGCGGAATCGGACAGAACTTCGTCAACCCCGCCCTGACGGCGCGTATCATTCTGATGACCTCGTTCCCCTCCAAGATGACGACCTGGACCGCGCCCTTTGCCTACCTGAACGGAACGGACGCTGCCACAACAGCGACTCCTCTCGCCCTCTCGGCACAGGGAGCAACGGATTCTCTGCCGGGCTATCTGGATATGTTCCTCGGCGTGCGCGGCGGCTGCCTGGGAGAGACCTGCACGCTGGCTCTCCTGCTCGGCGGCGTTTATCTGATTGCGCGCCGCGTTATCTCCCCGGTTATTCCGGTCTGCTACCTCGGCACGGCGGCTGTCATGTCGCTTCTGCTTGGGCGCGACGTTCTGTTTGATCTGATGGCGGGCGGCCTGATGATCGGCGCTATCTTTATGGCGACGGACTACACCACCAGCCCCATCTCCCGCAAGGGAAAGATTATTTACGGCATTGGCTGCGGTGTTCTCACCATGCTGATTCGTGTATTCGGATCGCTTCCGGAGGGCGTCTCCTTCTCCATTGTGATTCTGAATATCCTTGTTCCCCTGATTGAGCGCATTTCGCTTCCCAAGCCCTTTGGAAAGGAGACGGTAAAACAATGAGCGAACAGGCAAAGAAACTGAATCCCAAGGAAATTTTACAGCCGGCGCTCTCCCTCTTTCTGTTTTGCCTGATTGTGACTGCCCTTCTGGCCGGAACCAACCTTCTGACAAAGGACAAAATCGCGGAACAGGAACGGCTGGCGGAGGAAACCTCCCGTATGACGGTCAGCCCCGGCGCGGAATCGTTTGCCGCGTCTGACGACGGAACCTATTATCTGGCCCAGGCGGGCGGCGAGACGATCGGCTACGTCTTTACCACAACCGCCAACAGCTACGGCGGCGAAATCAAGGTGATGACCGGTATCTCCAGCGACGGCATGGTAACGGGCGTTTCGCTCCTCTCCATCTCGGACACCCCCGGTCTCGGCATGAATGCCGAAAAGGAAAGCTTCCGGGATCAGTACAAGAAGGCCGCGCCCTCCGGCGGGTTTACCGTCATCAAAAACGGTACGGCAGGCGATACCGAGATCAACGCCATGACCGGCGCGACCATCACCTCGCAGGCCGTTACCGATGCGGTAAACGACGCGATCGCGCAGTATTATGCGGTAAAGGAGGCGGAATAACATGGCAAAACAGCAAAAGACCCTTTGGCAGGAATTTACCAAGGGCATCATCAAGGAAAATCCCGTCCTCCGTCTGGTGCTGGGTACCTGCGCGACTCTCGCCGTCAGTACGGCGGCCAGCAACGCGATCGGTATGGGATTGGCCACCACTTTCGTTCTTGTCTGCTCCAATGCCGTGATTTCCCTGCTGCGCAAGGTGATTCCGGATAAGGTGCGCATTCCCTCTTACATCACGATCATCGCGGGCTTTGTGACCATTGTGCAGATGTTCATCAAGGCATATTCCCCGGATCTGGACAAAGCGCTTGGAATTTATCTGCCTTTGATCGTTGTGAACTGTATCATTCTCGGCCGTGCTGAAATGTTTGCAAACAAAAACCCCATCCTGCCCTCCATCGTGGACGGTCTCGGCATGGGTGTGGGCTTCACCGCCACCCTGCTTCTCATGGGTATCATTCGCGAGCTGCTCGGCTCCGGCACCATCTTTGGACTGGCCGTCACCTCGAATTTCATGGATCCCATCCTGATCTTCATCCTTCCTCCCGGAGGCTTCTTTGTCTTTGGCCTGCTGATCGCTCTGGCGAACAAGCTGTCCGGCGAAGGCAAGGCCCCGGAGGAGATCGGCTGCAAGGGCTGCCCGCTTGCCGGCAGCTGCTCCAAGCTTCAGGCAAAGGAGGGCTCTGAGAAATGAACGGAGACACCATCAAGGGACTGGTTTCCATCTTTCTGGCAGCCATTCTCACGGAAAACTACATTCTGAGCAAGTTCCTCGGCATCTGCCCGTTTCTGGGCGTTTCCAAAAAGCTGAATACCGCCGCGAGCATGAGTATGGCTGTGACCCTCGTCATGGTCATCGCAACGGCTGTGACATGGCCGATCTACTATGGAATTCTGGTGCCGAATGATCTGGCTTACCTGCAAACCATTGTATTCATTCTGATTATCGCGGCTCTGGTGCAGCTCATCGAGATCGTTCTCAAGCGCTATATGCCGCCGCTTTACAACGCCCTCGGCATTTATCTGCCGCTGATCACGACCAACTGCGCCGTTCTGGGCGTCACCATGCTTGTCATCGACAAGCACACCGCGTCTCCGGAAACCTTCGGCTTTGTACAGGCCCTGGTCAACGCTTTCGGCTCCGGCATCGGCTTCCTTGTGGCAATGGTTCTCTTTGCCGGTGTACGCGAGCGTCTGGAAACGTGCGATATTCCGAAAAGCCTGCGCGGCCTGCCGATCACGCTGATTGCCGCTTCACTGGTCTCTGTGTCGTTCCTCGGCTTCCAGGGACTGGTGGAAGGCCTGTTGGGCTGAGAGGAGGAAACCGCTATGTATGACATTCTGTTTCCCGTTCTGGTTGTCGCGGGAATCGGCCTGCTGGCCGGACTTGGCCTTGCAATCGCTTCGGTGGTGATGGCTGTTCCGAAGGACGAAAAAGCGGAAAAAATCACCGAGATGCTGCCCGGCGCCAACTGCGGCGCCTGCGGCTTCTCCGGCTGCTCCGGCTATGCGGCCGCTCTCGCAAAGGGCGAAGCAAAGCCCGGCCTGTGCTCCCCCGGCGGTGCTGAGGTAGCCGCGGAAATTTCCGAATTTCTCGGCCTTGGCGGCGTCAGTGTGGAGAAAAAGGTGGCTGTGGTTCGCTGCTCCGGCAGCGCCGATTACACCTCGGACAAGATGGAGTACGCCGGCATTCAGAGCTGCTCCGCCGCCGTTCTCCTGGCCGGAGGACCCGCAAGCTGCCAGTATGGCTGTATGGGTCTTGGCGACTGCGTCAACGCCTGCCAATACGGCGCGATCGAAATCTGCAACGGCGTTGCTCACATTGATCCCGCGCGCTGCAAGGGCTGCTCGATGTGCGTTGCTGCCTGCCCGAAGCACCTGATCACGCTTGTTCCCTACCGTCCGCTGGCTGTGGTAAGATGCAGCAGCTGCGATAAGGGTGCGCAGACGAACAAGGTCTGCAAAATTGGCTGCATTGGCTGCATGAAGTGCGAAAAGACGTGTGAGTCCGACGCTATCCATGTAAAAGACTTCCACGCTGTTGTGGATCCGGAAAAATGCACCGGATGCGGCAAATGCGCTGAAGTCTGCCCCCGTCATGTTATTGACCTGCTGAGCACTTAAAACATTTCGTTTCTTCTGCTTTTTGCGGCCGCGGCCGCCGACGGCTTTTCCGGCGGCGGATCCGCGGCCTTGTTGGATCCGGGAGGTGTTATGGATGGAATCCATGTCAAAAACGTCGCGTCCCATTTCCTTTTGGACAGCGCTCGCCGTTTTTCTTCTTCTCCTCGTTCTGGTTGTTTCCTTTACCGCAGGGCTTGGAAGCAGCCCTCACGTTCCCCTGCTCCTCGCCTGCATCGCTGCGGCTGTGGTGGGAGCCTGCCACCGCTTTTCCTGGAAAGAAATGCTGGAAGGCATCACCGCCGCAATCGCAGCCGCTGTCCCCGCGCTTCTGATCATCCTCTCCATCGGAATTCTGATTGCGGCCTGGGTGGCGGGCGGCGTCATTCCCACCATGGTGTTCTATGGGCTGCAAATCATTTCCCCATCCTTTTTCCTGGTGACGGCGCTTCTGCTGTGCTCGATCGTCTCCGTGGCGATTGGCAGCTCGCTTTCCACCATCGGAACGGTCGGCGTTGCGCTGTTTGGGATTGGCTCTGCTCTTGGGATTCCTCCCGCTGTCACAGCCGGTGCGATTGTTTCGGGGGCCTACTTCGGGGATAAGATGTCCCCTCTGTCGGACACCACCAATCTGGCGCCTTCTGTGTCAGGGGCAGGCCTGTTCGACCATATCCGCCATATGATGGTCACAACCACTCCCACCTATTTGATCTGCATCGTTCTGTATGCCATTCTTGGCGCGATTTACGGAAATGGCAGCGCGGGAGATGAAGCACAGATTTCCCTGACGCTGCAAACCCTTGCGGATCAGTTTGTGATTCATCCTCTTCTTCTCCTTCCCCCGCTGCTGGTTCTTCTGATGGTTATCTTGAAAATCCCCGCTCTCCCCGGATTGATGGGTGCGGCGGCGCTCGGCATTTTGTCCGCTCTATTTGTGCAGGGAGTGCCTGTTCAGACCATGCTCTCCGCTGTCATGGACGGCTTCCAGATGGAAACAGGGGTTTCCACCGTTGATACGCTGCTGAACCGCGGCGGGATCATGAGTATGATGAAAACAGTAGCCTTGATGGTTCTGGCGCTCAGCTTCGCGGGAATCTATGAGCGTACCGGAATGGCGGAAGCGATCCTGCGCAAAATTATCGCCCGGGTTCACAGCGATCGGGGTCTTGTCGTGGCTACCGTCCTCACCGCCTGGGGCGTGCTGATTGGCACCGGACAACAATATGTGGCTATCATTTTAACAGGCCGCCTGTTCCGCCCTCTGTATGAGCAGCACCGCTTGAAGCCTCAGAATTTAAGCCGCGCTCTGGAGGACGCGGGCACTGTGTTCGGTGGGATTGTCCCCTACAGCACCGGCGCGGGCTTTACGGAATCCGCGCTTGGCGTTTCCGCATGGCAATACGGCTTTTTCACCTTCTTCGGGTGGATCAATCCGCTGGTCTCCATTGGAATCGCTCTGCTGGGAAAAAGTATGCCGCATCTGCCGCAGGAAAAAGAAGAAACCTGAGCGTCCCCCTTTCGCTTGTTTTCCCTTTGAAATCCTGTTATACTGAACAAGCTTGAAAGAACCAGACAGAATACGATGTTTCAAATAAGCCCCAGGAAAGGAAGTTGAATCAGAACCTATGAATGAAAAGGAAGTTGCCGAAATCCGCCGCCGTTTTCGGCCGGATAAGGCGAGCATTACGCGCATCCGCGGCTGCTGTATCAATGGAAGCCGCGAAATCATCACGGAATTCAGTCCCTCCCTTGCTTTGATGGAGCAGGAGGAAGCGGAAAAATTTTTGGGGACGCTCAAAAAAACGCTCTCCGGTACACTGGGCAAAAACCTTCTCGACCTTTCCTTTGAGACACAACAGGTGGTCAGCGGAGAGGAACACCGTCTTCTGATGGCGCTCCGCTCCTCCCTTCTGGAGGATGAAGAAGCTGTTCACGCGTTCTATGAAAAGGTGGCCCAAAATCTACAGATTGACGGCACCTATCTCATTCTTTTGGTATGCGATAAATACGACGTTCCGTATCACGCCAAGGATGGGGAAACACTGGAGGATGCATCCAGTGAGGTTTACACCTATCTGCTTTGCAGCATCTGCCCCATCAAGCTGACAAAGCCTGCCCTGAGCTATTATGTCACACAAAATGAGTTTCACAACCGCCGCGAGGACTGGCTGGTTTCCGCGCCGGAAGCAGGATTTCTCTTTCCCGCCTTTGATGGACGCTGCGCCAATCTTTACGGCGCGCTGTACTACACCAAGAGCGCGTCGGACAACCACCCGGAGCTGATTGACGCGGTGTTCCATGTCGATCCCCCTGTCCCGGCGGATGAACAGCGGGAAAGCTTCCAAGCCGTTCTGGCGGAATCGCTGGAAAAGGAATGCAGTATGGATGTCTTGCAGGCAGTTCACGGAAAACTCTGTGGGTTAATCGAGGACCACAAAGCCAACAAGGAGGAAGAACCGCTCGCCATTTCCCGTGAGACAGTCCGGCAGGTGCTTTCCTCCTGCGGTGTGGAGCAGGAGCATGTGGAAGCCTTTGAGCAGAAATATGAGGAAGCTTTCGGAGAGGACGCGGAAATTCGTCCGCAGAATCTGGTAAATCCCAGACAATTTGAGGTGCGCACGCCCGATGTGACCATCCGAGTCAATCCCGAGCGTACCGATCTGATTGAGACGCGGGTGATCAACGGAGTGAAATACATTCTGATCCGTGCCGACGAGGGCGTGGAAGTCAACGGTGTGAACATTCATATTACTCCTTCGGAAGAAGAAAACCAGGCATAAAAAATCCCGTATCGGGCGGAGCTTGATCCACCCGATACGGGATTTTGCGTTATGAGAGAAATTTTGTTGTTTTTTTAGGCAGGAGAAAGTTCTCCGGTCTGGGACGGAGCTGGGGAAGCCTCCTCCGGTTCCTCTCTGTACTGCGCCATGTAGAGGTCGTAGTAATATCCCTTTTTCGCCATCAGCTCATCGTGCGAGCCCGCTTCCTTGATCTCACCGCCATCAATATACATGATCCGCGTGCAGCTGCGGATGGTGGAAAGACGGTGCGCGATGATAAAGGAGGTTCTGCCTTGCAGCAAAAGGTTGATGCCGCGCTGCAAAAGCTGCTCGGTGGAGGTATCGATCGAGGAAGTAGCCTCATCGAGCACCAGAATCTTCGGATCCGCAAGCAGTGTGCGGGCAAAGGCAATCAGTTGCTTCTGTCCCTGAGACAAGCCGCCGCCGCGCTCCTTCACCTCTGTTTCGTAGCCATGCGGCAGCTTCTGAATAAATTCATCGGCACACAAAAGCTTGGACACACGGACAATATCCGCATCGCTGGCATCCAGACGGCCGTAACGAATGTTATCCGCAATCGTTCCCGAAAACACGAAGCTATCCTGAAGCATAATGCCCATCTGGCTGCGCAGAGAATGCAGAGTCACATCCATGACGCTGTGCCCGTCGATCAGCACGGCACCCTCTTCGATATTATAAAAGCGGCTGATCAGGTTGACAATCGTGGTTTTTCCCGCGCCCGTGGGACCAACAATCGCGATGCTTTCACCCGGCTGAGCAGTGAAGCTGACGTCGTGCAGAATCTTCTGGCCCGGCTCATAGCCAAAGCTGACATGGTCAAACTCTACCTTACCTGTGATCGGAGGCAGCTCAACCGCTCCGGGACGATCCTCAATCACGGGAGGTTCATTCATCGTCTCAAAGATTCTTTCCAGATAAGCCATCGCGTCGATAAACTTATTATAGATATTGGCGAGGTTCACGATCGGCTGCCAGAACTTCGACGCATAAGTTCCCATCGCAAGCAGAACGCCGAAGGAAGCCATCGGATGCAGAGCATAAGCGCCCACAATGTAAACCAGCGAAAAAACGATCTGAGAAATCGTCTCTGTGCTGAACCACACGGAGTTGGAGATATACACCGTGCGCATCCATGCCTTGCGGCGCTCCTCAATCAGGCGGTCGAGGATGCCAAGGTTGGTTTCCTGACGATTGAACGCCTGCGTCACCTTCACGCCCTCAATGGACTCCTGCACATAGGCATTCAGGTTGGAGTTCTTGTTGGAAACCTGCTGATAGGCCCGGCGCTGCTTAGGCTTAATCAGAAGAATAAAGACAATCAGCACCGGAAGTCCCGCCACCGTCACAGCCGCGAGCGGTACGCTGACCTGGAACATGAAAATGATGATAAAAATCACGTTGATGATCTCAATGATGAAATCAAGCAGACCATTGGACAAAACGTCGGATACGCTGTTCACATAATGGACGATACGCACCAGAATTTTACCGTGCGGTCTGTTGTCGTAATAAGAAAACGGAAGTACCTGAAGATGGGCAAACAGATCCCGGCGGATGTCATGCACCATGGTCTGCGCCGCCTGCGCCACAATGATACGGCGTACCGCTGTGAAAAGGACGTTGATCAAAATAGTAACGCCCAGAAGAATCGAGAGCTGAATCAGCTGCTTCATATTGCCTTCCGGGATCGAATGATCCATTGCATACTGAACCAGCATCGGACCTGTCAGGCCGATGACGCTGCCCACACCGCTGAGAAGAAGAGCGGAAAGCATTCTTCCCTTGCAGCGCATGACATAGACCATAACCTTTTTGAGGTTTTTAAAATTAAGAGGGGCTTCCAGGGTTTCGTCAACGTCAAACCGGTTGCGCGCCAAGCTCTTCACCTTCTTCCTTGCTGTTCTGGATCGCCCAGATATGGCGGTAGAAGCCTTTGTTCTGGAGCAGCTCGCGGTGCGTGCCGCGCTCGATGATCTTGCCGTTATCCAAAACCAGGATCAAATCCGCATCCTCAATGGAGGAAATTCTCTGTGCGATAATAATCTTTGTGCAGGGGAAATCAAGCTGGCGAAGCTGCTCCTGCAAATATTTCTCCGTCTCCATATCCACGGCGGACGTGGTATCGTCCAGAATCAGGATGGAGGGACGGATCGCCAGGGCACGAGCCAGAGACAGACGCTGTTTCTGTCCGCCGGAAAGGCCGACGCCGCGTTCTCCCACCAGTGTGTCATATCCATCCTGCATCTTACGGATAAACTCATCCGCTCCAGCACGATGGGCGAAATCCTTCACTTCCTCCTCCGGCATATCGGGACGGCCATAGGCAATGTTGGCATCCACGGTATCGGAGAAGAGGAACACATCCTGCATTGCCACACCGATATAGCGGCGCAGCGCCTGAAGCGTGTAATTCTGCACCGGCTCACCGTCCAGCAGAACCTCGCCGGAGGTGGGATCGTTGATACGGGTCAGCATGCCGGTGAGCGTCGTTTTACCGGAACCGGTGGTGCCAATGATACCGAGCGTCTGACCGGGTTTAATATGGAAGCTGATATCGTCAAGGATTTGTGTCCCGTCGATTTTCAGAGATACATTGCGGTATTCGACCTCGCCGCGCGGACGCACGCCCGGATCCTTTGCCTGATACCGATCCGCGATGGAGGGCTGCGCATAGAAAATTTCAATGATCATCTGGCAGGATGCAAAGAAGCGCTGCAAATCGTTGATCAGCATACCGAGATTGCGCAGCGGGTTGGCCAGCGCCCAGGTCAGCGAGGAGAAAGCCAGGATTTCACCGGCCGTCAGCTTTCCCTGGATCATGAAAATACCGCCCACCAGAAGGGTCGTCACGGTCAGAGACTGCGAAAGCAAATCAATCAGCGGATTGAACTTCACGCCCACATAGGTGGTTTTCAGATTCATCTGACGGTAATCTTCATTTTTCTCTTCAAATTTCTGATTCTCGTAGTCCTCGCGCGCAAACGCCTTGACCACACGGTTTCCTTCGATATTCTCCTGTGCCACGGTGTTCAGGCTGGAAAGCTTCTGGCGAAGCTGCACAAACATCGGATGGATAATCTTGGAGAAAAAGCGTGTGATAATGAGAATAAACGGCGTGATCGCCGCCAGGCAGAGCATGAGCTCCAGATTGACCGACCCCAGATAGATCAGAGCCGCGACAAACACCACGATGGAATCCACCGTGACATAAGAAATCCATGCAATCGCATGCCGTACCAGATCCAGGTCGTTTGTCATGCGCGTCATCAGGTCGCCGATACGAATCCCGTGATAATAACGCGCATCCTGATTTTGAAGGACGTCATACATTTTGCGCCTTAATCCGTTAAAAGCGCACTGGCTGCTCTTTTCCAGCAGAACAACCATCACATACCGCATTGTCAGTCTGGCCAGCTGGACTACCAGCATAATTCCGAGGATCGGAAGCAGCATGGTGGTATTCTGCGGCGTAATGACTTCATCAATCAATTTCTGTGAAAGCATGGGGTTAATGACCAGCATTGCGGAGGTGACGGCGGACAAAATCATCGCCACC
>DVGZ01000033.1 GCA_018712435.1 Candidatus Caccousia avicola
GCCGAGGGTTGGATCGACCATGCTATCGCTTTTTGGGAACGACAGATGGAATAAAAGAGAGGAAAACATCTATGGTATTTTACTTTACGGCCACGGGCAACAGCCTGTACGCGGCCAGACATTTTCAGATACGCCCGTCAGCATCCCGCAGATCATGCGGGGGACGCAGCGCCAGTTTTCTGACGAGACCATCGGCATCGTCTGTCCGGTCTACGCCGGGGAACCGCCTAAGATGGTAAAACAGTTCCTGCGGGAGTCCTGCTTCCAGACGGACTATTTCTACTTCATCCTGACCTACGGCTTTGACCAGACCGACGCGCCGGAGTTCACGGCTAAACTGGCGGCGGAGACAGGCGTCCATGTGGACTACATCGCCGCTATCCATATGGTAGACAACTACCTCCCGATGTTCGACATGGCGGCAGAAATTGCGATGGATAAGCAGGTGGAGGAGCAGCTGACCGCCGCCGTGCAGGCGGTGTCCGAGCGGACGCACGGCATCCCAGAGGCCACCGAGGAGGGGCGGCAGCTGCACGCCCATGTGGCCGCCATGAACCGCGAGCAGCCGGCCTTCAACGACGGCAGCCAGATCACGGTGCTGGGCAGCTGCATCGGCTGCGGGGTCTGCCAGTCGGTGTGTCCTGTGGATAATTTTGATCTGGAGGGCGGAAAGGCAAAGCGGAAACAGAGCACCTGCGAATTCTGCCTGGCCTGCGCCCAGAACTGTCCGCAGAAGGCCATCGGACTGAGCATAGCGGACAAAAATCCGGATGCGCGCTATCGCAACCCGCATATCTCCCTGCAGGAGATCATCGAAGCAAACGGAAATCAATCATAAGGAGTGTCTTATATGCAGACAATTACACTGAACGACGGCAACAAGATCCCCTCTGTCGGCTTCGGGGTATTTTTGATCCCCGCCAACGGCCCCACCTATGACGCGGTGCGGACAGCCCTCAAGGCCGGCTACCGGCACATCGACACCGCGGCCGCTTACTTCAACGAAGCGGATGTGGGCCGCGCTGTCAGGGACAGCGGCATCCCACGGGAGGAAATCTTTATCACCAGCAAGCTGTGGCTGCAGGATTACGGCTACGAAGCAGCGAAAAAGGGTCTGGAAACCTCTCTGGACAAGCTGGGGCTGGACTATGTGGACCTCTATCTGCTCCACCAGCCCTACGGCGATGTGGCGGGCGCGTGGAAGGCGCTGGAGGAAGCAAAGGCGGCAGGCAAAATCAAGTCCATCGGCGTGAGCAACATGACGCCGAAGATCTGGAAGGAGTTCGTCCCGCAGTTTGAGACTCTTCCTGCGGTCAATCAGGTGGAGTGCAACCCCTTCTTCCAGCAGCGGGAGCTGCGGGAACTGCTGGCGGGAGACGACGTCAAGATCGAGGCCTATCAGCCGCTGGGACACGGCGACGCCAGCCTGCTCTCCCATCCGGCCATCACCAAGCTGGCGGAGAAGTACGGCAAGAACGCCGGGCAGGTCATCCTGCGCTTTGAGGTGCAGGACGGGCTGATCGTCCTGCCCAAGTCCACCAACCCGGAGCGGATCGCGGGCAACCTCGATATCTTCGACTTTGCACTCACAGAGGACGAGATGGACGCGCTGCGCGCGCTGGATACCGGCAAGGGCCACCACGACCCGGAGGCGCCGGGCGTGGCGGAGATGCTGCTTCAAAACTACAAGATCCACGACTGATGCGGGAGGGAACTGCTATGAGAAAGAATTTTGGCGCAAAGCCGTTTTTGTATCCGCAGCTTGTTATGGTCATCGCCAGCTATGGCGAGGACGGGACGCCGGACGCCATGAACGCCGCCTGGGGCGGCATCGCGGGAGGCGACAAAATCTTCCTGTGCCTCAGCGCCGAACACAGGACCGTAGCGAACATCCTGCACCGGAAGGCCTTTACTGTCAGCGTAGCGGACGAGGCGCATCTGGTGGAGGCGGACTATGTGGGGCTGGTCTCCGGAAACGAGGTGCCCGACAAGCTGGCGCGCAGCAGTTTCCATGTGACAAAAAGCGCATTCGTGGACGCGCCTGTGATCGATGAGCTGCCCCTCGTGCTGGAGTGCAGGCTGCTCCGCTACGATCCGGATACCCACTTCATGCTGGGCGAGATCGTAAACGCCGGGGCGGACGAAGCAGTCCTGAACGAGGCGGGGATGATCGATCCCGCCAAGCTGAAGCCGATCACCTTTGACCCGGCAAATGGGGCATACTGGAGTTTGGGAGAAAAGGTCGGCAATGCCTTTGCGGACGGGAACAAACTGAAATAACACCACAGGCGGAACCTGCCGCCGATTGAAAAATGCCGGAGGGATCGGATTTTGATCCCTCCGGCATTGTTGCTTTGCACGGTTTTATCGATTTTTAGCTCAGCGCCGCGAGCAGCGCCTTGCAGCCCGCATAGACGTCGTTCCATGTGGCTTCAAAGTCGCGGGTGTACCACGGGTCGGCCACGCCGTGCGTGCTGCCTGTGTATGCGAGCAGCAGGCGGCACTTGCCGTCCGGGTCGCCGCCGAACAGGCGACGCATATTACGCAGGTTGGCGTCGTCCATGCCGATGAGCAGGTCGTATTCGTCGTAGTCGTCCGCGGTCAGGCGGCGCGCGGTCTTGCCCGCGCAGCCGATGCCGTGCTCGGCCAGCTTGCGCCGCGCAGGCGGATAGACCGGGTTGCCCAGCTCCTCGCTGCTCGTCGCGGCCGAGGCGATCGCAAACGCATCCGCCAGCCCGGCCTTGTCCACCAGGTCTTTCATCACGAATTCCGCCATCGGGCTGCGGCAAATATTTCCATGGCAGATAAACAGTATTTTTATCATCGTCTTATATCTCCATATAAGTCTTGTATTTCTTCTCAAATGCCCAATATCGCAGGGTTTTTCGGCATTTTCATGTTTCTGTGTTTTCGGGATATCTTCTCAAATCTTCCCGTATTTTCTCATGCTTTTTCCTGCAATATTGGTAAATCCGTTGGTAAATAAATGCTCTGTACCAACGGGGTGTTTTAGGCTTCCTCTACTCGAAGCAGCTCTGCCTGTGCATCATCGAACTGCACATGGGTGTAACCATTCAGCGTCACGCTGATGTCCGAATGACCCATGATGTACTGCAATGTTTTTGGGTTCATTCCGGATTTCGCCATATTGGAACAGAAGGTGTGTCTGCATACATGAGGGGTTACTTTGGGCATCTGGATGCGGTAGATCTTGTTGTACTTCTCGACAATGTGCTGCATATATTTCTCCCAATGCAGCGCCACCATCGGTCTGTCGTTCTTGTCCAGGAACAGGAACCCGGCGTGTCCGTCCACCATTGGCTCTACCTTCGGTGCTACACGCTTGGCAAGAATGCGGCGGAAACACGCCACAACTTCCTCGCTCATCGGCACATAGCGGATACCGCTTTCCGTCTTGGGTGCCTGGATCACATACTGCATCTGCGATGTTCTCTGTAACTGGTGGTCAACCTTGATACGCTTCTGGTCGAACTCAAGATCAGAGATCGTCAGCCCACAGAACTCCGAGATACGCAGCCCCGTGTTAAAGAGAATATAGATCGCATCGTAGTATCGGCAGAAATGCTTATCTTCCTTGATGAATTTCAGAAGATCACGCTCCTGCTTACGGGTAATTGCTTCTCTGGTGACAGAATCATTTACGATCACTGATGCCAGTTCAAATCCAAAAGGATTTTTACGAATCAGATCATCATCTACCGCCAACTGAAAAGCCGGTCTCAGAACACCTCGGATAGAGTGAATGGAGCTGTAACCCCTACCATCCACCTGCTGAAGTTTGATCAGCCAGGCCTTTGCATCAGACAGGCGAACCTTGTCAATGCGCTGCTTTCCAAACGCTTCTCTGTTCAGGATATTGATTACGGTCTTGTATCCTGCACGGGTGTTATGGGTTACTCCGGTTTTCAAAGACACATACTTTTCTACCAGTTCAACTACCGTATAGTTTCCGCCACGGGTCACGATGTGGTCAAACAGGTCTGCCTGGATCTGCTTTTCCTTCTCTCTCAGCGAAGGCTCCCGCTTCTTGCCCTTGGGTGTCGGATCGTTCTTGTCCAAACGCCAACTGTATACATTCTTTTCCTTGCCGTCCTCGTCAATATATCTGTAACGATACCTCCCATCTGTACGCTGGTATTCGCCTTCACGCAAAATCCGGTTACGGTTGTCTCGTCTTTTTTCACTCATGGAATCTTCTCCTTTCAAGAAAGGAGAGCCAGACTTGCGACTACATCATATCACAAATCCGGCTCTCCGTATAGTTGTATCATGTGAAAACGGCAGTTCTGCCGTATTATTTTTACACAGCGGTAGCCTGATCCAGATATCGCTCGAACTTCTCACGCTTGATCAGCGCCCGATTGCCGTTCATCACATAGAAATCTTCGTGGGGGTTCTGGTCAATCAGCATCCGCAGTTTCCCTTCACCGATGTGGTAGTACCCGGCGGCTTCCTCAATAGTCAGCGTGTATCTGCGCCACACCGGAATATCAAAACAGTTCTTCTCACTTACATTGCACTTGTTATTTGCCATAGGCATTTACCTCCATAAATCAATTCGTTGTGCAGGGATGGGTTGTTCCAAGCCCTGCTTTTTTCTGTGCTGCGTTCATTTCGATACCTCCTAATGCCGGGCAAGGGGAAATCGGCAACAGAAACCGGAAACCGCTTTCCAAAAACCAGATTCCACTTTTCGGCAGTTGTCTTTGCTATTTTGTTTTTTCTTGAATTTCTTTGTTGCCTTTGTTTCCAGAGAAGAAAAAGACCTGCGGAACAAGGATTTTCCCGGAAACCGATATGGCAACGGATTGGATATTAAACAGGAAACCATGCTCCGTTCTTAAAACGGCAGTTCTATCTGGCTGCATTCTTCCTCGGTCAGTTCACGAAAACCATCCAAAGGGCTTGTCCCGGTTTCCACCGTTTCGTTTCCACGCATCCAGCCCCTTTGCTTGCCGTACTTCTTATAGCTTCTGGGATTGGGATAAGGAATCCAACCTGTCACGGACTGGTTCATAATCTTGTTGATCTCCCGTATCTCCCACGATTTCGGCTCGTCAAAGCGTCCCAGAGCTTCGTGATGGAGCAGCTTGGAGCAGACCATATCTCCATCAAAATCGTCCAGAAACGCTTGTATCACGCCCACCTTAGTGTCCTCCGGCATGAACTGCTTTTGCAGCAGAACTAACTGTTCGTTCATTTCCTTGGACAGTTTCAGCTGCACCTTTCCCCGTCGATAAATGGTCATGGCTTCCGCCCATAGCTGATCCATATACTGCCGGGATGCTGCTTCATCTTCCAGAATGTGTACCTCTGCCTGTTCGGGATGTACCATGATGGGAAGAAAGCGGCGGTTTCCGCTGCGGTCAAGGGGCAGAAAGTCCAGCGCATTGGACGTGCCGCCGAACACGCATTGCCGCAGCCTGTCTTCCGGTTCCGTTGCATAGGGAACCTTGTAGGTCTCTTTGGAACGACTGAGGAACGATTTGATGTCCTCAATGCTTCGGGCATTGGCTGTGGCAATCATCTCCGACATTTCTATGATCCAGTGTCCCTGCATCTTGCGGAACACATTGTCGTCATCAATCTTTTTCAGGTCATCGGAGAACCATTCGTCCTTGCAGGCCAGAAAGCGAAAGAAGGTAGATTTTCCCGCTCCCTGTCCACCTACCAGACAGAGCATCAGTTCAAACTTACACCCCGGTCTGAATACCCGGTGAATGGCTCCCAACAGAAACAGCCGCATGACTTCGGTGCCATACGCACAAATTTCTGCACCCAGGAAGTGATGGAGAACATAGGGGATGCGTTCTTTGCCGTCCCATTCCAGGCGGTTCAGATACTCCCGGATCGGGTGGTACTGGTTCTGGTGTGCAACCACCGTCAGCGCCCGTCGGATACGGTTCTCATTGTTCAGCCCGTATCGTTTCTCCAGATACAGCATGAGATAGTTGAAGTCTGTGTCGCTCATGGTAGAAGCAGTACGCTCCCACCAAAGGGGCTTGCAGAGATCAATGCGTCCGGTGAGGATGTTATAACCGATGGCTCCATACAGTACCGGGTCGGACTGAAAGACCTGATACACATTCTGCATGGTGTTTTTCACCTGTCCTTTATCATTTACCTCCAGAAGTTCCCTGACTTCCTCCGGGGTCTGGCAGAGTCGGTTCTCTGCCAGCATCTTCAAATTCTCTCTCAGCTCCGGTGCCAAGCTCTGATAATCGCCGTTCAAGTTTCATCACTTCCTTTCCGTAATCTTTGATAAGTGCTGCACGCTCCTCGATGGGATCGTACAGCAGCACATCCAGTAAATACTCGATGTGGTCTTTCTTTTGCAGGGCTTCCACAAACAACGGATGCCATGTTTCATCTTCCGGTTTTGGGGCATATGCCCGTTCCCAATGCCGGAGCAGATGAAAATAATCTGATAATACCTTGAAACACTTGGCTTCCAGATCCCGGTACATTTGCTCCTCTGATTTCTCTCTGATAGTCTTTTTCACCGTTTCCTTTCTTTTGTAATGTGTATAGGGGATTTGAAAGTCCACAGCCAGTTTTTCGGCGGCGGACTTTGCATCCAACCCATATAGCTGTGCTGTAAAATCAATCACATCTCCATCGGCACCGCAGCCGAAGCAATGGAACCGCTTGTCCACCTTCATGCTGGGTGTCCGATCATTGTGAAAAGGGCAGTTGGCTTTTCCTGCCCGGTTGACA
>DVGZ01000034.1 GCA_018712435.1 Candidatus Caccousia avicola
GCTGCTGAACGTCCAGAGCTGCATCGGCTGCGCCGCCTGCACGGCGGTCTGCCCGTCCGGCCTGCCGCTTTCGGCCGAGGTCGCCCGCGCGGCGGCAATCAGAAAGAGCGGTGATTTCTTTTGAAGCTGCATACACTCTCCGCGCCGTTCCTTCGCCGGGAACGGACGGCGGTTTCCATGATGGGGGACGCGCTCGCCGCGCTCGCGGCTTTGCTGATTCTCCCCACGGTCTATTTCGGGCCGCGCGCGCTGGTGCTGGCCCTCGTCTCCATGACGGCGTGCGCCGCCTTTGACATTCTGGCGTGCCTGATCTTCCGGCACACGTTCGGCTCCGGCGATCCGTCCGCCCTCGTGACAGGGCTGACGATTGCGCTGCTGCTGCCGGTGAACGCGCCGTACTGGCTGCCGGCGCTGGCGGGCGCGTTTGCGATCCTCGTGGTGAAAATGCCGCTCGGCTTCACGGGGCGGAACCTGTTCAATCCCGCGGCGGCAGGCGTGGCGTTTGTCACCGTCTGCCAGCCCGATCTGGTCTTTCTCTACGCCAACCCGACGGCGGGCTGGCTCGATCTCGCGAACGAGATCACGGTGGTGCTGGGCGCTTCGCCCGGATCGGCGCTGCTCGAAGGGCTGAAACCCTCCATCATGCCGCACGATCTCCTCTGGGGCGTATACCCCGGGCCAATGGGCTGCACGGCGGCGCTCGTGATCGGAGCCGGAGCCCTGTTTCTGCTGGCGCGCCGCACGATCCGCTGGGAGCCGCTGGCCTTCTTCCTGCTCACGACGGCGCTTGTGGCCGCGCTGTTTCCCCGGATCTACTGCACGGCGCTCACGTCCGTGAAATACGAGCTGCTCACCGGATCGCTGCTGTTCTGCGCCGTTTTCCTGCTCGGGGATCCGGTCACTTCTCCGCGCACCATAACAGGCCGCTGCGCGTTCGGCGTGCTGGCCGGGGCGCTGCTGATGGGAATGCGCCACGCGGGCGCATACGAGCAAACAGCCTGCTTTGCCGTCCTGATCGCAAACGCGTTCTCGCCGGTGCTTGACCGGGCCGTGATCGCCGTGCGCCGAAAGGGGGTACGTCTGCCGTGAAACAAAAGGGAGATCTGCGCCGGATCGGCGCGGTGTTCGGAAACGGGCTGCTGCTGCGCAACCCGCTCCTGGTGGCGGCGCTGGGCATGTACCCGGCCGCCGTGTGCTTCTCGCTCTCGCAGGCGCTGCCTTTGGCGATCCTCATCCTTATGCAGTCCGTGCTGGCCGCTGTGGTCCTGTGCGTGGCGGGAAATTTCCTGCCCGGCTGGGCGCGTCCCGGCATCGTGCTGGCCATCTCGGCGGCCTGCTGGATCCCGGCGGCGCTGCTGGCGGATCGCTGGTTCCCCGGATCGCTCGCCGCGCTGGGGATGACGGCGGCGCTGCAAATCGCCAACTCCATGGTGCTCTCGCGCCTGAACGAATACGCCCCGACGCACGTCCTGCCCGCTGTGCTCGCGGACGCGCTCGGCTGCACGATCGGGGCCGGAATTTTCCTGTGCGCGCAGGCGGCTCTGCGCGGCTGGCTTCTCACCGGCGAAGCGTGGGACGCTTCGGGCTTTGACTCCGGGATCCTGGGCGACGCGCCCGCTCTGCCGTTCTTCGGGTTCCTGATCCTCGGCTTCTGCGCCGCCGCCGTGCAGGCGGTGAACGCGCGCCGCGCCAAGCACATCGGGAGAAGGAGGGTGACCAGACTGTGACGCTTCTGATTCAAACGCTTTGGGCCATCCTTGCGGCTCTGACGGTGGAGAATCTTCTGCTGCCGGGAACGCTGGGGCTGAGCCGTATGCTTCGTTCCGCGCGCAAGCCGGAGCACCGGCTGTGGTACGCCGGTTTTGTGGCGATCTTTTCCGCTGTTTCGCTGGAGCTTTCGCTTTTGATCACGCCCCAGCTGTTTCCGGCCTTTGGGGAGGTGCTCCGCCCGTTCTGCCTGGCGCTGTGCGCCGGTGCGGCCTACTGCGCGGCATCCTTCGCGCTCTCGCGCTTTGCTCCGGGCTTTTTCCGCCGCCACGGCGCGACGCTGGCCCCCGCCGCCGTCAACACGATCGTGCTGGCGATGCCCTTCGCACGGCAGACGCTGGCGCTCGGCGCGCTGGAAGGGCTGGGCTACGCGTTCGGCACCGGTCTGATGTTCTATCTGGCTTCGCTGATCCTCGCTCCGGCCTACGACCGCTGCGCCAGCCAGGACGCGCCCGCGTGCTTTCGCGGCCTTCCCGCCGCTCTTTTGACGATCGCCGTGCTTTCCCTGGCCTTTCTCGGCTTCACGGGAGGCAAAATCTTCTGAATTTTCTTTTTTTTTCAGCCCCCGTATGCTATAATGGATAAGATAATGGCCGAACGGCCGCAAGTGCGGGCGCAGAGCCTTAGAAACACTTGAGGTGATAAAAAGCATGGCAAATATTCTCGCCAAATTCTTCGGTAATTACAGCAAACGCGAGCTCAAGCGCATCCAGCCTTTGTGCGACGAGGTGCTCGCCCTCGCGCCGAAATACGAAGCCCTCTCCGAGCATGAGCTGCGGGGACAGACCGCCGTTCTCAAAGAACGTCTCGCCAACGGGGAGACGCTCGACGACATTCTTCCGGACGCTTTCGCCGTCTGCCGCGAGGCGACGCGCCGCGTGCTGAGCACGCCGCACTTCCCCGTACAGATCCTCGGCGGCATTGTGCTTCACCAGGGACGCATCGCCGAAATGAAAACCGGTGAAGGCAAGACGCAGACCGTTATTCTGCCCGCCTACCTCAACGCACTCTCCGGCAAGGGCGTGCACGTCGTCACGGTGAACGATTACCTCGCCCGCCGCGACTCCGAGTGGATGGGCAAGGTTTACCGTTACCTGGGCCTTTCCGTGGGCCTGATTGTCCACGATCTGGACAACAACGCGCGCAAGGCGGCCTATGCCGCGGACATCACCTACGGCACGAACAACGAGTTCGGCTTTGACTACCTGCGCGACAACATGGTGATCTACAAGGAAAACAAGGTGCAGCGCGGCCATAACTTCGCCATCGTCGACGAGGTGGACTCCATCCTGATCGACGAGGCGCGTACCCCGCTGATCATTTCCGGCCAGGGCGACAAGTCGACCGAGCTGTATCAGCTGGCCGACACCTGCGCGAAGGGTCTGCGCATGGTGAAGGTCGCGGAGCTGGACGAGAAGGCCGACAACGACGAAATCTACGCCGACGCCGACTACCTCGTGGACGAGAAGGCCAAGACGGCCACTCTGACCCCGAACGGCGTGCGCAAGGTGGAAGCCTTCTTCAAGCTGGAAAACCTCACCGACCCCGACAACATCACGATCCAGCACCACATCAACCAGGCCATCAAGGCGCGCGGCGTCATGACGCGCGACATTGACTATGTGGTGAAGGACGGCGAGGTCATCATCGTCGACGAGTTCACGGGCCGTCTCATGTACGGCCGCCGCTACAACGAGGGCCTGCACCAGGCGATCGAGGCGAAGGAGGGCGTGAAGGTCGCCCACGAGAGCAAGACGCTCGCGACCATCACCTTCCAGAACTTCTTCCGCCTGTATGACAAGCTCTCCGGCATGACCGGTACGGCCATGACCGAGGAGGAGGAGTTCCGCGAGATCTACAAGCTGGACGTCGTGGAAATTCCAACGAACCGCCCCATGATCCGCCAGGATCAGCCGGACGTGGTCTACAAGACCGAGCGCGGCAAGTTCAACGCCGTGATCGAAGACATCATCGAGCACCATGAGAAGGGACAGCCTGTTCTCGTGGGTACGATCTCCATCGAAAAATCCGAGCAGCTTTCCTCCCTGCTGAAAAAGCGCGGGGTCAAGCATGAAGTGCTCAACGCGAAATACCACGACAAGGAAGCCGAGATCGTCGCGCAGGCGGGCCAGAAGGGCGCCGTCACGATCGCGACGAACATGGCGGGCCGCGGTACCGATATCAAGCTGGGCGGCAACGCGGAGTTTATGGCAAAGGCCGAGATGCGCCGCATGCAGTTCTCCGAGGAAATGATCAACGAGGCCGACAGCTATTCCGAGACGGACAACGAGGAGATCCTCACCGCGCGCAAGACGTTTGAGGAGCTCAACCAGAAATACAAGGCCATCACCGACAAGCAGGCCGAGGAAGTCCGCGCGGCGGGCGGCCTGTATATCATCGGCACGGAGCGTCATGAATCCCGCCGTATCGACAACCAGCTGCGCGGCCGTTCCGGCCGTCAGGGCGATCCCGGCATGAGCCGCTTCTATATCTCGCTCGAGGACGATCTGATGCGCCTGTTCGGCGGCGAACGCATCACGGTGATGATGGATCGCCTGAACGTCGACGAGAACACGCCGATTGAGACGAAGATGCTTTCCAACACGATCGAGGGCGCACAGCGCAAGATCGAAAGCCGCAACTTCGGCATCCGCAAGAACGTCCTGCAATACGACGACGTGCTCAGCCGCCAGCGTGAGATCATCTATCAGCAGCGCAACCAGGTGCTGGACGGCGAGGACATCCGCGACCAGATCATCAAGATGATCGATCAGTCGATCGAGGAGCAGGTGCACCGCTTCCTGCCCGCCGAGACGGTGCACGACGAGTGGAATTTGCAGGGCCTGAAGGACTACTACCTCGGCTGGCTGCTGGTACCGGAGGATCTGACCTTCACCAAGCAGGAGATCGAGGATCTCGATCCCGAATTCGTTGTCAAAACCATCACCGAGCGCGCTCACCTGATCTACGAGAACCGCGAGCGTCAGTTCGGCGAGACGATCACCCGAGAGCTGGAGCGCGTGGTGCTGCTCAAGAACGTGGACGCCGAGTGGATGGACCACATCGACGCGATGGAAGAGCTCAAACGCGGCATTCGCCTGCGCGCTTACGCGCAGCGTGATCCCGTCGTGGAATACCGCGTGGAGGGCTTCGACATGTTCGACGCCATGATCCGCACGATCCGCGAAAATACCGCGCGCATGATGCTGACGGTGCGCATCCGCACGCAGGAGGAACCGAAGCGCGAGCAGGTAGCGAAGCCCACCTCCACGAACGCGGACGATTCCGACGTAAAGCGGCCGATTCGCAAGGGTCAGAAGATTGGCCCGAACGATCCGTGCCCGTGCGGCAGCGGCAAGAAATTCAAGAAATGCACCTGCGCGGAGTATCACTCTAAATAAAGAGCACGGCGGAGCCGCCCGAAAGTTTTCGGTCAAGCCTTTTTCAAAAGGCTTGCGGGGCATGGGGCAGAGCCCCTAAAAAAACCATGCGAAGCCAGCAAAGGGCGAGAAAAAGAGCGAAGCGAATTTTTCCGTGCCGCCAGCTTCCGGCGCGCCCCCCTTTCCAGACACAAAAGAACCTCCCTGTGATCCCAGGATCGCAGGGAGGTTTTCGTTTGCAAAAAAGATTTCAGCGCACAGCGTCTTGTGTCTCTTCCTTTTCCGGTATTTGCGGAAAGAGATCGGTATCGCCGACCAGCCACTCCATGGAAACATGCAGCGCTTTTGCAAGCACCAGAAGCTCCGCGTCGCACACATGGCGCTGATTTTTCTCAATAATGTTATTTTCAGGCCCGGTGATAACCGTCCGGAAAAAATCGCTTCGCTGTTTTTCCTGGCTTTTTAAGGGCTTCGCACGGTTTTCTTTTAGGGGCTCTGCCCCTAAAACCCCGCCACCTTTTGAAAAAGGTGGACGAAAACTTCAAGTTTTTCTCTGATTCACCGCTGAGATTTACTGATTCCCTACCTTCTTCATCTGGGACGCACCGACAAGGAAAAGAATGGGAGCGGCCACGCCGCTGATGATACCAACCAGCGCATTCAGGCTGACCACGCCGGACAGCAGTACATTCAGAACTCCGAATACCAGAAGCACCACGCCCCAGGCAGTGAAGAAGCGCGCACGATCCGGGCGGGACGCGCGGGAAAGACCGAGAATTCCCACAAGAACATGAATCAGCATCATGATGCCGTACAGGACAGCGATACCGATCACCAGGCCGAAAAAGATTCCGAGGATCTGATCCCCGGTGATCATACCGTCGGACTCCTGCAAAACCATCTGATCAAACATGTCGGGGGATCCATACATCGAGGTAATGTCATCCGCGGTCCCCATCGTGCTCAGGGTGCGGATAATCGGCACCAGACCGCCGATCAGACCGCCAACAATAAACAGGATCGAGCCGATTTTCAAAAGCTTGTTCGGGGTTGTCTGCTCCATAAAATTTTCCTCCATTTTTCAAAATCACAAATACCGTCTTTTCTCACATCGGCTGTTTCCGCGCCAAATATGCCCGGAAGCCATCACCGTCGGAAACGCGAAACAGGGGGGACTCAGCCAACGGTTCCCATTGTCGCGACGGCCGCCGCCATGCCCGCCACAAAGAAGACCAGAAACAGGAACACCCACACCAGGATCGGATAGCCAAACGACAGCACAATTTTTGTCCCGTTTTTCATCTGGCTCGATGCAATCACACGGGAGGTCATGAAAATGCCGAGAATGCCGAACACCACGCCGATTGCGCCCCACAGAGCCAACGTGATATCCAGCACCATGGCCACATACGCCCATGCCGGGATCTTGCCGATCGGCTCATAAGGCTTGCCGGTCTGAACGTTTACGCCGTTGATAACCAACTGCATGGAAAACATGCCCATTACCAAAAGAACATTCGCATTCGGGATCGGCAGGGTGTATTCCATCGGAATCCACAGGACGCGGCGGATCGGCAGCTTGCGCAGCTTGTAAACCGTGCCGTTGACCTTCACCTTGTAGGAGGACCATTCCACGGTATACGATTCCGATCCGATTTGAAACTGGTGTGACTTCATGTGTTCTTCCTCATTTCTCTTGAATTGTATTTCCAGCTCTGATCCTATTTTTCAAAGCTTGGATAACGCAACAATATCCTCAGGCAAACAGAAAAACAGGCCGGAAAAGCGTCCGCAGCATCCATGCTTTTCCGGCACCGAATTATTTTTTCTTACAGCTTTCCCTGCTCCACCAGACGGGCGGCGCGCAGGACCAGGATCTGCGTTTTCGCGTCGAGCAGTTCGCCGTTTTCCGCCATCTCCACAGCCTTTTGCAGGGGGATGCGCTCCACTTCCAGGAACTCGTCCTCGTCCGGGCTCAGGTCGCCGTAGGACTCCACACGGCAGGCATACAGATGCAGGATCTCGTCGCAGTAGCCGGGGGTGGGGTAGATCTCTCCCAATTTGATGTAACGGCTGCTTGTGGTGCCGGTTTCCTCCTTCTGCTCGCGCTTGATCGCTTCGTCGGGATCCTCGCCCGGCTCCAGCTTTCCGGCGGGACATTCGAGCACCACCTGCGCATAGGGATAGCGGAACTGCCGGACAAACATCAGCTCATTCTTTTCCGTCAGGATCGCGGCGCACACGCCGCCGGGGTGGCGCACCACCTCGCGCATGGCCTTCGCACCGTTTTCCAGCTCCACCTCGTCCAGCTGCACGCGGATGATTTTCCCGTGATACAGCTCCTTGCCGGACAATCTCTTTTCCGTCAGCTTCATGGTGTATGTCCTCCTTGTCAGCCCGCCGCGCTCACGGCGGAGGAATCGTCCGAATTATACGCATAGGTAAAATCCGGATCGTAGCTGTACAGCTCCCGCAGGACGGCATTGGCACGGGCGCGGAAAAAGTCCATGCGGCTGCCCGCCGCCTCGATCTGCCCGAGCGAGCCTTCTCCGGCCTGCTCCGCGAGGGCTTTGAGATTCGCGTCACGCCCCGTCTCCCAGTCCTCCTGCTCCTTCTGGTACTGCTCCCGATCGTCCGTGGCAAGGCTCAAAAGCTTCTCCATGCCCACCTCGATCTCCTTCTCCCACAGGGCGGCGTACCGCTCGCAGGCTTCCACGATCTCCATGGTGGAGACGAGATCCGCGCTCTCGGCCACATAGGCCGCGTCGATCGGATTGTCCTTGAATTTGGCGTCAAATTCGGGGCTGTCCGTCTCGATCGGGATCACAAGGCCCGATCCTTCGCCTTCCTCGGGGTTGTTCAGATCCTCGCCGTCTCCGGCGGTCAGCCCCGCGTCCTCCTCCGTAGGCGCCGTGGGATCGATTTCCCCGGAGGATACCGCCGACACGGCGGACGGCGCGGCGGACACGGCGGAAGCCGTCTCCCCGCGCTGCCCGCAGGCGGCAAACAACAGGCAGGAGGCCGCTGTCAGAACGGCCAAAAGTGAAATTGCAAGCTGTCTCATCGCAGCCTTCCTTTCCTCACATCATTCCTGGTTTTCTTCGTCGGTCTCGGGTTCTTCCTCGCCCGGATCGTCATCCACGACCGGTTCGTCCGGCTCCTCGTCGGCCAGACGGTCGGCGGCCAGCTCCTCCTCGGTCAGCTCCGGCTCGCCGTCATCCTCGGGAAACTCGTCGGCTTCCTCGTCCTCCTCGTGGGCGGTGCGGGCCAGCGTCACCACGCGGTTGCCCTCCGTCACACGCATGACGCGCACGCCCTTGCTCGGCCGCGCGCAGACGCGGATGCTGTCCGCCGGGATGCGGATCAGGATACCGTCGGACGAAATCAGGATCACGTCGTCGCTCAGATCCACCACCTTGATGGCCGCGACGTCGCCGTATTTCTCCACATGGTAATTGAGCAGGCCCTTGCCGCCTCTGGACTGCACACGGTAGTCAGAGAGCGGCGACAGGCGGCCGTAGCCCGTCTCGGAGACGGTGAGCAGCAGCGCATCCGCGCGGATGGTGCTCATGCCCACCACGCAGTCGCCCTCGCGGAGCGTCAGCGCCTTCACGCCGCGCGCGGTACGGCCCATGGGACGCACGTCGCGCTCGTCAAAGCGGATCGCCATGCCCTTTTTCGTGCCGACCACCAGCTGCGTCTCGCCGTCCGTGAGACGCACCCAGGCCAGCTCGTCGCCCTCGTCGAGGGAGAGCGCGATCACGCCGCCCTTTCTGGCGGTGTTGTAAGCCGAAAGCTCCGTGCGCTTGATCACGCCGTTCTTCGTGACCATCACAAGATAGCTCGTCTCGTCGAACTCCGGCACGCGGATCATGGAGGAAACCTTCTCGTCGGGGGAGAGGGGCAGCAGGTTGGCAATGTTCATGCCCTTGCTGGTGCGCGATCCCTCCGGGATCTCGTAGCATTTGAGCCGGTAAACGCGGCCCAGGTTCGTGAAGAACATGACGTAATCATGCGAGCCGATCACGAACATCTCGGCGGCGGCGTCCTCCTCGCGGCGGCTCATGCCGGAAATGCCCTTGCCGCCGCGCCGCTGGATGTGGTAGGTGTCCGTCGGCTGGCGCTTGACGTAGCCGAAATTCGTCATGGTGAGGACGCATTCCTCGCGCGGGATCAGATCCTCGATGTCCACCTCGCCGCTGATCGCCGCGATCTCGGTGCGGCGCTCGTCGCCGTATTTCTTCTTGATCTCCTGCGCTTCGTCCTTGATGATCCCCATCAGGCGGGATTTGTTCGCGAGAATGTCGCGGAAATCGGCCACCTTCGCTTCGATGGCGGCCAGCTCCTCCTCCAGCTTCAGACGATCGGTGTTCGTCAGCGCGCCGAGCGTCATCTGCACGATGGCCTGCGCCTGCGGATCGTCCAGTCCAAAGCGCTCGCACAGGCGCAGCTTTGCCGTGGAGCGGTCGGAGCTGGAACGGATGATCGCGATCACCTCGTCGATGTTGTCGACGGCGATCTTGAGACCCTCCAGAATGTGGGCGCGCTCCTCGGCCTTTTTGAGGTCGAACTGCGTGCGGCGCGTCACCACGTCCACCTGGAAGTCAATGTAATGCTGGAGCATGTCGCGCAGCGTCAGCGTTTTCGGCTCGCCGTTCACGATTGCGAGCATGATCACGCCGAACGTCGTCTGCATCTGCGTGAAGCTGTACAGCTGGTTCAGCACGATCTGCGGGGACGCGTCGCGCTTGACGGTGATGACGATCATCATGCCGTCGCGGTCGGAGTGATCGTCAATGTTGGAAATGCCCTCAATGCGCTTTTCCTTGACGAGATCCGCGATACTCTCGATCAGGCGCGCTTTGTTGACCTGATACGGCAGCTCGGTGACGATGATGTTATACCGGCCGTTTTTCTCCTCCTCGATCTCGGCGCGGGCGCGCACGGTGATGCGGCCGCGGCCCGTCGCGTAGGCGGCGCGGATGCCGGAGCGGCCCATGACGATGCCGCCCGTCGGGAAGTCGGGGCCCTTGATGTGCTCCATCAGCTCGTCCAGCCCGGCGTCCGGGTTATCGATCAGGCAGCACATGCCGTCGATGACCTCGTTCATGTTGTGCGGGGGAATGTTCGTGGCCATGCCGACGGCGATACCCGTCGAGCCGTTCACGAGCAGGTTCGGGAAATGGGAGGGGAGAGCCGTCGGTTCTTTCAGACGGTCGTCATAGTTCGGGATGAAATCGACGGTTTCCTTGTCGATATCCTGAAGCATCTCGACGGCCAGACGGCTCATGCGGCTCTCGGTGTAACGATAGGCAGCCGGAGGGTCGCCGTCGACGGAGCCGAAGTTTCCGTGGCCGTCGACGAGCATATAGCGCATGGAGAAATCCTGCGCGAGACGCACGAGAGCGTCATAGACGGACGCGTCGCCGTGCGGATGGTAACGCCCGAGCACGCTGCCCACGGTATCCGCGCACTTGCGGTAGGGCTTGCTGGGCGAGAGGTTGTTCTCGTACATGGTATAGAGGATTCTTCTGTGCACCGGCTTGAGCCCGTCGCGCACGTCGGGCAGCGCACGCTGCACGATGACCGACATGGAGTAGGCCAGAAAGGATTTTTCAATTTCCTTTTTCAGGTCTACGTTGACTACTCTGCCGTTTTCCATTTTTTCATCCATTGATCTGGGCACCCTCCTGCTGAAATTTCTCCTGCAAGGCAAGAGACAGGTATTTTCGTATCCTCGAACATTCTTCCTCCGTCAGGCAGCGCTTCGGCAAAAAGCACGAGCGGCCCGCTCCGAGAGAAAAGAAAAAGATCTTTTTATCTTCATACGCCCCGGCGATCATCGCATACGGCAGCTGCGCTTCATAGCGCGGCTTTTCCACGGCGATCCCCTCGCCGCTCACCGTCACGGTGTACGCCTCGACAAGGCGGTTATTTTCATCATAAAATTTGCCCGCGCGCGCCCGGAGCCAGAGCGGGAGCATGCTTTTCCAGCCCATCAAAAACAGGCCGCAGATCCCGAGCAGCGCGTCGATCGCGAACCGCTGCCAATCATCCCCCAGCGTCACGAGAAACACAAAGCAGCACAGAAGCAGCGCCGCCCCCGCCAGCCGCACAAAGAGAAATTCCCCCGGGCTGATGGCGGATTTTCCCGCCGCCGCGCGGTAATCGGCGTAATCCTCCCGCGTGACCAGAAAGCTGGCGCACACGCCCGGATCGTTCGTGTCAGCCATGCGGCTTCCCTCCCTTCGTCCGGGAACGGCGATACGAAAAGGCGAAGGTGTTCTGCATGGCCTGGGAGAGCGCGTCGCACTCCGTCTCGGAAAGACTGTCCTTGCAGATCAGAAAGCGCCAGCCTCCCGATCCCGCGGCCGCCACAAAGCGATCCGTTTCCAGACAGGAGGAAAACTCCGTCCAGTATTCCTGCCACTGCTCATACTGGTTTTTCATCAGGAAAAAGTCCCGGTACACGGCGATCTCTGTTTCCAGCCCGAGAAGGGGCGTGGCGGCGAATTCCCGCAGCTTTTCCTCCCACTTCCTCTGCGGCTGGAACAGCAGCGCCCAGACGGCGATCGCGGCAAACAGCGCCATAAACAGAAGGGGAATCCACATGGTCCCGTATTCCCGCAGGGAGAGGGGAGCCGTGGACGCGGAGATCGCCGCACCCGCCGCGCAGGCCGCCGCGCGCACCGCGGGCCGCGCGGTGGGGGAATTCGCCTCCTCCAGCACCTGACAGCCCGCGGCATAGTCCTGCGCGGAAAGCTGCTGCCGGAGCGTGAGAACAGCATCCTCGTTTGGAAGAAACAGCATCCCTTTTCCCCCTTTCGATCCTGGTATCGTCGTCCGATCTTACAGTTCGTCTCCCCGGTGCGTACCGGCGACAATCATGGCCTGCACCTCGGGCAGCACGCCCGGCTCAATGCAGCGAAGGGGCAGAATGACCATGTGACGCTTGCCGGCGGGGAAGAAGAGCAGCAGATTATGGTGCTCGTCGCGGCGGCAGCTCCCGTCAAGCGGGATCTCCCATTCGCCCTCCCCGTGGCCGATCTGGATGGAATCCGGGTAAATTTCCATCTCAATGTGCGAAAGGCGTTCGTCGCGGCAGATATCCCGCGCGCGCTTTTTGCGCCCGAGATACGGCAGAAGGGCGACAGCAGCCAGGGCCAGCACGGCGATCCCCCCGAAAAAGAGGTTCATCGTCCCGCCGATGCGCGCATAGGTCACGAAGAAAAACACCGCCAGCAGCACAAGGATCACGCCCTCGACGAGAGCGCGCTTGCCCAGCGTCTTGGAAAAGCCGGACTTCTCCAGCGCGCGGAACACCTCTTTTTCGCGCAGCTTATAGGAAAGCTTAATGCCCGTCTGCGGCTCCTCGTAGTCCGCCGCGTCGTCGTCCAGCACCAGCTCCGCCTCGCTGCCGTCCCATTCCACGGCTTCCTCGTCGTCGTCCCGTTTTTCCTCCGGCTCCGTTTCCGCCGCCGACGGCGGCTTCGGAGACTGTTCCTCTTCCCGTTCCTGTCGCAATTCGTCCATGTATGTGTATCTCCTTTTTGTATTTTCAGGGATTTGTCAATCGATCGCTTCGCCGTCAGACGTCCAGCTCGGCGTAGCGCGCGTTCTTCTCGATGAATTCGCGGCGCGGCTCCACCTTGTCGCCCATGAGCACGGTGAACGCTTCATCCGCGGCGGCGGCGTCCTCGACCTCCACACGGAGCATGATCCGCGTCTCGGGGTTCATGGTCGTCTCCCACAGCTGCTCGGCGTCCATCTCACCAAGGCCCTTGTACCGCTGGATCTCGTACCCCTGGCCAAGCTCGCTCATGATGCGGTCGCGCTCGCCGTCGGTGTAGGCGTAGTGGTGTTTGTTGCCCTTTGTGATGCGGAACAGCGGCGGCTGGGCCAGATAGATGTGGCCTTCCTCAACAAGCGGCTTCATGAAGCGGAAGAAGAACGTCAGCAGCAGCGTGCGGATATGCGAGCCGTCGACGTCGGCATCCGCCATGATGATGATCTTGCCGTAGCGCAGCTTCGAGAGATCGAATTCGTCCCCGATGCCGCAGCCGAGCGCCGTGACCACCGGCATCAGCTTTTCATTGCCGTACACCTTGTCGAGCCGCGCCTTTTCCACGTTCAGCATCTTGCCCCACAGGGGGAGGATCGCCTGGAATTTGCGATCACGACCGCCCTTGGCGGAGCCTCCTGCGGAATCGCCCTCGACGATGTAAATTTCGGTTTCCTCGGGATCACGGCTCTGGCAGTCCGCCAGCTTGCCGGGCAGAGCGGCGTTTTCCAGCACGGATTTGCGCCGCACCAGCTCGCGCGCCTTGCGGGCCGCTTCCCTCGCGCGGGCCGCCGCCAGCGCCTTGTCGAAGATCGCGCGGGCCGTGGCCGGGTTTTCCTCCAGATACGCCGCGAACTTATCGCCGATCAGGCCGTTGACGAGCGTTCCCATCTCGGTGTTGCCGAGACGGCCCTTGGTCTGGCTCTCAAACTGCGCGTCCTTCAGCTTGACGCTGATGATCACCGTCAGGCCCTCGCGCACATCGTCGCCGGAGAGGTTCTTGTCGTTGTCCTTGAGGATATTATATTTTCTCGCGTAGTCGTTCATGACGCGCGTGAGGGCGCGCTTGAAGCCCTCCTCGTGCGTGCCGCCGTCCGTAGTATGGATGTTGTTCGCAAAGCTCAGCATCAGCTCCGTATAGGAGTCCGTATACTGCATGGCGACCTCGGCGGTGGAGTTGCCGTCCGCCGCCGCGCAGGAAAAATACATCACGTCCGGGTGGATCAGCTCGACGGCGCGCTTTTTGTTGATGTACTCCACAAAGCTCGAAATGCCGCCGTGATAGCAGAAGCTGTCCTCCACCGGTTCCTCGGGATTGCGCTTGTCGGACAGGCAGATATTCACGCCCGCGTTCAGAAACGCCTGCTCGCGCAGACGCGTTTGCAGCGTCTCGAAATCAAACACCGTGCTCTCGCGGAAGATCTCCGGGTCAGGCTTGAAGCGCACGCGGGTACCGGTGCGGTCCGTGGCGCATTTTTCCATCAGCTCGGTGACGGCATGGCCGCGCTCGAACTTCTGGTAATACGTCGTGCCCTCGTGGTAAACCTCGACCTCCAGCCACTCGGAAAGCGCGTTCACGACAGACGCGCCCACGCCGTGCAGGCCGCCGGAAACCTTATAGCCGCCGCCGCCGAACTTGCCGCCCGCGTGCAGGATCGTGAACACGACCGTCACCGCCGGAAGGCCCGTCTTGTGCTCGATGCCCACCGGGATGCCGCGCCCGTTGTCCGTGACGCACACAATGTCCCCCGGCAGGATCTCCACGTCGATCCGGTCGCAGAAGCCCGCGAGCGCCTCGTCGATCGCGTTGTCCACGATCTCATAGACGAGGTGATGCAGGCCCTTCGGCCCCGTCGACGCGATATACATGCCGGGCCGCTTGCGCACGGCCTCCAGTCCCTCCAGAACCTGGATTTGGTTTTCATCGTAATTCTGGCTTGCCTGGGTGATTTCGTTTAATTCCATGTTTCGTATTCGCTCCTTCAAATCGGCGGCTCACGCACGCCGGCTGGTGGATCTGTCTGTATCGCAAAACCGCTTCCGTCAGCGCGGGCGGTTGTTCGTGTAATGCGTTCCCGTGCCGTTTGGCCGCGCTCCCTGTGTCGGACGGGCCGTGGATCCCGGCTGGGGATACCGCCGATCCGGTATCGTCTGCCGCTGTGCTCCCGTGCGCTGCGGCATGCCTCCCGTCCGATCCGCGTTCCCGGGCGGCTCCTTCTTTTTCAGCACCGGCTTTTTCAGCCGCACCATAAACGCCGAAAGGATGGTGAACAGCAGAAAGGGGACAATCATCGCAATCAGATAGCCGAACGGCGGCTCGTGGCTCTGATCCAGCATGGCGATCACGAAGATCACCAGATCGATCACCGCCACAGCGGCTCCGGAAGCCTTCGCGGCCCCCGTGATCCCGATGTTTGACACACCCCCGCAGGCGGGGCAGATGTATTCTCCCTGTGTGCGCAGATACCATGCGTAAAACGGGTTGATTTTCTTCCCGCAGTACGGACACTGCGGCAGACCAAACTGTTTCATAAGCAAGCTTCCATCCTTATGGCAAAGAGATATTATCAATAAAACGGCTTCGCTTTAACAGCGTGGACGAGGAGATCTGCGAGATATACACCGTGATCTCGCCCTTGTCCGAGCGGCAAAGCACAAACGACTTCGGCAGCTCCATGGAAACGTTCACGACGCACCCTTTTTTCTCGCAGGCGGCGAGATACGCGCACGTCGTCTTGGAGAGGGTGGAGGTGTCCATGTCGAAGATCCCGATGATCTCGTTCATTTTGATCACCGTATCCTGACCGAGATGCAGATACATGCCTGTCGCTCCTTCCGTTTATTGTGGCTTCAATACGCCGCGATCCATGACGAACAGCCCGCCGTCCTTGCTTTCCGGGATCACGCCCGGCAGCTCGCAGCCCGTGAGAAAGACCTGCCGCCCGTGCAGCTGGCGCAAAAGGTATTCCTGCCGCGCCGCGTCCAGCTCGCTGAGCACGTCGTCGAGAAACACGACCGGCTCCTCGCCGCACGACTGCGCCAGCACGCCCGCTTCGGCCAGCTTCATGGCCAGCACGGCGGACCGCTGCTGCCCCTGCGAGGCAAACGACCGCGCCGCCATACCGGAGAGCTGGATCGAAACGTCGTCGCGGTGCGGCCCGACGGAGGTATGCCCGCTGCGCAGATCCTCGCGTCTCGCATGGCGCAGCGCCTGCGCGAGATCGCCGGTGAAGGACGGCTCATAGGAAAGCTCCAGCCGTTCGCGCCCGCGCGAAATGCCCTCATAGTGCGCCGCCGCGAGGGGGGAGAAGCGTTCCAGATACGATCGGCGCTCCCGGACGATGGCTTCGCCGTACCGGCACAGCCGTTCGTCCCAGATCGGGAGGGTATCGAGAAGCTCCGCGTGCCGCGCGATGTCTTTGAGCAAAGCGTTCCGCTGGTTCAGCGTATGACGGTAGCGTGAGAACAGCGCGGCATACGAGGGACGCACCTGGCACAGCGCGGAGTCAAGGAACGCGCGCCGCTCGACCGGCCCGCCCTTGACGAGCGAGAGATGCTCCGGGGAAAAGATCACGGCGCAGAAACGGCCCACCAGCTCGGCCATGCCTTTTTTCGGCACGCCGTTGAGGGAAGCTCTGCGCACGCCGCCGCGCAGCGTCATGCCGGCGGTCTGTTCGCGCTCCTGGCTGAAGAAGGAAAGCGCGATCTCGGCCTGTTCCTCGCCGACGCGGACCAGCTCCGCGTCCTTCGCGCCCCGGAACGACCGCCCGCCCGTAAACAGCCACATGGCTTCGAGGAGGTTGGTTTTTCCCTGGGCGTTCTCGCCGCAGATAACGTTCAGCCCTTCATGGGGAGAAAATTGCAGGGGTTCGAGATTGCGGAACCCGCGCGCGGTCAGTGACAGAACCTTCATGAATGGTGTTCGTCACCGTCCGAAGCGGCGGACACGACCTCATACACAGTATCGCGGTACGCGGCCTGATCGCCATGGCGGAGTTTTTTTCCGCGCATGGTGCAGACCTCGCCGTTGACGAGGACCTGGCCGTCCTGCACAAGGAGCTTGGCCTGACCGCCCGTTTCGGCGGCCCCGGCGTATTTCAACAGATCCGCAAGGCGGATGAACTCGGTATCAATTTGAATGTATTGTGTCATGCTTTCTATCCTCTTTTATACCCGGCAGGCTGAGCCTGCATGCAGCGGCCCGCGCGTTGGCGGTGTTGGAATGGTTTTGCCCGGCAGCGCGGGACAGTCTAAACATGCTCCCAGCTTCCCGAAAGCATGGCGGAGCATATAAAATTTTCGGTCAAGCCTTTTATAAAAGGGCGACGTGTGCCGGTGGCACACAAACAAGGCGCCGACCGGAGCGGCAGCGGAGACGCGGGGTTATAGGGGCGGAGCCCCTAAACCGTACCTTTTCCTTCCCAAAATGCAGGAGGGGAAGGAAAAACAGTCCGGGGGACTGTTTTTCTGTAGGGGGACCCACATGAGGGGTCCCCCTGTGTGCTGGCGAAAGCCAGGACACAACTTGCTGCCGTGCCTGCCAGCCGCACACAGCGTCTGTTTCGCACCCAGCCGCTGAACTTTGATTCTCTCTTTTTAGCTCAGGCCGCATGGCCCCCCATTTCTTGCCGCCAAGAAATGGGGAAAAGAACCGCGAGGGGCCTTGCCCCTTCGAACCCCACGCTTTGTTTTCTACGTTGGCTCCGCGCCCTCTTTCCCTCGTCACGGCCGGCCAAATTTGCGCTGACGCGCAAGACTGGCCGGCTGGTGGGGGGAATCTCCCCAAATTAGCGTGGGGAATAATTTGGGGAGATTCCGTGGGTTGGGGTTACGGCTCTCCGCAGGCTTGCGGCGAAACTTCGGGCCGCTGAAGCGTAATTTTCCGGGCGAAGCCTGCAAAATATGCTTCAGACCGCGAACTGGCGTTAGCCAGGGCGCGAGGTTTTCCGTGCGTCGGGGTTACGGTTCTCCGCAGGCTTGTGGCGAAACTTCGGGCCGCTGAAGCGTAATTTTCCGGGCGAAGCCTGCAAAATTATGCTTCAGACCGCGAACTGGCGTTAGCCAGGGCGCGAGGTTTTCCGTGGGTTGGGGTTACGGCTCTCCGCAGGCTTGCGGCGAAACTTCGGGCCGCTGAAGCGTAATTTTCCGGGCGAAGCCTGCAAAATTATGCTTCAGACCGCGAACTGGCGTTAGCCAGGGCGCGAGGTTTTCCGTGCGTCGGGGTTACGGTTCTACATAGGCTTGCAGATAACACCCAGCCGCTAAGCCGGAATTTATCACGCGGCCATTCTATTATTATACCACATTTTCTTCCAAACTGGAACAGAAACGAGCGAGAAATCCGGGTGGAATACGGAAAACTCCGGTGTTTCCCAAGCGAAACTTTCGCTTTCTTTCGCAATGTGAATTTTGTCCTATTGTGTTCCTTTTCCCTGATCCCGTGCGCTTTTTTTGCGATCACAGGATCGTTTTTGGTCGAAAATTCCGGTTTTTTCCTTTCAAACGATTGTTTCACATGAAACATCTTGCCGGGCGCGGCGAGGCGTCCGGCAAGGCGAAAATTATTCGGTTTTGAGGCGAACGGGGAGCACCAGGAAGAGGTAGTCCGAGCCCTCGCGCGGCATGACCTTCATGGGACTCAGCGGCCCATTGAGCTGGATCTTCACCTCGTCGCCCTCGCTGTTGCGCAAAGCGTCGAGCAGGTAACGGTTGTTGAAGCCCATCTCGACCGGTGCGCCCGTGATCGCGGCTTCAAACTGATCGCTCGCGCGGCCGATCGCCGTGGAGCAGGAGAGGTGAATTTCTCCGTCTCCAAACTGGCAGCGCAGGGGGCTTTTCAGGCGATCCGTGATCAGCAGGGAAACGCGCTCCACGCTGCTGATGAATTCGCGCGTGTTGGCAATAATTTCCGTCGTGCTCGACTGCGGGATCGCGGCGCGGTAATCGAGGAATTCTCCTTCGAGCAGACGCGAGATCACGCAGTAGCTTCCGATCCGGAACTGAATATGCCGCCGTCCGACGCGCAGTTCCAGCTCGTCTTCCTCCTCGTCGCTGAGCAGCTTCGACACTTCGCTGAGCGTTTTGCCCGGTACGACAAAGCTGAGTTCGGCGTCGCCGCCCGCCGCTTCCTCGCGCATGGCCAGCCGGTAGCCGTCCACCGAGACAAGCCGGATCCGGCCTTCCCCGATCTCAAACAGCGTTCCGGTGTGGATCGGCTTCGCGTCGGACTCCGCGACGGCGAAGATCGTCTGCCGGATCATGCCTTTGAGGAGATGCTGGGGGAGGGTGACGCTGTCGTCACCGCTGATCGCGGGCATGTCCGGGTATTCGCCGGCGGGAATTCCCACGATCGAGAATTCGCTGGCGCCGCTCTTGATCGTGGTGATGTTCTTTTCGTCGATCGTGAGGCTGACGCTTTCGCCGGGCAGGCGGCGCACAATGTCCGCGAACAGGCGGGCGCTGAGCACAACGCTGCCGCTTTCCTCCACGCTGGACTCGATCGAGGTGGTCATGCCCAGCTCCAGATCGTAGCCGCAGAGGGTGACTTCTCCGCCGGAGGTGCGAAGGAGGATTCCTTCGAGCGCGGGAACGGAGGATTTGGTGGAGACCGCCCGCTGAACGTTGGAAACTGCTTCCACGAGCTGCTGACGGCTGCATACAATTTTCATGGCAAATTACCTGGCCTTTCCTGTTTGGGCCGCGCGGCGGTTTTCCGCCGTGCGGAAAAAGATCAGTATTGTTTAGGATAGGGATCGTTTTAGTAGGGGTAGTAGGGGAGCCGGAAAAGTGGAAAAGATCAATTTTTTCAGGCGGGAAGCCTGTTGAGGGGGAAAAAGTTTTGCGGATCGCGTGGTGGAAATGTTGTGATTAAAGGGAAAACTTTTTTCTTTTTCACACCCCTGTGGAAAACTCTGTGGGGAATGTTGAAAACTTGTGAAAGCTTACCGATCGCGAATGTTCTTGATAATGTCCTCCGCGGTGGCCTTGATCTTGCTGTCCTTCTGCTGGTTTTTCTCCATTTGCTGAAGGGCGTAGACGACCGTGGAGTGATCGCGCCCGCCGAATTCGTTGCCGATCGCTTCCGTGGGCATCTGCGTGATCTCGCGCACGACGTACATGGCCATCTGGCGCGCTTTGGAAATATTGGAGGCGCGCTTGGCCGAGCGGATATCGTCCGAGGTGACGCCGAAGGTGCGCGCGACCTCCTCGATAATTTTTTCCACGGTGAACGGCGTGGGCTGATCGTTGTTGATGATATCGCTGATCGCGGCCTGGGCCGTGGTGATGCTGGGGGCCTGACCGTTGAGAAGGTGGTATGCCTTCATCTTTTTCACGGTGCCCTCCAGCTGACGAATGTTGTTTTTCAGCCGGTTCGCTATGTATTCACAGACGTTCTCCGGGATCACAATGTCCAGCAGCTCCGCTTTGCGGCGAATGATCGCAAGGCGCGTTTCGAAATCCGGCGGCTGAATGTCGGCCGTCAGTCCCCACTCGAAACGGGTGAGCAATCGCTCCTCGAGCGTGGCGATATCCTTCGCCGGGCGGTCGGACGTCAGCACGATCTGGCGCTTCGACTCGTACAGCGAATTGAAGGTGTGGAAGAATTCTTCCTGCGTTGACTCCTTGCCCGCGATAAACTGGATATCGTCGACAAGCAGAATGTCCGCCTTGCGGTAGCGCTGGCGGAATTCCTGCGTGGTGCCGTGGCGGATCGCCTCGATCATTTCGTTGGTGAATTCGTCTCCCTTTATATATAGGATATTCATTTGCGGGTGACGGAAGGCGATCTCGTTGCAGATGGCGTAGAGCAGGTGGGTTTTTCCCAGTCCCGAGTTGCCGTAAATAAACAGGGGGTTATACAGGCTTGCGGGCTTCGTCGCCACGGCGATCGACGCGGCGTGGGCAAATTTGTTCGACGGCCCCACAATAAAGGTGTCGAAGGTATAGTCGTAATCGGTGTCGCTTTGGAAACGCTCCTCCTTCGGCTGGCCGAGCTCCTCCGGGATCACAAACTTCACCTTCAGCCCCGGACCGAATACCTCGTCGAGGGCCTCTGTGAGCAGGGAGGTATAGCACCGCTCCAGCGTCTGGCGGTGAAAGTCGTTGGGCACCTTCAGGATCGCCGTCCCCTGTGCGAAATCGAGCGTCACCGGCTCGATCCGGCTGATCCATGTTGTGAAGGCCACTTCCGTGATGCGGTTTTTGCAAAAATCGCAGATCAGGCTCCAGGCTTCGGTAAAGGATTCCATAACGTATTAACTACCTTTCCTTTGAACTTTCCACACGGCCCTCGATCCCCTCGTTTTGGATTTTGGGCGCTTTTAGGCATTATATACTTTATAATAGCACATTCTTTTCTCTTTGACAAATCCTTTTGCAGGCGCAAAACGCGCGCTGTTTTGTATTTTACCTGTGAGAAAATGGGAGAAACGAGGGCAAATCTGCCTGTTTTCCGCTTAAAAAGCTTCCTGTTTTCAAAAGATCAGGGAAAACCTGTATTTTTCGCGGCGGGGGCGCAAAAATGGGTTGACAGGCGGCGGGAAGATCCGCTATAATGCTAAATTGCAAGGTTGACACATGCAGGCTTGTCCTGATCAACGACAAGATGCCCGAAAGGAGGGTTTTTCCATGCTGAGAACGTATCAGCCGAAGAAGCTCCACAGAAAAAAGGAGCATGGCTTCCGTAAGAGAATGTCCACCAGCAACGGCCGCAAGGTTTTGGCCCGCCGCCGTGCGAAGGGCAGAGCACGCTTAACCTACTGAGCTTGAGTGCAAGGGCCACCGTTGCGTGGCCTTTCTTTGTATGTATGGGCACAGGCCCCTTTGCCTGCGCTTTCGGCGGCGGGGGGAGTGTGATTTGAAATAGATGGACGTGATTGTTTCACTGAAGGATAACAGGGATTTCCGCAGGCTCTATGCGAGGGGGAAGTCCTTTGTCGGTCCTGCTCTTGTAACGTATGTGATGAAAAACCGCTGCGGCGGAATCCGCGTCGGGATCACCACCAGCAAAAAGATCGGCAACGCCGTCCGGCGCAGCCGCTCGCGCCGCGTGATCCGCGAAGCCTTCCGTCAGGCGTATCCGCGTATTCGCTCCGGCTACGACTTTGTGTTCGTTGCGCGGGGAAAAACGCCGTTTCTCAAAAGTACACAGGTCCACCGCGCCATGATGGCTCAGCTGAAGGATGCGGGGGTGCTGCTGTGAAGCGGATCCTGATCGCGCTTGTGCGCTTTTATCAGCTGGCGATTTCTCCCTATAAGGGCGGATCGTGCTGCAAGTATATTCCCACCTGCTCGAATTACGCGATCGAGGCGATTCAGCGGTTTGGGGCGTTCAAGGGTTCTTTTCTTGCGTTATACCGTATTTTGCGCTGCAATCCTTTTTCCAGCGGCGGGTACGATCCCGTGCCGGAGCGGAAAAGCAAGCGTTCACCACGATAGAGGAGTTTTGCGCCTATGGATATTTTTAACTGGTTTGGAAGCCTGCTCGGATATCTGCTTTGGTTCCTGTATGGGATCGTGCAGAATTACGGCGTGGCGATTATCCTGTTCACCATTATCGTCAAGGCTTTGGTGTTCCCCTTCTCCGTGAAGCAGCAGAAGTCTATGGCTTCGCAGGCGAAGGTGCAGAAAAAAGTGCGCGAGCTCCAGAAAATCTATGCCAACGATAAAATGAAGCTCAACGAGGAGACGCAGAAGCTCTACCAGAAGGAGGGCGTGAGCATGACGGGCGGCTGCCTGCCCATGCTGATCCCGCTGCCGATCCTCTTCGGTATCTATTATTCGGTGATTTATCCCCTGCGCAACGCTCTGCACATTGACGCGAACGTCGTGTCGCAGGCCACGCAGATGCTCAGCAAGATCCCCGGCGTCAGCTCCACCTTTGTTTCCCAGTACGGGGAGATCGAGATCATCAAGCATTTCGATTCCCTGCGCGATACGCTGACCATGTTCTCGGCTCAGGATATTGAAAAGATCGAGTCGTTCAGCCATGGGTTCAAGTTCCTCGGTCTGGATCTGCTGGCCACCCCGCAGAGCAGCAGCTTTGAGTCCATGATGTGGCTGATCCCCGCGGTCTGCCTTGTCACCTCGCTCCTCATGCAGCTGGTGACGACCAAAATGCAGCCGAACCAGGCGGCTCAGCAGCAGCAGGGCTGCATGAAGTTCATGCTTTACGGCATGTCCCTCTTTACGGCATATCTCGCTTTCACCATGCCCGGCGCTGTCGGCTTCTACTGGGCGATCCAGAACGTGCTGGGAATCGGGCAGTCGTTTATCACCATGAAATTCTTCGGACAGGCTGATCTGCTCGCCCGTGCCGAGGCCGCCCGCGTGGCGCGCCGCGAGCTGGAGGAGGCGAAGGTCAAGGAAATTCCCGTAAACCAGCAGATCGAGATCCGGAAAACGCTGGAAGCCAAGCTGTCGGCTTCCACTGGAAAAGCGGCCACGAAGCAGGAGAAAAAGCAGCTTCCCGCCGAAAAGAAGAACGCCCCCGCCCAAAAGGGGAAGGGCAAGCAGAACAAGAGCGGTTCTGATTATCTGGGACAAAAGAAGTAAAGGTCCGGTGTGTTCCGCATAAGGGCGCGGCCGCGCTTCGCGGAATCAAAGGACTGCCGAATACCGTAACCGGACGTTGGGTAAGGAGGTTGGTTCCCATTATGTTGAGAGAAGCCATTGCAACCGCAGATACCATTGAACAGGCAAAGGAGGCGGCCTGCCGCGAACTGGGTGTGGAATCCTATGAGGCGGAATTCGAGGTGCTGCAGCTTCCCGTGAAAAAGACCTTCGGCCTCTTCGGAGGAAGCCCGGCGAAGGTGCGCGCCTTTATCAAGACCAGTCCGGCGGACGCCGCCGTGGATTATTTGAAAACCATTCTGGAATGCATGGGTGTGAAGGATGCTTCCTTCTCGGTGCAGGAGGAGGAGAACGGCGCGCTCATTTCCATTTCCGGCGACGACGTTGGTTTTATTATCGGCCACCGCGGAGAGACGCTCGACGCGCTCCAGTATCTGGCCGGTCTTGTCTCCAATCATGTGGATAATTCCTATTACCGCATTACGCTGGATATCGGCAATTATCGCGAAAAGCGCCGCGAGACGCTGGAAGTCCTCGGCAAGAAGATTGCCGCGAAGGCTGTGCGCACCGGCCGCAACTCCTCTTTGGAGCCGATGAACCCCTACGAGCGCCGCATCATTCATACAGCGGTGCAGACCGTCGAGGGCGCGAAGTCGTGGAGCGAGGGAGAGGATCTCGCGCGCCATGTCGTGATCGGACCGATTGAGGGAGAACGTCCCCAGCCGCAGCGCCGTCCGAAGGGCCGCCGCCCCGACGGCAAGGGAGGCCGCCCGCAGGGAGGCAGACCGCCCCGTGGAGGCTCCGGCAACCGTCCGCCCCGCCGTGATTCCTCGTCCGCTCCGCGTTCGCAGGCCGCTCCCCAGCAGCCCGCCCAGCGCCGCGACGACTCCGCCGCTCCGCTTTACGGACGCATTGACGTGAAAAAATAAAATGCTGCGCAGGCTTTGCCGCGCAAAATCCTTTTGATCGGTTGAGGCTGCCGCTTCTGCGGTAGCCTTACTTTGTAGAAAAACGTTTCGCGCCGGTTTGGAAAAGCGCGGTCAGGGCGTGCCAAACGAGGCGGTCGGAAATTTGAAATCGAGGTGGAACAATGACGGAATATTCACGGCTGGACGCGCGGCTTCTTCCCGCGTTTGAGAACGCGATCCCGGAATCTCTGCGCCGCAGGCTTGCAAAGGAAAAAAATATGGCGGCTGTCGGCGCCGTATGGGACGGAACCCCGTGCGGCGTTTCGGTGGTCGAGCTGAAATACGGCGGGGCTCTGCTGGAGCTGGCGTACCTTTTTGTCCCGGAGGAATACCGCGGCAGGGGCGTCGGCAGCGGTATGGTGCGGTTTCTCTGCGAGTGCGCCGAGAGAATGGACGCGCCGCTGCGCTGTCTGTTTACCGCGGCCGGAAAGTCGGATCCCCTTTACGGCTTTTTTGCGGATCTGCCGGATTTCTACGTTTCGGAGGAAACGGGCGCTGTATGCCGGATCCCGATCTCCGGACTGACGACCTCCGGGGAATTGATGGCGGCGGAGGAGCGCTGTAAAAACGCCGTTCCGTTTTTCTCCCTTCCCGCCCATGATCAGAAAAACTTCCGCCGCTCTTTGGAGGCCCGGGGGATTTATTATCTCGAGCATATGGACGGTCTCGATTTTGAGGAGGAGCTCTGCCTTTGCGCCGCAGGAGCCGGAGGTCCGGAGGCGGCGGTCTTCTTCCTGCGCGACGGGGACGAGCTTGCGCTTCATTACATTTGGTGCGCTTCCGGCCGTCAGGCCCTGCTGTTTTCCCTTTTGGCGAAGGCCGCCCGCAGGCTGGAGGAGCGCGGACAGGACGATTGGCTGTATGTGGCCGCGGTGGAACCCAAGGCCGAACAGGCGCTGGCGCGGCTGTTTCCCCATTACGAAGTGGTCCGGCGCTTTTATAGCGCCGCATACGAGATGCAGTGAGGAGTTGAGCATATGCCTCTGGATAACGAAAATGTACAGGTGCTCCAGCAGAAACGGGAGCAACGGCGTCAGGAAATTCAAAACCAGACCTATCTCGGCCGCCAGCAGCAGCAATGGCAGCAGGAGAGGGATGTGCTCACACAGAGGGCGGAGGAGGTCAACAGCCGGCTGGAGCAGGGTATTCCCGTACAGTGGAAGCAGGTAAACGGCGTGATGACGCTCGAGCGCAGAAAGGCCAGCTATTCGGAAAGAAAAGCCCTCCAAAACGAGAAAAGCCTTCTCGAAGCGAAGCAGGAAACGCGGGAACAGCTGCGCCAGCGCCGCAGCAGTCTCTCGGACACGGCGGCCCGTTTGGGATTGGCTCCGGAAGGAGCCGATCAGGAGGCCATGGAGAAAAAGCTGCTCTCCAAAGAACGGAAGCATTTGCAGGCGAGCCTTGCGGACATTAAGGCAAGGGAAAAATATATGCTGTTTCAGGCCGGCACAAAGCAGGCAAAGCTCTGGGCGCAGGCACAATGCCAGCAGGAGAGGGTGGACGCGGCCGCCCATTACGCTTTGATGATGCCGGTGGGCAGCGTCGAGCGCCGGCGCGCCATGGCCGTCAAGGAGAACGAGCAGATCAAGCTCAACAAGCTCAATAAAAAGCTCAAGATGGAAAAAATGCCTCAAGGTCCGGAACGCGAAAACGCCGAAAAGACCTTCGCCCGTCATGAGAAATTTGACGCGATGAAAAAGCTGGTGGGCGCGTTCAAAAAGGCCAACCCCCTTTCCAGGGAAGAGGCCGTTTACCGGGATGAGCGGGACGACAAGACGTATGTCAACAAGGGGCGCGCCTTCTTCGGCGGGACAAAGCCCATGTATATTTTTGAGGACAGTCAGGGACAGGAATTTTTGTACAAGGAGGCCATTAACTGCGTCGGGTTTGAAAAAACGCAGGGAGCCCTCGTGACGGAGGCCGCCTCCAAACTTCAGCAGAAGCTGTGCGGCGACGACCATTCCATCCCCGCCAGCGCCGTGCGTGTGAACGGGAAGATCGTCGGTTCTCTTCAGAAAAAAGTCGACTCGTGGCGGGAGGGGGATCCCGGCTTGCCGCCTCCGGATCTTTTCAAATGGCAGCAGGATCCCGACGAGACCCTCAACGCCGATACCCCGCAGATGGAGGAGATCCGCACCGGCCTGCTGCGCGAGCATGTCCTCGACTGGCTGCTGTGCAATTTCGATACGAAGGGAGAAAACTTCCTCTTCGACCGCCGCGGAAACCTGGTCTCCTTTGACAAGGAGGCCTCCTTCTCGCATCTTTCCGACAAGGACGCGCAGGACATGAGCTATGACTATGTCCCTCATTCCAACGATACAATCTACAACGTGATCTTCCGCCGCTACGCGCAGGGCCTTCAGAAGCTTGATCTGACGAAGACGGAGCAGTTTGTCGAGCAGGTGGAAAGTATGAGCGAGCAGGAATATATGGAGCAGTTTCTTCCCATGCTTGAAGAGAAGTACGGCAGGGATACCCGTAAATACCATGAGAATTATCAGAAAATTCTGGACAGAAAAACGCAGCTGCGTGAAAAATACCGCGCCTTTTACCAAAAGCTGCTTGACGAACGCAGGGAAAACCTGCGGAAGCTGGGCAAGGCGGACGACACCCAGGATGCCCGGAACAGCGATTTTCTTCGCTGAGACGCGGAAAAAAACCTGTTTCGCACCGCATGAGGCGCTGATCCCGCATTGTTTTGCGCTTCTGAACAAGCGCACCCGCCTTCACGCGGAATCTTTTGAAAAGGAGAGAAAAGCATGGCGCAGGATACCATTGCGGCCATCTCGACGGCGCAGGCGCCCGGCGGAATCGGTTTGATCCGTATTTCAGGCCCGCGGGCGCAGGAGATTGCGGACAAGGTCTTTACCGCCCGCAGCGGCAAGCGCCTCGCGGAGGAAAAGGGATATACGGTGCACTATGGCCGTGTGCAGGACGAAGAAGGGCCGATCGACGAGGCAATCGCCATCAATTACCGCGCGCCCGCCAGCTTTACGGGAGAAAATGTCGCGGAGCTTTCGTGTCACGGCGGATTGTATCTGCTTCGCCGGACGCTTCGGGCTCTGTACCATGCGGGCGCGCGTCCCGCCCAGCCCGGCGAATTTACCCGCCGCGCTTTCCTGAACGGAAAAATGGGATTGACGGAAGCGGAATCCGTCATGGAGCTGATCTCCGCGCGCGGGGAACAGGCGGCGCGCGCTGCTCTCGCGGGCCGGGACGGCGCTCTCGAACGGCGGATCGCGGCGGTGAAAGAAACGCTTGTCGGTGCTGCCGCCCACCTCGAAGCTTGGGCCGATTACCCGGAGGAGGAAATTCCCGAAATCAACGAAGAGGAATTGCAGCGCGTCTTTTTTGACGCGGGTCGAGAACTGGATCGATTGCTGCAATCCTTTGACGCGGGCCGCGCTCTGCGTGAGGGAGTGGATACCGTGATTGCCGGAAAACCGAATGCCGGAAAATCCACCTTGATGAATCTCCTTGCCGGGTGCGAGCGTTCGATCGTCACCGACGTGGAGGGCACAACCCGCGATATCGTAGAGGAAACCGTGCTGGTCGGTGGGATTCCGCTTCGGCTGGCTGACACGGCCGGTCTGCGCGATACCGACGACGCGGTGGAACGAATTGGTGTGGAACGTGCGCGGAAACGTTTGGAGTCGGCGCAGCTGGTTCTCGCGGTGTTTGATTCCTCGCGTAAGGTGGGGGAGGAGGATCGCCGGTTGGCGCATGCGTGCCGAAATGTCCCGGCATTAGCCGTTGTGAATAAGAGCGATCTTCCGACAAAGCTTGACTATTCGTATATTCAGAAATATTTTCAACATGTTGTAGTTCTTTCCGCGAAGAATGGAGACGGGTTGGAGGAACTGGCGAAAGCGATCGGAAAGGTTCTGAAAACGGCGGAGATTGATCCGAATGAGGGCTTGCTGTTCACGGAACGTCAAAGAGACGCGGCGAGACGTGCGAAGGAGTCGTTGGAGGAAGCGGAGCGAGCGTTGAAGATTGGCATGACGCTGGACGCGGTGACGGTTTCGCTGGAAGGAGCGGTCGCGTCGCTGCTGGAGTTGACGGGGGAGAAGGTCACGGATGCTGTGGTGGATGAAGTGTTCTCCCGTTTCTGTGTAGGAAAATAAGAGCACGGCGGAGCCACCTGAAATTTTCGGTCAAGCCTTTTATAAAAGGCTTGCGGGGTTTTAGGGGCAGAGCCCCTAAAAGAGGATCATGCGAAGCCAAAAAAGGGCGAGAAAAAGAGCGAAGCGAATTTTTCCGTGCAGCAAGTTTCCATTCCCCAAACGCATAGCTTACCATCCCCACCCCGATAGGGGAGAGGGGATCAGCATAAAATACACAAATGCCAGTGCGAGAAAAAGAGCAAAGCGAATTTTTCCGTGCGGGAAGCTTCCGTCCTCCAAAACGCACAGCTTACCATTCCCACCCCAATAGGGGAGAGGGGATGAGCATAAAATACATATCGTATTTTATATATCACTTATAACTATATGTGACTTTCTATATCCCAATATAAGTATATTCCAACACTAATAATACATTTCGTATTCTATTGTATGACTTTTAATCAGTTGTTTTATCTATAATCTATACTATTTGTAAAGGACGCGGTAGCGGATGAAGTATAACGCGGGACAATGCGACGTAGCGGTAATCGGAGCCGGACACGCCGGGATCGAGGCAGGGCTGGCTGCGGCCAGACTGGGCTGCCGCACAATTCTATTCACCATCAATATGGACGCGGTGGGAAACTGCCCGTGCAACCCGTCGATCGGCGGAACGGCAAAGGGGCACCTTGTGCGGGAGATTGACGCGCTGGGCGGCGAGATGGGCCGGGCGGCAGACGCCGCGGCGCTGCAAAGCAGAATGCTGAATTTGGGTAAGGGTCCGGCGGTGCATTCGCTGCGCGCACAGATTGACCGTCGCGAGTATAGCAAGATCATGAAACGCACCTTGGAGTTGCAGGATAACCTTCTTCTGAAGCAGGCGGAGATCGTTTCGCTGGACAGGGAGGGGGAGGACTGGCTCCTGACGACGCGGCTTGAAGCACAGTATCGGGCAAAGACTGTCATTTTGGCAACGGGAACGTTTCTCGCGGGAAAAATCTATGTGGGGGACGTGTCCTATGAGAGCGGGCCGGACGGATTGTTCCCGGCGGCGTTTTTGAGCGAATCCTTACAAAAGCTGGGTCTTTCCCTGCGCCGGTTCAAAACGGGAACGCCCGCGCGCGTGCTGCGGAGAAGCATTGACTTTTCCGATCTGGAGGTGCAGAAGGGAGACGAGCCGCCGGAGCCGTTTTCCTACGATACGGAACCGGGTGCGGTGCAGAACCGCGCGGTGTGCCATGTCTCCTGGACCAATGAGGAGACAAAGCGTGTGATTCTCGCGAACCTGGATCGCTCGCCGCTGTATGGCGGAAAGATCGAGGGCGTGGGGCCGCGCTATTGTCCGAGCATTGAGGACAAGATTGTTCGGTTTGCGGATAAGGAGCGGCACCAGCTTTTCATTGAGCCGTGCGGACTGGATACCGAGGAAATGTATTTGCAGGGTATGAGCAGCAGCTTGCCGGAGGACGTGCAGGTGGCGTTTTACCACACGATCCCCGGTTTGGAGCATGTGGAGATCATGCGTCCGGCGTATGCGATTGAGTATGACTGCGTGGATCCGCAGCAGATGGACGCGACACTGGAATTCAAGGATCTGCCCGGCCTTTACGGAGCAGGTCAGTTCAACGGCAGTTCCGGTTATGAGGAAGCGGCGGCGCAGGGGTTGATCGCGGGCATCAACGCGGCTCTGCGCGTGCATGGAAAGGAACCGCTTTTGTTGGATCGCGCCAGCTCGTACATTGGAACGCTGATTGACGATCTGGTGACGAAGGGAGTCAGCGATCCGTACCGTATGATGACGTCGCGGAGTGAGTACCGGCTGATTCTGCGTCAGGACAACGCGGACGAGCGGTTGACACCCACAGGACGCAAAATTGGTCTGATTTCGGACGAACGCTGGGCGCGCTTTACGAAAAAGGAAGAGCAAAAGAAAATAGAGCGTGCGCGCGCGGAAAAGACAGTCATTGCGCCGGGCGAGGAAGTTAATGCCATTTTGGAGCGGTGCGGGACGGCTCCGCTCAAGACAGGGGCGAAGCTGGCGGAGCTGCTGCGTCGGCCGGAACTGAATTATGAGGTATTAGCGCCGGTAGATTCGACGCGCCCGGAGTTTTCCACCGCAATCTTTGAGAATGTGGAAATCGAACTCAAGTATGAAGGATACATCAAGCGGCAGAAGGCGGACGTTGCAGAAGTGCGCCGACTGGAAGAACGCCGCCTGCCGCAGGACGCGGACTATGAGTCGATTCAGGGCTTGCGCATGGAAGCGAGGGAGAAGCTGAAAAAGATCCGTCCGATCTCGGTGGGACAGGCTTCCCGGATCAGTGGAGTCAGCCCGGCGGATATTTCTGTTTTGTTGATCTGGCTTTCGCAGAGAGGAAAGGAAAGCGGGGGAGAGCAATGACTGAGTTTCAGGAAAAGCTGGCGGAATTATTTTCCGCATATGAGATACCCGCAGGGGAGAAGCAGTTGGCCGCACTGAAACGGTACGCGGAGCTGTTGTGTGAATGGAACGAGAAAATGAATCTGACCGCGATTGTGGATCCGGAAGGAATTCGCGTGAAGCATTTTCTGGACAGTGCGCTGGCGCTGCGGTATTTGCAGATTTCCGGCAAAGTGATTGATGTAGGGACAGGAGCAGGGTTCCCGGGAATTGTATGGGGGATTCTGCGGCCTGAGTTGGAAATTACATTGCTGGACAGTTTACAGAAGCGTTTGACGTTTTTGGAAACGGTGTGTCGGGAGCTTGGCGTGAATGCAAAATTGGTGCATGCGCGCGCGGAGGAAGCAGGACGCGATCCGGCGCTGCGGGGGAAATTTGACTGCGCGACGGCGCGTGCGGTTGCCGGAATGAATGTGCTGTGCGAATACTGTATGCCGTTTGTGAAAACGGGAGGGATCTTTGCGGCATTGAAGGGACCGCAGATGGAAGAAGAAATGCAAAAGGCCGGACGGGCGGTGAAGCTGCTCGGCGGGCAGGTGGAGCGAGTGGAATCGTATGAACTGCCGGGAGGGGATCAAAGGCGGTTGGCGATCGTTCGCAAGAAGGGGCCAACAGGGAAGGAGTATCCCCGGCATGGGGGGAAGATCAAGAAAGCTCCGCTTTAAAGCAGGCAGACTGAGCCTGTACGCAGCGGCCCGCGCGGCAGCGGTGTGAAAATGGTTTTGCCCGGCGGCGCGGGACAGTCTCGTTATGCTCCCGGCGATTTTCTTTTTTGTCGCTCAGGCCGCGACGGGCCCCTACTTTCTTTACGAAAAGAAAGTAGGCAAAGATTCGCGAGGGGCTTTGCCCCTTCGAACCCCACGCTTTCTTTTCTACGTTAGGTTTGCGAACCCTTTCCCGCGTCACGGCCGGCCAAATTTGCGCTGACGCGCAAGACTGGCCGGCTGGTGGGGGAATCTCCCAAAATTAGCGTGGGAATAATTTTGGGAGATTCCGTGGGTTGGGGAACGGCCCTACAGGGGCTTGCGGCGAAACTCCGGGCTGCTGAAGCGTAATTTTCCGGGCGGAGCCCGCGAAATTATGCTTCAGACCGCGAACTGGCGATAGCCAGGGCGCGAGGTTTTCCGGGCGAAGCCCGCGAAATTATGCTTCAGACCGACGATTGGCGCAGGCAGGCGACAAGAGATTTAATCTGCAAAGCGCCGCAGACAATTTGCAAGAATTACAAAGCAATACAAGACCCGGGCAGACTTTTATGATGGAGATCTGCTCGGGTTTTTCTTATATTTGTTTTTCGTTAAAGCGATTTTGCTCTTGTGTTTATTTTTGCAGCTTGGATGGGATTTTGATATGCGAAGATGTAGTTTAGAGAGACGTGCTTATTTTCGGAAATTTGTTTTATCCGAAAAAGAGGGGATCTCAACAGACCCAAAAGAGATTTTTGGGGCTTTTGGCTTTTCTCCGGTATCGTATTTTAAAAAAACAAAAAAGTTTCATGTGAAACATTTGCTTTTTTTCTGGACTTGCATGTGGGGGAGGGAGGAGGAGAAAAAAGCAAAACTTTGACGAAAGTAGTCAGAAAATATGGAGAGAAATAGGGACGGTGCTGTCGTATATAGATTTAGAGTCAAAATATAAGCTGCTGTATATTGGTTTAGCATTAAAGGTGAGAACTGTCGTGCCAAAGGTTAGTCCAACGTAAAAACAAGAGTTGTTGCGCGCAGATTTAGCGTCAGGGTGCGGTCTGCTTTTTCTTGTCTCGACACCTGCTGAGGGAAACTTTACCTTTTGTTTTTGGTCGCTCATACTGTGACAAATTCCTCTTTTGAAATAGGGTATGATAAAGAAAACAAAGGAAGTTTTCCACCAAGGAGGGTTTATCATGTGGAATCATCAGGATAAAAAGAAACTCATCCAGCTTCCGCCCGATACGATCCACCCCAACCCCGCGCAGCCGCGGACAAGCTTTGACCCTGATTCCCTGTCTGAGCTGGCGGACAGTATCCGCCAGAACGGGCTTTTGCAGCCGCTCACGGTGCGCCGCACACCGACGGGGGAATATCAGCTGATTGCCGGGGAACGGCGGCTTCGGGCGTGCAAGCTTGCCGGTCTTTCTCTTGTTCCGTGTGTGGTGTCCTCCTGCGATTCCCGGCAGAGCGCGATCCTCGCCATGCTGGAAAATTTGCAGCGCCGCGACCTTGGCGTTTTTGAGGAAGCGGAGGGGTTGCGCCGCCTTGTGGAGGAGTGGGGCGTTACCCAGGAGGAAGCGGCGGCCCGGCTTGGAAAAAGCCAGTCCAGCATTGCAAACAAGCTTCGTCTCCTGCGGCTGGGCTCGGAGGAGAGGGAAATCATTACCCGCGCCGGTCTGACGGAACGCCATGCCCGCGCGGTTCTGCGCCTGGACAAGCAGGAGGATCGTCTTGCTGCTCTCAAATGGGTGGAGGAGCAGCAGTTGAATGTTGCGCAGACCGAAGCCTACATTGCTCAGCTGATTGAGCCTGCCCCCAAAGCGGAGAAGGGACAAAAGAAAAAGAAAACCGTGCTGGTGCGCGACGTTCGTCTCTTTATGAATACCATCCACCACGCCGTGGATGTGATGAAGCAGAGCGGGATCGGCGCGCAGAGCTGGAAACGGGAGACGGAGGAATATCTGGAATATGTGGTGCGCATACCGCGATCGGAAGCGTCCGGCTCCGCGCCGCTCAGTCTCGTCAAGGGGGAGGGGAAGAAAGCCGCGCAAGGATGAGTGAAACAGAAAATACATAGGAAACAGGGCCGCGAGATCTCCGGATACGGAAGATCTCGCGGCTTTTTTGCGTTGTTCCACGTGGAACAATGAAAATTCTTTGCTCCGGCAGGGAAATATAGCTTTATTCCCGCCGGAAAGCGTGTTATAATAAGGCGGAGGGAGGGAAGCCAATGGGTAAAATTATCGCAATCGCCAACCAGAAGGGCGGGGTCGGAAAGACGACCACGGCGGTCAATCTGGCGGCCGCGCTGGGTCTGGAAGGCAAAAAAACGCTGCTTGTGGACGTGGATCCGCAGGGAAACAGCTCAAGCGGCGTCGGCGTGGATCGCCGGAAACAACAGAACACGGTTTATAACGTTTTTCTGGGGGAAGTAAAGGCTCAGGATGTGATTGTTCACACCGGGTTTGACAAGCTGGATCTCATTCCCTCAAGTATGGATCTTGCCGGGGCGGAGATCGAACTTGTCGAGCGCGATCACCGGGAGGCCATTCTGCGCACGGCCTTGGCTCCTCTGCGGGAAACCTATGACTATATACTGATCGACTGCCCGCCCTCACTCTCGATCATCACGACAAACGCTCTGTGTGCGGCGGACACGCTGCTGATCCCGATCCAGTGCGAATATTACGCGCTGGAGGGTCTTTCGCAGCTGATGAATACGGTGCGCCGCGTCAAGAGACAGTATAACGATCAATTGGAGATTGAGGGCGTGCTGCTGACTATGTACGACGGCCGTCTGAATCTGACACAGCAGGTGGTCGAGGAGGTCAAAAAGTATTTTCCGCGCAAGGTGTTTTCCACCGTGGTACCGCGCGGCGTCCGTCTCTCCGAGGCTCCCAGCTTCGGTAAGCCGATCCAGTATTACGACAAGAGCGGCAAGGGCAGCGTCGCCTATAACGCGCTGGCAAAGGAAATCTTGAAAAACCGCTGACCAAAACGGGTTTCTCAGAGAGGGGAGATTGAATGGCAGCCAAAAAAGGCGGGCTGGGCAAGGGCCTGGACGCCATCTTTTCAGAAAACGATATAGAGGATAAAAATTCCGCCGTTGCGATAAAAATCGGGGATATCGAGCCGAACCGCGACCAGCCCCGGAAAAACTTCGACGATGAATCCATCGCCGAGCTGGCGGATTCCATTTCCAAGCACGGCGTTTTGCAGCCGCTTCTGGTGCGTCCCATCATTGGGGGAGGCTACCAGATCGTGGCAGGAGAACGCCGCTGGCGTGCCGCCCGTATGGCGGGCGTGCAGGAGGTTCCGGCTGTAGTGCGGGATCTCACGGACAGCGAAGTGATGCAGCTGGCCCTGATCGAAAACTTGCAGCGCGAGGATCTGAATCCGCTGGAAGAAGCGGGCGGTTATCAGGCGCTGATCGAGGAATACGGCTTCACGCAGGAGGACATTGCCCGCACGGTGGGACGATCCCGCCCCGCCGTGGCGAACGCGCTCCGTCTGCTTTCCCTGCCGGAGGATATCCGCGCCATGGTGCAGGACGGCACAATTTCCGCGGGTCATGCGCGCACACTGCTGGCGTTCCCGGACGAGGAATCCATGCGCCGCGCCGCCAAGCTGATCGTGGAGCAGGATTTGACTGTGCGGCAGCTGGAAAAAATGTCGCAGGACGCGCGCGGAGTGGAGCAGGAGCCGAAGCGCCAGCCGCCCAAGCGCCGTATGCCGTATTACGACGAGGTTGAGCTGGCTCTGCATGAGCACCTGGGCCGCCGTGTTTCCGTCAAGGGAAATAAGAAAAAGGGAACGCTATTGATTGAATTTTACGGCGAAGAGGATCTTTCGGAGCTGATCAAGCTGTTTGAGGATCGCTGAGAATTACCCAGGGCTTGTTTGAAAATAAGAGGAAATGCCGGATTTTTTCTCAGAGCGAGGAGCTTTCCAGGAAAAAAGCGCAGGAATCCTTGCTGGATTCCGAGCATTTTTGACGCAGAAAACTGCCGCTATGGGGAAAAAGACGGTGATTATGATTTTTCAAACAACCCTTAGTAAGCTTGCCAAAATACAGATATTTCAAGAGACAGAGGAGATAGAAAGACTATGATCGACATCAAATTGATCCGCAGCAACCCCGATCTGGTGAAGGCCAACATCAAAAAGCGCGAAATGAACCTGGATTCCGTCGTTGACGAGATCCTGGAGCTGGACGCGAAGCGCCGCGAGCTGACCGGCAGCACCGAGGCCATGAAGGCGGAGCAAAACGCCTGCACGAAGAAGATCCCCGCCATGAAGAAGGCAGGCGAGGACGTGGCCCCCGTGATGGCGGAGATGAAGGCCCTTTCCGAGAAGATCAAGGCGGCTGACGCTGATCTCAGCGCGATTGAGGAAAAGCAGAAGGAGCTGATGCTCGGCCTGCCGAACATGCCCGACGAGGACGTTGTGGCGGGCGGCAAGGAGCAGAATGTTCCGGTGCATTATTTTGGCGAGCAGCCGAAGTTTGATTTTGAGCCGAAGAATCATGTCGACCTGTGCGAGAGTCTGGGCATGATCGATTATCCTCGCGGCGCGAAGGTTGGCGGCAACGGCGCGTGGATCTATCGCGGAGCGGGCGCACGTCTGGAATGGGCGCTGCTGAACTTCTTTGTGAACGAGCACCTCGCGGACGGCTACGAGCTGATCCTGCCGCCGCACATGCTCAACTATGAGTGCGGCTATGTGGCTGGCCAGTTCCCGAAGTTCGCGGAGGAGGTTTACTGGATCCAGAATCCCACGTCCGCCGATAAGAAATTCATGCTGCCGACGGCGGAGACGGTGCTGGTCAACCTGCACCGCGACGAGATCCTCTCCGAGGACGAGCTGCCGAAGAAGTTTATCGCCTACACGCCGTGCTATCGCCGTGAGGCGGGCAGCTACCGCGCTGAGGAGCGCGGCATGATCCGCGGCCACCAGTTCAACAAGGTGGAGATGGTACAGTACACCACCGAGGAAGGCTCCGACGCCGCGTTTGAGGAGCTGGTCGGCAAGGCGGAGCGTCTGGTTCAGGAGCTGGGCCTGCATTACCGTCTGAGCAAGCTTGCCGCCGGCGACTGCTCGTTCTCCATGGCGAAAACGTATGACATTGAGGTCTGGATCCCGAGCATGGGCATTTACAAGGAGGTCAGCTCCGCGTCCAACGCCCGCGACTACCAGGCACGCCGCGGCAACATCAAGTACCGTGGGGCCGACAAGAAGCTGCACTTTGCGCACACGCTGAACGCGTCCGGTCTTGCCACCAGCCGCGTGATGCCCGCGATTGTCGAGCAGTTCCAGAACGCCGACGGCAGCGTCACCGTGCCGGAGGTTCTCAGAAAATATATGGGCGGCCAGGAAGTCATTTTGCCGGTGAAATAAATATTTTATCTGCGCAGCCGGGCCCGGAACAGGGCCCGGCTTTTTCCACACGAAAGGAAGTGTTTGTGGAAAATGGAGTTCACAGAAGAACAAATCCGGGAATATACGCTTCCCATGCGCGTCAAAACGTATGACGTGGGGCCGGGAAGCAAAATGAAGCTGTCGGTTATGCTGCGGGTTTGTCAGGAGATCAGCGAACGCCATTTGGAATCGGTGGGGATGGGCTACACGGAAATGAAGGAAAAGGGACTGGTGTTCCTGATCATTTCCAACGCCGCCACCGTGTACCGCCTCCCGGAGCTGGGGGAAGAGCTGACCATCAAAACGCACCCGCTCGGCACCATGGGCGTGCAGTTCTACCGCGACTATGAATTTTGGGCGGGGGAGGAGCTGCTGATCCGTGTGATGCAGACCTGTGTGTCTGCGGAGCCGCATGAGCATAAGATCCTGCGTCCCAAGGTGTTTCTCTCCTACGGTGTATTCCATGACGGCAAGGTGCCGCGAGAGGAAAAGGTGGACAAGATCCCGCCATGTGAGCTGCCGGAGCTGGGAAAACGCGAGATCCGCTATTCCGATATTGATTACAACGATCATTTGAACAATACCGTCTATGGCGATATCACCATGGATTTTCTGCCCGAGGAGCTGCGGACAAAAGCATTTTCCTATGAGCAGATCGATTATGTGAGCGAAGCGAAGCTGGGTGAGACGCTGACCATCTGCGGAGGAGAGCACGAGGGAGGCTTCCTCGTGCAGGGATGGCATGAGCGTGGTTTGTGCTTTTCCGCATTGCTGCGATAAAGCACCAAACGGAAACGGCCTACAAGCTGGCGATGCGCGCGGGGGCGAAAAAGATTTCGGCTCTGCTCAACGGCACCTATTCCCCGGACGAGGAGCAATCCCCCGAGGCGCAGGCGAAAATTGCGACGGGCGGCATGACGCTGCATGAGGCGTGCTGCCAGAACCAGAGCGAGGTGGTCGAAGCGCTGCTCACAGGCGGCGCGGAGGGATAAATTATTTTTGTTTTCCTCTGGTCATTTTGCGCGGATAATGCTATAATAAATCAATTCCCCTATATTAAAAGATTGTTGGAGCCGCTTTTTGAGCGCCAAAATAAAACAAAAATGGAGGATGTATCAGAATGGCTTATTTTTACAACGATCCCTGTCATACCTTCGATGAATACCTGTTGATTCCGGGCTACTCCTCTGCGGAGTGTATCCCCGCGAATGTGAGCCTGAAAACTCCTCTGACCAAATTCCGCAAGGGTGAGGAACCGGCCATCTCGATGAATATTCCGATGGTATCCGCTATCATGCAGTCGGTTTCCGACGACAAAATGGCGGTGGCGCTGGCCAAAGAGGGCGGCATTTCCTTTATTTACGGATCGCAGAGCATTCAGGCTGAGGCCGCAATGGTGGCCCGCGCGAAGGCATACAAGGCGGGCTTTGTGGTAAGCGATTCGAACATCCAGCCCGACAAGACGCTGGCCGATATCCTGGAGCTCAAAGAGAGAACCGGCCATTCCACCGTGGCGGTCACGGACGACGGCGGCCCGAACGGCAAGCTGCTCGGCATTGTGACGGGACGCGATTACCGCGTGAGCCGTATGTCTCCGGACGTGAAGGTCCGCGACTTCATGACGCCCATGGAGAAGCTGATCACCGCGCCCAAGGGCGTGACGCTTTCCGAATGCAACGATATTATCTGGGATCACAAGCTGAATTCCCTGCCGGTGGTTGACGCCGGCGGGCATCTGCAATACATGGTGTTCCGCAAGGACTACGCGAACCATAAGGAAAATCCGAACGAGCTGCTGGACGCGCAGAAGCGCTATGTGGTCGGCGCGGGCGTGAATACGCGCGATTATGAGGAGCGTATCCCGGCGCTGGTTGAAGCGGGCGCGGACGTGCTGTGCATCGACTCCTCCGAGGGATTCTCCGAGTGGCAGAAGCGCACCATTGCCTGGGTGCGGGAGAAGTATGGCGACACCGTGAAGATCGGCGCGGGCAACGTGGTTGATAAGGACGGCTTCCGCTTCCTGGCCGAGTGCGGCGCGGATTTCGTGAAGATCGGCATCGGCGGCGGCTCGATCTGCATCACGCGCGAGACGAAGGGCATTGGCCGCGGTCAGGCTACGGCTGTGATCGAGGTCGCCAAGGCGCGCGACGAATATTTTGAGGAGACGGGCATTTATGTGCCGATCTGCTCCGACGGCGGCATCGTTTACGATCACCATGTGACCCTGGCGCTTGCCATGGGCGCGGATTTTGTCATGTTGGGCCGTTATTTCGCCCGCTTTGACGAATCCCCGACGAACAAGGTAAACGTCAACGGCACCTACATGAAGGAATACTGGGGTGAGGGCAGCAACCGCGCCCGCAACTGGCAGCGCTACGATCTCGGCGGCGCGAAGAAGCTTTCCTTTGAGGAAGGCGTGGACTCCTATGTTGCTTACGCGGGCAGCTTGAAGGATAACGTGAACCTGACGCTCAGCAAGGTCAAGTCCACCATGTGCAACTGCGGCGCGCTCACGATCCCCGAGCTTCAGCAGAAGGCCAAGATTACGCTGGTGTCCTCCGTCAGCATCGTCGAAGGCGGCGCCCACGACGTTGTTCTCAAAGACAAGAACGTCACCAACATCAAATAACCAGACTGAGTCTGGACGCAATTCGCGCAAGCGGCGGACCTGTCCGCCGCCCGGCACGCATCAGAAAACCGGCCCTCTTGCGATCCCGTGTCGCAAGGGGGCCTTGCTTTGCGTCCCGCGCTGTTTCCTCGTACTTTCAAAGCCCGTCAGGGCTTTGGTGGAAGTTTTCGCCCGCCTTTGACCCCTTGCCCTTAAAAAACCTAAAGAAATTTGGCATAAAACCCTTGACAACGGGGGACAAGTATACTATAATAAATAACGCTCCGCAATTGTAGCGGAGAATATGGCGGCATAGCTCAGTTGGCTAGAGCATTCGGTTCATACCCGAAGTGTCACTGGTTCAAATCCAGTTGCCGCTACCAATATGGCCCGGTGGTCAAGCGGTTAAGACACCGCCCTTTCACGGCGGCTTCACGAGTTCGAATCTCGTCCGGGTCACCAATTACGGCGGTCATTCACCTCTGGTTTCAGGGGTGAATGCTTCTTTTCCCGACCGTCGGGGAAACGTTGGATTCGTCAAAGAGTCCGGCGAACAAAAACAGGCAGCGATGCTTGTTTTTGCTTATGGACGCATAGCTCAGCTGGTTAGAGCGCTCGCCTCACACGCGAGAGGTCATGGGTTCGAGTCCCCTTGTGTCCACCAGAACAGCGGCTTTGCCGCAGGAAAAAACCGCCATTGAGCGGTTTTTTTCATATCAGAAGAAAATTTACTGGAGTTCCCCCGCCCGGAAGCTGCCTGCTTTGGCAGCAGCCGCGAAAAGGCGGAGAAAGGTTGAGAATGCCATGAAGAAAAGATGGGTGGCAGCCCTTGCCGCGGCTATGCTCTGCATGACCATGATGAGCGCCTGCGGAGAAGGCTTTGTCGATATGAACGCCAGCAGCCAGACCTCGTCGGAAGCGGTTTCCTCCGCGCTGACAGAGGATGAGGTGGAGGACACGCTGGGCGGTCTGGAACAGTTCATGCTGGATCGCGGCTATATTGCGGGAACGCCTTCCGAGATGGACGGGGAGCTGATCGGTGCGAAGGAGCTCGGCCACCGGTATGTCAGCGGTTCCATCACGGCGGAGTTCTATGAGTATGATCTGGACAACCTGAATGAGACGGCGAACACCGTCCGCGACAGTGTGCAGAAGGACGGCGCCTTCCAGATTATCGGCCAGACCGTGCCGAACGTCTATCTTTCGGACAGCGGCAAATATCTGATGATTTACAACAACACAGCCACGGACGAGGCGAGCGCTGCCAAGACGCAGGAAGCGATTGAGGCGTTTAAGACGTTCAAGGCGGACGCATAAGTTTCAGGAAACCGATCAAATGCGGCCCGGCAGAGGAGAAAACTCCTTTTGCCGGGCCGTTTTTTCGCGCAAAAAAGTTTCCACAATCTTTCCCCAACGCGGTGGAAAACCGAAGAAACGCGCTTTTGCAATTCGCTGAAATTCCGCATTGCCATGCGGTTTTTGGAAAGGATCGGGTAAGGGGGTTAAGAGCGCTCTTTGTGGAAAAGAAAACGCGGGAAAAAGTTTTCCACTGTGGAAAACTTCGGTTTTGTGGAAAGTTAAATTTCGACAGTTTTTACGGTTCGCATAAGCATGCGGTTTTCCCGTCCCGCGTGCCGGAAGCTTTTCCACAATCGTGGAGTGGAATCGGGGAAAACTCTCCGCTGTGGAAAACGTGACCCGCAGCGTGCGGGAATCAGGAGCAGAACCGGTGCTGTCCGATCACGGTGATAACAGGGCGGGAGAAAATCCACTCGTTGGTGGACTTGGCGGGGTTATAATAATAGATTGCGCCGCCGGACGGGTCCTGGCCGTTGATGGCGTCGCGGGCGGCCCGATAGGCGCTCTCCGCGACCGGGGCGTTGATACCGCCGTCATAGAGACAGGAGAAGGCTCCGGGCTGGTAGATAACGCCGGAGAGCGTATTGGGGAAGGAGGGATGCTCCATGCGGTTCAGGATCACAGCGCCCACGGCCACCTGTCCGGCGTATGGCTCGCCCCTGGATTCGGCGGAAATCACTTTGGCGAGTAAGTCAATATCTGCGCTGCTGAAGCTGCCCAGGCCGGAGGAGGACGTGATTCCGAGCGCTTTGAGCGTATTCGGTCCGGCTATGCCGTCCTGTGTCAGTCCGTAGTCACGCTGGAAGGCTATGACGGCCTTGCGCGTGTTTTCCCCGAAAATGCCGTCCACGGCGCCGGGGTTGTATCCCTTTTCCTTTAGCTTGGTCTGTATCTGGCGTACCTCGTCGCCGCGTGATCCAACCTTGGAGAGGGTGGAAACGCTGTCCTGCATGGAAAAGAGGGGGCTGGACGCATAGACCGCGATCCCGATCAGCATCAGGGCGGCGATTGCCGCTGCCAGAAAGCGGCGATGAGAAAAACGATGGAGGTTCATGGAAACAAATCCTTTCTATATATAATAGAGAGCGGCTATCGGTTTCCTACAGCCGGAATTCATTGCGATTAGTATAGCCGGGCAAAATCGGCGTTATGCGGGAACAGGTTCCACAGAAAATTGAAGGATCCGGAAACAATTCAGGGGAACTTGCAAAAAAGGAAAAAATTGCAAAAAAAAGTCGAAAAAGCGTTGACAAGCGGGAAAGGGTGTGGTATTATAGTCAAGCCGTCGAGAGAGACGGAAAAAAATCTTGACAGAGTGGAACGAAAGTGAT